>JAGZDD010000067.1 GCA_018369015.1 Clostridiales bacterium | reverse complement strand
GAACTGTTACTGACGTTTTATAGGATACGGGAGGGGGATAAAATGGGAATGAAAGAAAAAATGCATACAGGACAGCTTTATCTGCCAAATGACAGCGAGATTGTAAAAGAGCAGCAAAAAAGGCTGGAGCAGCTTTATGATTTCAATGCTACACGGCCTTTGGAGCTGGAAAAAAGGCAGGAACTATTGAAAAAAATGTTTGCTGAAATTGGCGAAGGCTGTTATATAGAGCCGCCCCTTTATGCCAATTTTGGAGGCGCTTTTGTACATTTTGGAAAGAATGTTTATGCCAACTTTAATTTGACTCTGGTGGACGATACCCATATTTATGTGGGAGATTATACGATGTTTGGGCCAAATGTTACATTAACAACTGCACGGCACCCGATTCATCCAAAACTGCGGGAGCAGGGTTACCAGTACAATGCGTCTATTCGTATTGGAAAAAATTGCTGGATTGGGGCGGGCGTACTGATTATGCCAGGAATAACGATAGGAGATAATACAGTGATTGGTGCGGGAAGTGTTGTAACAAAAGATATACCGTCGGGCGTTGTGGCTGTGGGAGTACCCTGTAAAATACTCAGGGAAATCAACGAGCGGGATGAAGAATTACGCTTGCAGGCGGAATGTAGTTACTATTCACGGCGAAGCCGTGAATAGTAACGGAATATATTATATAGATTTTTAGTTATCTGCCTCGCCGGTTCTCTTTAAAATGTAGAAGCCGTCATCTAAGGCTGTGATAATAATGTAACCTCTGTCATCAACAATGACATCCTCAGTAACCGCATTTCTTGGACCCGGGAAGCCTGGGAAATAAGATTCTTCAGGCGTCTTATTTGGATTTGGCGGAATAAAGTAGGCGAGCTCTTTAATGTAGTAAGGATCGGATACATCGTAAATGCGAAGTCCTGCCGCGAAGTAGCAGCAGTAAACGCGGTCGCCGCGCTGCTCAAGCCATGGTTTGCCGCTCATTGGCTCGTGAAGGTTATGTGGGCCAAAAGGACCCTGGCAGCCAAGATTCATTACATTGAAGTTCGGATATGGGAAATCCTTCGGAACTTCAGGGTATGGGAACTCAGCAATTAATGTCGGCTTGGACGGGTCGCGGACATCGATCATATGGATATTGTTTAAAGCCTGAGCTTCCTTGATCGATCCCGGTGGGAAGAACTGGAAGCGTTCGCCTTCGTTGGTGACAACGACAAGATCCCGGCCCGGAAGCGGAAGGGCTGTGTGAGTTCTTGCTCCGGCAAGGTGGCTTGAAAATACCGGCTGAAGTCTTAAATTGCCTACGCATTTGGGCCGTGTTACATCATTGACATCAAGAATATATAAGCCGTCGCCGCAATAGCCGCAGAAGCACAGGCCGTCTTCACGTACAAATGGAGGCCCGTGCATCCATCCTTTGTCCATAAAAGCAGGAACATGGGGCGCTGTATGGTCCACTGTGCGTCCGGGATAACCGTCAACGAACTGCTCCGGCGACCACCAGTTGCCGACTTCTACAGGATGGGCTGGATCGGCAATATCAACAATACGCATAATCATGCCTTCAAAGCGTTCGGCTTCACAGGAAAGATAAACATAACGCCCGCCGTTGTACATAAAACGGTGAACGCCGATGGAATGAGGTACGCCGCAATCCCAGTAACCGAGGAATTTCGGGTTTTCAGGATCTTCTTTTAATGAATAAATGCGGATACCAACCTCGCATTTCATATTTTTAAGCTCGCTTTGCTCTACAAGGGCATTAGGGCCGGAACCTGCGGACATAGCGCAGATCATCAGATCGTCGGCAACCTGGAGTTTTGGCGTTGTTGTTGTCGGATATTCTTTTGGGTCTACAAGCTGGAAATGTTTTACAAAACGGGGATTATATGGATCTGTCACTTCACTAATCATTACGCCGTTCTGGGTACCGCCAAAGCACGCGCCGTAAAGATAGTATTTTCCTTCCGCTGTTTTGTACAGAGCCATCTGGAACATACCGCAGTTGCCGTCCATTTCATTAAAGGAGCAGACTTCCAGGTTTTTAATATAACCATTGTTGCCCGGTCCTTTGGCATAAAATTTATCAGCCATAAAAGTTACCTCCTTATTACAATTCTTTTGTATATATTTTATATAATTATTTTACATAAATCAATAATTTTATGTAATGTATATTAAAATCGGCATGACTAAAACATATGCATAATTAAAATGATATAACAGCGAGGAAAGTGCCTGCGCATGCTCGCATGAGCAGGCATTTGACGAACGAAACATCGAGGCGCAGCCGGGATGGAAAAAACAGCATTGAGAAGTTGGATAATTAGTGTTAAACTATACTTTGTGAACAGTGTATATTGGATTGCTGTTCAGAGCAGTCTCAAACACTCTGCTCTCCCTGGCGTAAGAACGTGACTTGGTAGTTCGCGGACTCTTTTTGCGCGAAGCAACGAGCCAAAATTGGGAGTTTGTTCGCCAGCTTGTCGACTGACGCGACCCGTTGAAGCAACGCGTCAATAGGTGCGAAGCCCAAATTTCAAATGAGTCTGCGGGTGTTAATGTTTACAGGATAGTAACTATACTGCCGGATGCTATTAAAAACGCAGCAAAAGCGTTAAATTAAAATTGGATGAATGAGGAGTTGTTTTGTATGGAAAAAATAAAGATATTCGGTGACAGCACATGTGATCTTCCAAAGGAAATTCTGGAACGCTTTGGGATGGAGGTTATGCCGCTTCCAGTGATGATCGGGGATAAGCAGTGTCTTGACGGCGTGGACGCAACGCCGGAGGATATTTACCGGTATTATGAAAAGACCGGAAAAATGAGTAAAACAAGTGCGCCTAATGCCAATGATTATATTAATTTCTGGAAGCCATGGATTGATAAGGGCTATGAGGTAATTCATTTTCATATAAGTTCAGATATTTCAGGAACTTACAATTCGGCGCGCCTGGCAGCCCAGGAACTTGGGGCTGTCTATCCGGTGGACTCCAGGGTGCTTTCTACAGGGATCGGCCTTCTGATGCTTGAGGCCTGTGATCTTCGGGATGAGGGAAAAACGGCCAAGGAAATTGTGGAAATTATTGAGGAGCGCAAGAAAAAGTATCAGACAAGCTTTCTTGTGGATGTCATTGAGTATTTGTGGAAGGGCGGACGGTGCAGCAGTGTGGCGGCCCTGGGAGCAAATATCTTAAAACTGAAGCCAAGGATCGATCTTGTTGATGGTAAGATGATTTCAACAAAGAAATACCGGGGAAAGACAGAAAAATGCTTTGCCGCTTATGCGGATGATTTGCTGGCAGGCAGAGATGACATTAAGCTGGACCGTATTTTTGTGACCCACTCAGGTATTGACCAAAAGATCATTGATCTGGCAGTAAATAAAATCCGTGAACATCAGCCTGGGGTGAAGGAAATCTTTGTGACAAAAGCCGGATGTACAATTTCCTGCCATTGTGGACCTGGAACTCTTGGAATTTTATTCCTATATAAATAGCTGCGTTTATAACAAAATTAATGAAACCCCGCAAGGGGATAGCCTGATGCCGTGGGGAACACGGCAAAAACAATGAAACCCCGCAAGGGGATAACCTGATGCCGTGAGGAACGCGGCAAAAACAATGAAAGGGATGAGGAAATGGACAAGTTTTCAAATATTCAATATGAGCGCCCGGATATGGAGAGCTTTAAGGCTGCCGTAAAAACATTTGTGGAGGAATTTCCAAAGGCAGACAGCTACGAGACAGCTAAAGCGCTGTTTCTTAAGCTTAACCAGGCAAAAGATCATTTGGATACTATGAATACAGTGGCAAGTATACGAAATACTGTAAATACAGCCGATGAATTTTATGAGAAAGAGATGGAGTTTTTTGCCCAGGCCGTTCCAGAAGCAGAACTTGCGCTTAAGGCGGCCAACGAACGTATTTTAGAGTCGCCGTTTTTAAAGGCTTTTGAAAAGGATTATGGAGAGCTTTATATTCATAATATAAGAAACCAACTGCGTTTTGCCAATGAGGCGAACCTGGAAAACCAGGTCAAAGAAAGCCGCCTGACACAGCAGTATGCTAAAGTATCGGCGGTATGCACAACAACCTTTCACGGTGAAAACGTGAATTTTTATGGGCTTTTAAAATATATGCAGAGTACGGACCGGACGCTGCGGCGGGAAGCCTTCCAGGCATGGTCCGCACTTTATGAGTCCGTTTCCCCGGAACTGGACAAGATCTATGACGAACTTATCAAGGTGCGCTGCGATATGGCAGAAAAGCTTGGCTTTAAGGACTATATTGAGATGGCGTATCAAAGCCGGGAGCGTTTTGAATATGACCGCAGGGATGTGGAAAATTTCAGAAATCAGATTGTTTCAGAAATTGTTCCTCTTTGCCAGCAGCTTTTTGAACAGCAAAGAGTCCGGCTTGGCATAGATAAGCTTTACTATTATGATGAAGCCCTGGTCTATCCGGAAGGCAATGCTATCCCAAAAGGAACTGCCAGGGAGCTTGTTCTTAAGGCTCAGAAAATGTACCGTGAACTTTCAAAGGAAACCGGGGAATTTTTTGATTATATGGTAGAGCATGGCCTGTTTGATTTGGAAACAAAGCCAGGGAAACGCCAGGGCGGTTACTGTACGTTTTTGGCAGATGATAAGGCGCCCTTTATTTTTTCCAATTTTAATGGAACAAGTGCCGATGTGGATGTTCTGACCCATGAGGCTGGCCATGCTTTTGAAGCCTACAGTGCGTCGCGCATTTATCCTCTGTCCGGCCAGGTATGGTCAACGACAGAGATTGATGAAATTCATTCCATGTCCATGGAATTTTTCACTTATCCGTGGATGGATATGTTTTTTGAGGAAAATGCAGATAAGTACCGTTACGCCCATCTTGTCAGCGCCCTGACCGTGATTCCGTATATGGCCTGCGTGGATGAGTTTCAGCACCGGGTATTTGAGGAAAAGGCTGTAAACGCCGGACGCCGCAGGGAAATATGGCGGGAACTTGAAAGGCGCTATATGCCATGGAGGGATTATGATGGAAATAAATTCCTTGAAGAGGGAGGCTTCTGGATGCAGAAGCAGCATATCTTTTTATTCCCGTTTTATTATATTGATTATGCCCTGGCGCAGATGGGAGCTTTTGAGTTTTATGGCCGTATGAAGGAAAACCGGGAAGCTGCATGGGAGGATTATTACCGCCTGTGCTGTGCCGGAGGAAGCCAGGGGTACTTTGAGCTTCTTAAAATTGCTGGCTTAAGCAATCCTTTTGCAAAGGGAACTGTGAAAAAGGTTATGGATTCTATCCGCCATGAGTTGACAAGAGACGTAAAATTATAATATAATACCATAAGCGTTAAGCGAACACACATGGCTGTTTGCCAAAAGATCAGTAAACAGCAACACTACACATAAAGGAAAAGGTGAAACAAATGAGCAGTTTAATGCAGGAATGGGAAAAGATCGTTACCCAGTACAGCAAGGATGCGGCATCTCAGCAAAAATTCTGGACAAATTATTATTTGAAGGAAAAAGAAGTCTATGAGCAGATTTTGTCAGGCCCGATTGAGGTAATCACGGGTACTGTGAAGGAGCTTGCAGACAAGTATGGCATGGAACCCGCAATTATGCTGGGCTTCCTGGATGGTATCAATGAAAGTATTAAGGAGCCAAACCCAATTGAGGAGCTTGAAGCGGATACAACGGTTACTTTGGATATTGACCTTGAACTGCTGTATAAAAATATGGTTGCAGCAAAGGCTGAATGGCTTTATAATCTTCCCCAGTGGGATAAGCTTCTGAGCGAGGAACGCCGCAAAGAGCTTTACAAAGAGCAGAAAAGCTCTACGACGATTGTTAAAGGCAAAAAAGTCGGCCGCAACGATCCCTGTCCATGCGGCAGCGGTAAAAAATATAAATTCTGCTGCGGAAGATAAGAAAAATATAAGAGCAACAGTTTAGGGCCTTAAAGGAAAGTGAAAAAGCTCTCCTTTAAGGACTGTCTGCTGTCTTCTGGTAAACGCGTATGCCGCGCGAGTCCAATCCCCTGCTGATCTGCTTCAGAGGATTGGGCTTGTTGGCTTTTTGAAAAGCTTTTCCATTTTTTCTTTCATTTCTTTGCGGCGAAGGCTGTTATCTGTTTGGACATAGACTCCGTTTCTTAATTCTATAGCGTCGCCCTCGCGGCAGCCCTTTGGAAGTTTTTCCAGATGGACTGTCTGTATTTGCCCGGTTTTTGTCTGGCATATCGCAAGTTCCCCTTCAAAACGGTCAATGGTTAGCATAAGATTCCCTCCTGGTATAATCATGGTATTCCCTTGTAGTTTTTCCTGCTTTTATTGTATATAATTATGAGACTTGCCGCAAGAGAAAATGTGTAACTATTCAGCCACGCCTTGCTGTTATTTTACGAACCGGTTACGGCCTGTATTTGCCGATTTTTGTTTCATATTCTTTAAGGAACTGATCCCATTGCTCATAGCCCTTCGCTCCCCTCCGGTCCGGGAGCTGCCTGGTTTTTTGAAGAAATTCCCCGAAAATGTCAGTGACTTTAAATGCACCGTAAATATTCAAATGTGTTCCCATATCTTTTGTGTCGTTATTCCAGTCGATATTAAGGCTTGACTTAAATCCGGGAACATTGGTGCTGGCGCCGGGATTTAAGTCAAGATAAGTGATCCCCTCTGCTTTTGCAAATGCGGCAACAGCGTCATGCTTTGCCTTGTTCCACGATTTTGGACAGGGAATACTTAAGAGCATGACCTCGGTATTTTTGCGCTGGCACATGGCAATAAAAGATTTCAGGCAGGCTTTTGTAAGTCTGTCGATTTCCACCGGGGCTGTATTTTTTGACATATAAGCTTTGTCGCCTGTATAGGGCGCAATATCGGTTTCTAATTTATACCCTCTGGCATAATGGCGCCATGATGTATTTACAGGCAGCACCAGGTCGGATAATGTGAGGGATTTCCAGCGGTCATGGTAATAGAGGGCCGGAAATTTATTTTGAAGCGTATCTTTAACAATCATTTCCGCATTAGCCATCGTGCTTTTTCCAAGAAAAAGCTCATCTGCCTCAAGAATAACGAGCTTGGGCGTCTGGCGTTCTAAAATACGCGAAAGAAGGGAGCAGGCCTGGCTTATGCTCTGATTTGGCTGGGCGCAGGTGAATCCGGCATATCCATAGGCCTTATACAGCTCCATCATACTCATTCCCTGGGCCATATTGCTGTTGCCGATGGCGATAACATCCAGAGTTTGCTCCGGCTCCCCTAAAAATGCGCCGATACCGTAGGAGCCGAAATTCTCATTGCTTTTAGGGAGAAGAATATTTTGGACAAAATTAAACAGGATTACAAGAATCAGGACAAAAATAACGGCTTTTACAAAAAAGCACCGGTTTTTCTTTAGCATTGCTTTCACGGTATGACCTCCTGCGTTAAAATTGTGCATAAATAAAATCTACCGGAGCGTAGCCTCTTCCATAAGCTCCGAAAATGAGGATAATGAAAAAAACGGCATAGTATATGCTCCAGCGCAGAGGCAGAGGGAGGGCGGCAAGCCGTCCATGGATGGATACCCCGCCTTTTTGTAAATGTCCGGTAAGGCCCATGATAAGGACGCCGGCCCCAAGAATTATATAGTCTTTCAGGTCCAAGCCAAGGACAAGGAGGCTTTGATCTGTGAGGCTTGACAGGTCAAAGCCTGTAAAAATGGATAAAAACATGTGGGCGGCCGCTCTTAAGCCATTACCGCGGAAGATTAACATTCCTATATTGACAAGAATAAATGTCTTGCAAACCTGGAAATAATGCCAGCCCTTGGCATTTCTTTGAATATGTAAGGCTTTGCACAGCCGTGAGGACAGAGGCTCTAAAAACATCCCCAGCGCCATGCAGCCATAATAGTACAGGCCATAAAATATATAGTGCCAGCTGCTGCCGTGCCAAAGCCCGTTAAAGAGCCAGACAAAAAACAGGGCTATGGCGACGGGAATCATTTTCTTATAGTAGGACGGGAGCCATCCCGGGAGCTTTTTCGACAATTTTTTTAAAGGAGCAGACAAGGAAACCGGATAAAAAATATAGTCGCGTATCCAGTTCCCGAGTGTGATGTGCCAGCGCTGCCAAAATTCATTTACTGAGGCGGCTCTAAAGGGCTGCCGGAAATTGGCGTCTAGCTGTATGCCAAAAAGAAAGGCGCTGCCCCGAACGATTTCCATGCAGCCCATAAATTCTGCGTAAAGCTGTAAAGTATATAAAAGGATTGCTAAAATGACGGCAATGCCGGAATAGGCCTTAAAATCGTCAAAGACAGTATTGACAACAATAGCGGCCCGGTCCGCTATGACGATTTTTAGCAAAAGCCCAAAGGCGATATGGCGCAGCCCCGCAGTCATGTTGCCGCCGTCAAAGCTATGTCCTTTGATAAGCTGGGGGGCCAGGCGGTCGTACCGGCCGATAGGGCCCTCCACGATTTGAGGGAAGAAGCATAAAAATAAGGAAAAATGAAAAGGGTTTTTACATGCTTTATATTTTCCACGGTACAAATCAATGAGGTAGCCGGCTGCCTGCAGTGTATAAAAGGAAATACCCAGGGGAATGGTAAGCTTTAGGGCAGGGAACAGCTCCGGGAAGAGGCGGTTAATATTGTCTGAAAAAAATCCATAATATTTCAGGAAAACAAGTAATCCAAAGAGGACGGCCAATGCAAGGGCAAGAAAAAGCTTTTTCTGCCTTTTAAGGACTTTCTTTAATTGCTTTTTATCCTCCGGGGCGGCATTAGCCATCCGTTTTAGCCCCCTGGCCTGTATTTTCTCAAGAATAATCCCGGTAAAAAAGACCCACAGGATTGTGCCTAAAAGAAACAGGATTGTTTTGCGGCTGCAAAAAAAGTAGTAGGCGGCACTAAAAACAAGCAATACAAGCCAGCGCCCCTTTTTGGGGCAGAGGTAATATAAAAGGGTGCATAAGGATAAAAAACCGATTAAATATAAATAAGAGTTAAAGGCCATGATTACTCATCCATGAGCCGCGTGACCAGTGCCAGGATAGCATCAGCAGACTGGAAGTTTTGCGGCACGATGTCTAGTGGTGAAATGTCAATATCATAGGCGTCTTCAAGCGTATTTACCAGCTCCATAATCGAGATAGAATCCAAAATATTGTCTGTAATCAGGGCAGCTTCCTTTGTAAAGTCTACGTCAGGTTTAATTTCATTTAAAATATTCAATAATTTTTCCATCATTATTTTTCCTTTCATCTGTTTGTTTAGTGGTTGTTCATAGCTGAAAAGCTATAAATAGTTTTGCAAAAGCCATGCGCGGTCGGCTTTGCCGTTGGCATTGCAGGGAATATTGTCAGTGCATATGATTTTTTCGGGGAGCATGTAGGGCGGCAGCTTTTTTTTCAGAGCTTCCCGGATCTGGGAGGTTTTTGCCAAAGTTTGACATATAAGTACAAGAGTTGCCTGATTTGCCTCATAGAGGCATACGCAGCGGGAGATTGCTTCAAGCGCCGCTGCGGCCGCCTCAATCTCGCCAAGCTCAATACGGTAGCCCATGTGTTTAATTTGAAAGTCCTGGCGCCCGACATACATAATTTCCCCATTTTCACGGATATAGACAATGTCGCCAGTGTTGTATACGATCTCGGGATAGTAAGGATTCAGAGGATTTTGTACAAACACTTCGGACGTTTTTTGGGGATCGTTATAATAGCCGGAAGCGACAAAGGAGCCGCGGACATAAAGCAGACCGTGTTCACCAGGCGCTGCCGTCTGGCCTTTTTGATTAATGACCATAAGGCCGCAGTTGTCACAGGCCTTTCCGATGGGCAGCGGTTTATCATCGGAAAACTTCCGGTCAATGATATAGTAGGAGCATATATCCGTTACCTCCGTAGGGCCGTAGAGATTGGCAAAAAGGGCATTGGGGAAATGGGCCCGCCACTCGTTTAAGTGGCGTACAGGCATGACCTCTCCCGCAAAAAGAATCATTTTAAGCTCCGGAAGGCTGACATAGCTGAGGGCATGAAAGCCAGAGGCCAGAATCATGGCGGATGGCACCCAGTAAATGGTGTTGATATGGTGTTCTTTTAAATATTTTAAAAGCTGTATCGGGAATGAAAACAACTGTCTGGGAATAATAAACATTGTGGCGCCATGACGTATGGTGCTGAAAATGTCCAATACAGACATGCTGAAATAAAAGGGGGCTTGATTGCCAAAAACTGTTTTTTCATTGAAATGAAAAGCACCAGACAGCCAGTCCGTATAGGCAATCACGTTTTTATGGGAAACAACCGTACCCTTGGGCGTACCTGTGGAGCCGGAGGTAAAAAGAATGTAAAGAGGATCAGTGTCGATCATTTTTGCACGTACCCCTTCTAGCTCGGGCGTATTTACCTTTTGGCAGGAAAGCTGTTCATAAAGAAATACCGGAACAGAGGCATTTTTTATGAAATCCAGGCGGTCTAAGGAAACCGCGTCTATAATAATAGCAGCAGGCTTAAGCTTGGAAAAAATAGCTTCCATGCGGGCCTTGGGCATTTGGTCATCTATGACTGTATAAAAGTTCCCGCTGTAAACAACACCAAAGCAGGCACAAAGACATTCACAGCCCCGGGGCATAATTACGGCGACAGGGCGGGAGATAGCCGCCATACCCCCGCCGCCGCTGCCTGTATCCGGAGAAAAAGCTGGGGATGGCCGTTGCTCGGTGCCCTCAGGCAGAACTGTGAGTAAAGCGCTGCCCACAGACTGGGCCTTACTTTGTAATTGGCAATAAGTCATGGACAAACATTCATAAGAAAATGCGATTTTGTCCGGAAATTTCCGGGTGGAGTACTCTAAAGCTTCAAGAATATTTTTCATAAGTAAGTTATTCCTCCATTCTCAAAGGGTTTTCATTTCAAGGTTTTTCCTTGTTGCCAAACAGTACCAAAAGAATTTGTCTAAATTGTGTCTAAACTGGCAACTTAAGGAAAGTGCAAGAAAGTGAAAGAAAATTCAAAGAATTTATTAATAATTGGTAACAGTTTACTCATCCGGCCTGCATGGCTGAATTGCTGCATGTTCATTCAGGAAATCGGCCCAAAATGTTCCTCCAGGAAAGTTGAGGTTTCGTTCAAGATATGGTACAATAGCGAGGAAAGTGTCAGCCATGCTTGCATGAGCGGACATTTGACGAGCGGCCCCATCGAGGCGGAAGCCGGGATGGAGAAATAGCGGGGAAAGGAGACTGTGAGATGTTTAACTGGGGAATTGTTGGAACTGGTGGGATTGCCCATAAATTTGCAGATACAGTTTATAAAATGAAGGATGAAGCAAGAGTTTACGCCGTTGCTTCAAGAAATTATGGAAAGGCTTATAAATTTGCAAAGCAAAATCATGTAACAAAGGCATTTGAGAGCTTTGAGCGGATGATTGAAGATAAAAACGTTGACGCAGTATATATTGCAGTGCCTCATCCAATGCACTGTGAATATGCCGTAGCCGCTATGAGAGCCAAAAAGCATGTACTCTGCGAAAAGCCTGTCGGGATGAACGCCGCGCAGATCCAATATATGATTGATGTGGCTTATGATAATAATGTATTTCTTATGGAAAATATGGTGACGAGGTTTCTTCCTGTGACCCAGCAGGTACGCCAGTGGATCGATGACGGCGTCATTGGCGAGGTGCGGTTTATTGAAGGACATTTTGGTTTCCCAGCCCAGGGATTTCCCCAAACGCGGTGGTTTGACAAAGAGCTTGGCGGCGGCGCCCTGCTTGATGTGGGGATTTACCCGGTCAGTTTTGCGACAATGATTCTTGGTTTTGATATTGAGGATATTAAGACGGCCGCTTATATCGGCGAAGCCCAGACCGATGAGCATAATGTCATAACGTTTATTTACAGAGGAGGACGCCGCATGGCTTCTTTAAGTTCTTCTGTTGTGTCTGATACGGGCAATGGAGCTATCATTTCCGGGGAATATGGAAAGATTATTATTGATCATTTTACCAATTGTGAAAAGGCTGTTCTTGTGAAAAATTTTGAGGAGCCTATTGTGGCGGAATTTCCCCATGAGGTCAATGGCTTTGAATATTCTATCCGGGAAGCGATGAACTGTATGAAGGCGGGCGACTTAGAAAGCGGACGGCTCCCATGGGTGGTTACTTTGGAAAATATGCGTATCATGGACAGGATCCGCGGTATGTGGGGCTTAAAATATCCATGCGAGTAGTCTGCGCAAAAAGAGGAATGTGCTTATGTTTGGTTATGTAACGGCTAATGAGCCGGAGCTTAAAATGAAGGAATACCACGAATACAAGGCATATTATTGTGGCTTGTGCCATGTATTGAAAAAACGTTACGGCTTTGCCGGACAGATGACGCTCACTTATGATATGACATTTCTTGTTATGCTTTTGACAAGCCTGTATGAATGTGAGCCTTCTATAGAGGAGCATCGCTGTAAGGCCCATCCGGTAAGAAAACAGAAAATGCTGGCAAATAAGTTTACGGAATATGGGGCGGATATGAATATGCTTTTGACTTACCACCATTTAATGGATGACTGGAAGGATGAAGGCAGCAAGGCTGCCTGTGTAGGGGCCGGAGTACTGCGCCATACTTATAAAACACTAAAAAAGAAATATCCCGGCAAGAGCCGCGCCATTGCCTATTGGCTTCACCGTCTCCACGAACTTGAGGCAAAGGGCGAAAAAAGCATTGATCGGGTCGCCGGATGTTTTGGGAAAATTATGGAAACGCTTGTTGTTTATCAAAAAGACGGATGGGAAGAGAATCTTAAACGCATGGGATTTTTTCTCGGAAAATTTATCTACATTATGGATGCTTTTGATGATGTGGAAAAAGATATTGCGAGCGGCAGCTACAATGCGCTTAAAGACCGTTTTGGACACGAAAATTTCACAGAAGAATGTAATTTCATGTTGAATATGATGATGGCAGAGTGTACAATAGAATTTGAAAAATTGCCCTGTATACAGGATGTGGAGATTTTGCGCAATATTTTATATGCCGGAGTCTGGAAAAAGTTTGACAAAAAAGCAGGGGAGCGCAAAGAAACGCAGGGCAAAGAGATAAAAATGGAAACAAAGGAAGGAAGTATTGAATGATTTCAGATCCATATAGTGTGCTTGGGGTTTCCCCCAATGCATCTGACGAGGAAATTAAAAAGGCATACCGCGCTCTGAGCAGAAAGTATCATCCGGATTCCTATAATGATAATCCTCTGGCCGATTTGGCTGAGGAGAAATTTAAAGAGGTACAGGACGCCTATAAGCAGATCATGGATGAGCGGGAACGCGGAGGCAGCGGCAGTTCTTACAGCGGCGGCAATTATGGCGGTGGCAGCTACCAGTCCTCAGGAAATGCCAGTGTAGAGCTTCAGGCTGCCGGTAATTTTATAAATAATGGCCGTTACCGTGACGCGCTGAATGTTTTAAGCGGTATCCGTAACCGTGACGCCCGCTGGTATTATTACAGTGCTGTGGCAAATTCCGGGATTGGTAACAATATCCAGGCGATGAATGATGCCAACCAGGCTGTGAATATGGATCCAGGCAATCCGGAATACAGGAACTTTTTGAACCAGCTTCAGTGGCGTTCTAACCGTTACCAGGGAGCTGGACAAAACTATGGCGGGCGGCCGCCGCTTAGTACAGGAAACTGCTGCTGTGACCTTTGGATTGCAGATACCTGCTGTGAATGTATGGGAGGAGACTTGTGTTCATGCATGTAAATGCAAAGAAAATGGCATTTTTAGGTTTGCTGCTGGCGGTTGCCATGGTGCTGACCCTTATTGGAGGGTATTTTGAGCCAAGTACACTGTTTTTTATGGCAGCGGCGGCCTTTTGTACAGGGATCGCTGTGCGGGAGTGCGGCATTTACGCCGGGCTTGCCTTTTTGCTTGCCGGAATCTTGCTTGCCTTTTTTCTGGCACCGAATAAGCTTTATATTATTACCTATGGAGGCATGAGCCTTTACATTTATATTCGGGAACTTAGCTTTGAAAAAATTGCCGATGCTAAAAAGATGAAGCACAGAACTGCTGTATTTTGGGTGATTCGGTATTTTATGTTTAATGTGATGTTCCTTCCGGCATTATTTCTGCTTCCTAAGCTGATCTATCCGGGAGAAATGTCGGCCGCCGTTGTGGCGGGGCTCATTGTGGGGGCGCAGGTGATTCTTTTTGTCTATGACAAGGCGTATGACTATTTTCAGGCGACCATGTGGAACCGGCTGCGCAGGAGCTTAAAATTATAGATGGAGCGCACCGCTTACGTATCAGCGCGGCCTGCGGCCATGACAGAAAATTCGCCGTTTTGACGGCGCGAAATGCTGCTGCTTCATGTTCACAGGCAGCGCAGGCTTAGGGGAGGCGAAAGCATGGATTATAAGGGATTTCACGGAGAAGGACAATGGTATAAAGGCAACCTCCATTGTCACACAACGGTTTCTGACGGAAGTTTGACGCCTGAGGAGGTTGTGACTCTGTACAAAAGTAACGGATATTCCTTTTTAGCGATCAGCGACCACAACATATATACGGATTTTGGCAGCAATTTTAATAGTGAAGCTTTCGTTATTCTTCCTGCTGTGGAAGCTGCCGCTGTGCTTTTAGAGCGGGAGGGCAGCGCAAATTGCCTGAAAGCCCATCATATCCATGGGATTCTTGCGCCAGAGCCTTATGGCCAGGAAGCGGCGGCTATGGATAGAGGCCGCAGTGGGGCCTGTGCGTTTAAAGGTCCTTTTGGACACATGGAGGAGATGCCTGCCCGTGTGTTTTCCGGCCAGTGGGATGGTGCAGCTGTAGCCCAGAGTCTTTGTGATGACCTTAAGAAACGGTCTTGTATTACAATTTATAATCACCCTATCTGGTCGAGAGTCCGGGAAAGTGAATTTATCCACACGACCGGGCTGACAGCTCTGGAAATTTTTAACTATAATACAGTCAATGAAAGCGGTACAGGGTATGATACGACCTACTGGGATGTAATGCTTAGGGAAGGAAAGCGAATCTGGGCGGTGGCCTCTGATGATAATCACAACACAGAGTATTTCGAGGATTCCTGCGGCGGCTATATTGTTGTCAAAGCCAGTGAGCTGACACGGCAGGCAATTACCCAGGCGATTGTGGACGGCAATTATTATTCGTCCTGCGGCCCGGAAATTTATGACTGGGGCATTTGCGATCAGGTTGCTTATGTGACTTGCAGCCCGGTAGAGCGGGTCAATTTTATTGCTGGAAACTATGTGGGTGCCGGGGCGACGGTACTTAGCGAGGACGGAACAGACAGCGTGGATTATGCGCTGCTGCGGCTTCGCGGCGATGAAACCTATATCCGCGTAGAGTGTGTGGATGCCGCCGGGCGTACGGCGTGGAGTAATCCGATTTTTTTAGATAAAAGTTAAATGTCCTGAGGCAAGTATGCGGGAGATTTGGATTTCCTTAAGGAGCTTTGGCGATTGAGCGATTTGTGTAATAGTTCAGCTATGCTGAACTGTTACCGATTCTTCTATATAATCAATAGAAATAGTTTCCATAGAGCGGACTGCAAAACTGGAATGGTTTTGTCCGCTCTATTTTTGCGAAAAGCTTCATCAATATAGATAAGGGGAAGATGCCAAATTAAAGATCGACCTTTTCAAAGCGGGGCACACATACTTTATAGGTAAAAGCGATGGACAGAGTGTGAAAGGCAATGCCGCAAATTAAGATGGGAAGCTGGCAAAGCAGATCAGCGGGAGCACTGCTATCCAGCCAGTAAAGTGTCGGAATGTGGACGCTGACCTCACACATCACCATAAGCAGGACGATTAGGGGCATAGCTGCAAGAAATGCTTTTCCAGCTTTATATCCGGTTTTATAATAAACAGGAAAAAAGATAAGGTTAAAAAGTGCAAAAAGGATAAAGCCAAATCCGTACCAGCTAATGACAGGGTCAATGCCTACCGGATTATTGCCGATTCCTACAGCGTGCCTTAAAAGGGCGAATGGAACGGAAATCAGAATTTGAATCCACTGGGCTCCTGCAAAAAGGCGGAGCTTGGCTGCGACGATCTCTCCTTTTGTCACCGGAAGCAGGATAGTATACCATGTATCGTTATTTTCCCGGGCAAACATTAATGAAATGTAGGGAACAAGACAGCCAAACATAAATATAACGGTATAAGGGTAGGCGGGAACGATAACAAGACAGCCTAATAACGTAAATATAAAAAGGGTGGGGTGGGCGGCCAGAGCCAGATCTTTATAAAGCAAGTTCATCAAAAACGCTCCTTTCTGTGCGCAGCATGATTTCTTCCAGGGTAAGATTCTTTGTTTCGCCAGGCTCTTTTAAATGTTCAAAAGAACGAAGAAAGGTTTCTTTATCTGTGCTTTGAAGTATCCGGCCGTTTTGAATATAGGTAATATCGTCAGCACAGCGGTCCAGATCTGAGGTAATGTGGGTAGAAAACAGAATAGAACGGCTTTGACCGGCAACAATACTCCTAAAAATATGAAGCAGTTCATCTCTGGATACCGGGTCAAGCCCGGAGGTCGGTTCGTCCAGAATGAGAAGGCGGGCGGAGTGGGAGAGCGCTAGCGCTAAAAGGTATTTGACCTTCATGCCGTTAGAGAGGGCTCGAAACTGTTTCTTTTCGTCCAGGTGAAATTGTTTCATATAAGACTCATATTTTGCCTGATCCCATTCTGGATAAAATTTTCGTGTGACAGCAGTAATGGCGGACAGCTTTTTTAAAGGATAAAAGTCCAGGCCTCCGAAAACAATACCGATGTCTTTTTTACAGTCTTTTTCATGGGCAAGAAAATCTCTGCCAAGCATACAGACGCTTCCGCCGTCAGCATGAACCATTCCGAGAATACATTTTAATGTTGTGCTTTTCCCGGCTCCATTTTTTCCGATTAATCCCATAATATGGCCGGGCAGAACCTTAAAGGTAATATCCGTCAGAGAAAAACCGGGATAAGTTTTCGTAAGCTTACTTACAGACAGTAGTTCATTCATGTTTTTTTTTTCCTCCTCATTTTCGGACAAATCCAGGGCGCTTTGCAAAAAGTTGACCGTTTTAAGAAATGTATCCCCGGGGATTAATGCAAGACCGGCCCATTCGGGAGTTTCATCGCCAAGGACAACTAAAAGATCGCCGGATTTAATATTAAAAATTTCCCGGGCTTTTTTGGGGAGAACGATCTGACCACGGTCGCCGACCTTGACGGTACCGAAAAGGTGCTTGCCTTTGGGCGGTATGGATATTTTTTCGGACTGAGAGTTAAAATGAATGAGATCATCTACAGAAACATCATAGAGTGCTGCCAGCGCGTCGCAGTTGATCACATCGGGGAGAGATTCCCCGGATTCCCATTTTGCAACAGCCTGCCTGGAAACACCCACCTTTTCGGCAACTTCTTCCTGGGAATATTTATGATATTGGCGTAATGTTGTTAAATTCTGAGAAATATTATTTCGCTGTTTTTTCATATTTTTCAAACCTCCTAATGGACATTATACCGTATTTTTATGCTTTTTCTACCAACTGATAATAACATAAAATGTTAAGTATAGTTGTGGGAAGCTTGTTCTTTTAGTTGGTGGAAAAAACAGTCTGTTTTGATGTTTGACGGAAAAGGGAAAAGGCACAGATTAAAAATCTGCGCCTCTTACTATGTTTGAAAAATTTACTATGAAAGCTCCGGACGGTGGCTATACGGCAGGGCGTGCTTGCACGCAATGACTCATAGACATCGTCCGGAGCAATCCTGGCTTTCATTTAAGATGTGTGTGATATAAAAACTATATTAAAATAATTTAAAAAGGAAAGTTTAAAAATTAACATCCTCACCGTAAAAGCAAGCTTTAAGCAGCTTTTCCATATCTTCCTGGGAAGGGATTCTTGGATTAGAGCCGGTGCAGGCATCGCCGATTGCCAGTGTGGCAACTTCCGGCAGCTTGTCCATAAATTCTTTTTCATCAATAATACCGCCTTCATAATCCTTAATGCATTTTGGAATATCAAGGGAGTCGTTCATTGCCTTAAGCTCTGCGACAAGGGCTGCTACCTTTTCTTCTACTGTATTTCCGCCAAGACCTATAAAATCGGCAATCTGCGCATAACGCACGGCTGCGGATTCTACCTTTGCATTATACTGGATGACCCGTGGAAGATACATGGCATTAGCACAGCCATGGACTATATGTCCGCCGCTGTATGCTGCGCCGGTTTTGTGGGCCATGGAATGTACGATACCCAGTAAGGCATTGGAGAAAGCCATGCCGGCAAGGCACTGTGCGTTATGCATACGGTCACGAGCTTCCATATCTCCATCATAGGATTTCTTCAGGTCATTGTGGATCATTTTGATGGCATGGAGTGCCAGAGGATCGGTATAATCGCAGTGCAGTGTGGAAACATAGGCTTCAATGGCATGAGTCATGGCGTCCATACCTGTATGCGCAGTCAGCTTCTTTGGCATTGTTTCAGCCAGATCCGGATCAACAATAGCGACATCTGGTGTAATATTAAAGTCGGCCAGAGGATATTTGATACCTTTATTATAATCTGTGATAACGCTGAACGCAGTAACCTCTGTAGCTGTTCCTGATGTGGAAGGGATCGCACAGAAATGCGCTTTCTGGCGCAGTGTTGGGAACGAGAATGGCGTAATCAAATCTTCAAAGGATGTTTCAGGATATTCATAAAAAGCCCACATAGCCTTTGCAGCATCAATTGGTGAGCCGCCACCCATGGCAACGATCCAGTCCGGCTCAAATTCCTGCATCATTTTTGCGCCCTTCATTACAGTGTCAACGCTTGGGTCTGGCTCTACGTTTTCAAATAACGCTACTTCCATACCGGCTTCCTTTAAATAGTCTACAGCTTTATCTAAAAATCCGAAACGCTTCATGGAACCGCCGCCGACAACAACAACGGCTTTTTTTCCCTTTAAATTTTTAAGCTCTGAAAGAGAGCCTTTTCCGTGATATAAATCTCTTGGTAATGTAAAACGTGCCATGAATTTTTACCCTCCAGTAAAATTATGCTTGATATTTTTTTAACAGCCTTTATTATAACTATTTTGAAGAATTTTGCAATAGATTTTTGTGAAAAAAATAACATGGCGCTAAAGTTTGTGAAAAACAGCGATTTTATAAAATAAAGGGCAGAGGACTTATGTTGTTTGTTACAAAAAAAGTTTCTGTTTCGGAAAAAGTGATAAAAAAAAGACAATCATTTGAAAAAAATCGTAATTATTATACGAGTACATCGTAAACAGACATGATGCCGCAAACAGCAAGTATTTGCGGCTGCCTGTGAATAGCAAACTTTCATGCCGCGCTGCGCGCGGCACCACCACGCATGAAAGCTCGGCAAATGTCCGCACAGACGGGCAAGCGAGCTTTCATAGTAAACGGACATACCGCCTAGCGGCGGCATCACTATAAATGAAAGCTCAGGATTGCTCCGTGCCGTCGGCAGTCTACGCTGCCGCTCCGGTCGGTGCTTAACAAGCGGTCTACGTTCCACTCCGGTCGTTGCTGGACGCGTGGTCTACGCTCCGCTTCGGTCGTTGCCGGACGCGTGCCACTGGCACGCAGCAACACCGGCACGCAGCGCCGCACTTTCCGTTG
>JAGZDD010000066.1 GCA_018369015.1 Clostridiales bacterium | reverse complement strand
TATTTCAATTTAAGTCCCCTGTTTCCTGTATTTGCCTTGCTTGGATGGGTTTTAAACGGCGGGTATCCTAAAGCCGGGGGAGAGGACGAAAAGGGCGGGGAGGAGCTTTTGAAATCAGGTATTTATACAAAACCAGAGGACGGTAAGGCGGCCCCACGCTTGCTGCGGCGCCGGCCCATTGCTGAGTTTATACAAAAATGGCAGGGCGGCGTTTGGTCCGCAGGGAAAAAGATTTCGTTTATTGTAAGCGGCTTTATTCTTGTGGCAGCGACAATATTTATGTTTTATGCTCTGTTCATAGATCCTTATACATTGAATATTTATTTATATTTTGGTATCTTAATTATGATTGGGCTGTTCTGCTTTTACAGCCCTTCAGAGAAAAGGCCGCTTTCGGCGATGGCCTGTCTGCTTTTTGTTGGGATTATTGTTATTATAGTTATCTATCTGGCGGTCGCAGCTCCTATGACAGTCCGGCAGGGAAAAGATATTTTGTCCAGCCAGGGATATGAAAATGTTAATTATGAAAAGTCTGCTGCAAGTACAGAGGTGCTTGGGATAATTTTTGATAATGAACCAGAGCTGTTAAGCTCTAATGCCAGCGGACTGGGCTTTTATGTATTCCGGTGTGAAAAAGGCGGGGAGCAGCTTGGAGCGGCGCTTAGTGTGACAGATAAAAATGTTGTAGCCGTGGAGCCTGTGGATAACGAGAGCGGGCTCAGCTTTTTCCTGAATTTTGAGTGATTAATTTCATGGATGCTTGGATGAGAGGAATAATGTATGAAAAGAAATATAACATTAGATGAAATTTCCGACGGCCGCCTTTACGGTTCTGAGGATATGGCTAAATTGGGCTGCAACGAGTGTCTTGGCTGCAGTGCCTGCTGCAGGGATATGGGGCGTTCTATTATATTAGACCCTATGGACATTTTCCTGCTGTGTAAAAATCTTCATAAAACCTTTGAAATGCTGCTGTCCGGGCCGGTGGAGCTGAATGTTGTTGACGGGATTATTCTTCCAAACCTGAAAATGCTTGATGATACTTCATCCTGTGCCTTTTTGAATAGCGAAGGACGGTGCTCGGTACATGATTTCAGGCCCGGTATCTGCCGCCTTTTTCCTCTTGGGCGCTACTATGAGGATAAAGACTTCAAATACTTTTTACAGACCTATGAATGTAAGAAAGAAAACCGGACAAAGGTAAAAATAAAAAAATGGCTGCAAATACCGGATTTAAAAACCTACGAACGTTATATATGCGACTGGCACGGCTATCTCATGGATATGGAGGCTGTCATCGAAAAAAACAAAGATGAAACATTCATCAAAAAAATGGATATATTTATTCTCGAATTGTTTTATCTCACCCCTTATGATTATAACCAGGACTTTTACGGGCAATTTAACCTGCGCCTAAAGACCGCCCGGCAACGCTGCTTAGCAAACACGCATGCCTCTGAATAAAACACCTATCGTTTGCGGCTGACCATGCACAGTAACCAACCAATGTTACTATTCACGGCTTCGCCGAGAATAGTAACTTCGCAGGCTCATTTAGAGTTTTGCCGCGACCTGTTGACGCTTCGCTTCAACGGGTCGCGGCAGTCGCCAAGCTGGTGAGCAAGCTCCCCAGTTTGGCTCATTGCTTCGCGAAAAAGGAGCAAGCTCACTCCTGAATCTCTGTCAGGCCTGGCTGATCAGCGAGTGATTAGCCAGGCTGTGAACAGTAACCAACAATACATAAAACTTAATAAAATGCATAAAATCTACTTAAAACAGGAAACAATTCATGGTATAATGTCTGCGTGAGCAGACATTATACTGCGCATAAAGCGGTTTCTGCGCTTGCCGCATAAATCCGCTGCGCATCCGCCGGGGCTGCCATGGCCGCCTGCGGCCATGGTATAATGTCTGCGTGAGCAGACATTATACCGCGTCTTTCGCGCGGCGAGCGTAAGCGAGCCTTCTTCTGCGCGAAAGTACGCATATCGGGCAACACCATACCATGGCCGCTTGCGGCCATGGTATAATGTCTGCGTAGCAGGCATTATTTAAAGAAAGGTTGGTGATCAGGGTGAAGCTTCTTATTGAATTTTACCATAAAAATATTCTTGAAAATATGGTTGCGGCTGTAGGAATACAGCCGGATATTGTCATGTTTTACTTTGATCCCATGTTTTTTACGCACACGGCGGTATATAATACGTATCTTGCGTGCCGGAAATATATTCCCTATTTAAAGCTTGAGCTTGGAACATGGGATTCTTCGGATTTCTGGGCCATGGAGGATAAGCTTTCCAGATATATTAGCGAAAATAAAACAGAAGAAATTCTCATTGACCTTACGGGGGGAAATGAACTGGCCGCAGTGGCGGCTTACCGCTGCTGTTCGGAGAACGAGGCTGATCTTATATGTGCGGATATACGTAACTTCCGCATTTACTCCATCAATCATCCGTCTTACCGCTTTGGCTGCCAAAGCCTTGAAATTACCGATATTGTAGAGGCTGCGGGAGGAAAGGTTATATCCTGTGCGGATAACGGGTATTTGGACAAAAACCGGGAAAATCTTTATGCCACAGCCTGTAAGGTGCTGGAAAATGCCGGAGCCTGGTCAGGGATATGCTCTTTTTTACAAAAGAACAGCGTGAGCAGCCGGGCAAATCATACCCGGCATTTTAGTGCAGATTTGGAGGGCCATGGAAAGAGCCGGCGTTTTGTGCCAGATGAAAAAATAATGCATTTTCTGGCGCGTACTCATATGATTTTAAATTTAAGTATAAAAAATGATCATATACAGTTTGATTACCGGGATATGGAGTGTTTGAATTTTCTGACAACCTATGGCGTTTGGCTTGAATTTCTTACCTACTATGCCCTCAGATCATCAAAAAAATTCCATGATGTACGTAATAGCCTTAAGGTGGACTGGAACCGCAATGATGACCAGGATATTATTGGCAATGAAATTGATGTAACTGCGATGTTTGGCTGTGTGCCGGTCGTTGTGTCCTGTAAAATGTCGGAAAACTCCACAGATGCGGATGCGGTAAACGAGCTGTATGCGGTCAGCCACAGAGTCAGCAGGGGTCATGTGATCCGTGTTCTTGTTACGTACAGCAATATTAAAGAGCGCCGGATGGGAATTTATCTTAAAGCCAGGGAGATGGGGATTATTGTCATGGATGAAGGGGATATACGGCGTCCGGATTTTCCAAAGCGGTTGGAGCGGGCGATTTGTCAGAACCGGACGATTATAAGGTGAGGGAGGTTAATGGCTTGGAGTTGGATAAAAAATTTTTGGAGAAACTTAAAAACACCTGTGGTGCAGTGAACTGTGTGCCGGTTTTTGTGTCTGATATTGTGTTAGATCCGGGGCTTCGGCTAAGCTGTGAAATGAATTATTGCGGCGAATATGGCCGCACCTGGGTCTGCCCGCCCCACTGCGGTACGATTGAGGAATGTATTGAACGGGTCAGGCAATATCGGCAGGCGGCTGTCATCCAGACGATCGGCCTGTTGGAAGATTCCTATGATTTTGAAGGAATGGAGGCGGCGGCAAAAGATTTTGATGCAGTTTTTTTTAAAGCTGTTCAATTTGTAAAAGAACGCCAGGCCTGTGAAAGTCCTGCTAAGGCCGCATTGTCCAAAGAAGGGCCGGAATTTTTATTCCTTTCCGCCGGAGGCTGCCATCGTTGCGCAGAGTGCAGCGTATCAGCGGGAGAGCCGTGCCGCCGGCCGGGGGAGGCCTTTGCTTCCCTGGAATCCCATGGGATTTTGGTGTCTGACCTGGCGCAAAAGGCAGGTCTTAATTACATTAACGGTCCGAATACAGTGACGTATTTTGGGGCCATTTTTATGAGATAGGAGGATTTACAATGGATAAAATTTATTTGCAAATGTTTTCTTTTGGGGAGTTTGACCCTGCTTTGACAAGGGCCCAGATTTGTGCTGCTGCAGATATGGGATATTCCGGAGTCGAGTTATTTGCTACCAATTTTGAAATGCCTGCAGAAGAAATGAAAGAGCTTTTAGAAA
The DNA here is from genome assembly GCA_018369015.1 of Clostridiales bacterium. GTDB lineage: Bacteria > Bacillota > Clostridia > Lachnospirales > Lachnospiraceae > Catenibacillus. Next base: position 15,628 of record JAGZDD010000066.1, on the reverse strand, counting down.
ACCGGGAGCTTGAAGCAGTTTCTCTTCATACGAATGCAGATAAGGTGGAGGAAATGATTCCTTACGCAAAAGCGCTTGGTATGAGCTATATCGGTATTGGGATGCATTACATCCCGGATCATAAGGCTGCCTTAGAGTTTGCCAAAACGCTTAATGAATTGGGCGCAAAATGCCAGGAGGCAGGGCTTATGGTGACATACCATAACCACACCCAGGAATTTAATGTCTTTGACGGTGAAAAAGTTATTGATACACTGATGGAGCATACAGCCCCAGCGCTTGTAGGCTTTGAGCTGGATGCAGGGTGGTGTTCTGCCGCCGGGGAGGACCCCGTCGCATTTATTAACAGCCATAAAGGGCGTATTAAGCTGATTCATGTGAAGGAAACAGATAAAGTTATCGGGCCGGAGCCGCCGATGAATCCGGCAGACATGAAGTTTGATGAAAAGGGCCGTCCGGTGATTAGTGATGAAATGAAAAAAGCAAATGAACTTAAGATGTCAATGGACTGTCCGACCGGCCAGGGTATTAATGACTGGAATGCCATCAAGGCGGCAGCAGACGCCCAGGGCTGCCATATTTATATTGTCGAAAGAGAATATACATATAAAGGCACACGTATGGACTGTCTGAAAGAGGATCTGGAATATCTTCGGAAAAATGTGCATTAATGGCTGGTATGAAGATTATTTTATCCCCTGCTAAAAAAATGAATGTGGATACTGACAGTATAGGCGTTTTGGGCCTGCCTGCATTTCTCCCGCGCACAGCAAAGCTTTTGGAGTGGATTCGTAATAAAAGCTATGGTGAGTTAAAGGCTTTGTGGAAGTGCAATGATAAGATTGCAGAAGAAAATTTCCAGCGTTTTCAGAATATGGAGCTTACAAGGCAGCTCACTCCCGCACTTCTTTCCTATGAAGGCATTGCCTATCAGTATATGGCTCCGGGGATATTTACAGACCGCCAGTGGCGCTATGTGGGAGAACACCTTCGGATATTGTCCGGTTTTTACGGAATATTAAAGCCTCAGGACGGCGTTGTACCTTATCGCCTGGAAATGCAGGCGCGGGCCGCTGTGGGCGGTTTTAAAAATCTTTATGATTTTTGGGGGAGAAGCCTTTATGACGCCCTTATGGAGGAGTGTTCGAGCCGGCTGATTATCAATCTGGCTTCCGCAGAATATTCCAAATGCATTGAAAAATATTTATCCAGAGAAGATCATTATGTGACGGTAATCTTTGGAGAGTGGAAAGACAAGAAAATTGTCCAGAAAGGAACAATGGCTAAAATGGCCCGGGGAGAAATGGTTCGCTTTATGTCGGAGCAGGGCGTTGAGGATATTGAAGGAATAAAAAAATTTTCCGGGCTTGGCTACCGCTTTGAGGAAAGCCTTGGGGATAAGGGAAAGCTTGTATTTATAAAAAAGGATAACCTGATGCCATGAAAAATACGGCAATAATAAGGAAACCCCGCAAGGGGATAACCTGATGCCGTAAAAAACACGGCAATAATAAGGAAAGGGAATTTTATGGAAAAGGACAGACAAAAGGAATTACAGGAAACACTTTTAGGAATTGGAGCGGACAAAAAGCCGTTTGAACCGGAACACTATACAAAGCTGACAATGCAGGATATGATTCTTTTACATCATATGGCTGCGGTATTTATGCAGAATAATACGAAAAATGCCAGGCAAAAGCTTTTTTTTGCACAGCGCATGGCTTTTTTTGAAAATCATATATTATTAAAGCTATGGGCGCTGCCGGAATGTTTTGTGCTTGCGAAAAAATCAAATCAGGCATTATACACAGAGAAAAATCCCAAATCGGAGGATACCCAGATTTTTGTATTTAGTACCCGGGAGGCAGCGGATACGGCCATGAAAAAAATTCCGGGCCAGGAGAAAGAGCTAGAGGTTAAGACAATCCCTCACGGACAGTTCCCGCCATTTTACTTAAATCTGTTTTCAAGAGGGGTTACAGCCATTGTTATTGACCGGGGCCAGACAGTTATCGGTGTTCCTCTGTACGCTGTGTGCAGCCGCTTAAAGGAGGAGTTTGTTTTAGAACAGAGCCGTCCGGCTGTGCGTTTATGGATCAAGAAAGAGATTTATATGCTGTATTCCACATTGACAAAGCTGCCTTATGTGGAATGTGACAGTGAAACTTTTGACGACCAGGTATTTGTTTATGGAACAAAAGCGGCTGCCGAGGCTGCCATAAAGGCGCTGGAGGAAAAAAACATTCCGGTGTACTGTGAGCAATTATTAAATAAAGCTTTTCATAAAAACTTTTTTGAATTGTATCTTATGGGCGTTAATGCCATAAAAACTGAAAATGACGGTGTGATCCAGATAGCAAATCTTGTGCCTAAGCCGGATTATACAAAGCTTCCAGAGGAAAAGCAGCCGATCTTAAATCCTGAGCTATTGCTGACTGCGGTCTATATTTGCCAGGAGGAGCGCCGGCCCGGGAGCGATAAGGATACGGACGAATTAAAGCAGATGAAGGAAGAGCTTTTTGCCCATTTAAAAGAAAGCCGCTTAGCGATGCCAGCTTTTGTTATTAAAAGCGAGGAAAATCCGGGGCAGGTACATTTTCCTATTGTTACATTGCAAAACGGGGAACGCTACTGTCCGGTATTTACCGACATACAGACCGCCAAGGCCTTTGAGAAAAAAGAGGAAGAACGTCTTAAAAATTCCGAAGAAGAAAAGCCGGAATACCGTTACATGAAAATGTATTTTGACAAAATTTTACAGGCATTGCCGAAAAATATTCAGGGAGTCATTATTAATCCCAATACTATTAACCTTATGATGCGTAAAACGGAGGGATGAAAAATGCTTGAAGCTGGAGTAAAAGCGCCGGACTTTACATTGCCGGACCAGGATGGAAATTTAGTGTCGTTGTCGGATTTTTCCGGGAAAAAGGTCATTCTTTATTTTTACAGTAAGGATAATACGCCAGGGTGTACGAAGCAGGCTTGCGGATTTTCAGGCCTTGCGCCCCAGTTTACACAAAAAGGGGCCGTGGTCCTTGGTATCAGCAAGGACGGTGTGGCTTCCCATAAAAAATTTGCGGATAAATACGGGCTGGCCATTACACTTTTGTCAGACACAGGACTTTCGGCTATCCAGGCTTATGATGTTTGGAAAGAAAAAAATATGTACGGCAAAAAGGTCATGGGCGTTGTACGGACAACCTATCTTATTGATGAAAATGGTATGATTGAAAAGGCCTTTGGCAAGGTTAAAGCTGAGAAAAATCCGTCCGATATGCTGGAGGTGCTTTAATGGCCGGCTTGTTTGAGTCTTTTCATATTAAGAATGTCGCCATTAAAAACCGGATCTGTGTACCGCCCCTTGTATGCTATGGCTGGTCCGATGAAACAGGGATGGTGACAGAGAAAAATATTGAACATTACCGGGAAATTGCCCGGGGCGGCGCAGGGCTGATTATTCAGGAAGCGACCTGTGTTTGTAAGGAAGGCCGGCTTTCTTGGGATCAGCTTGGCATTTGGAGCGATGACCATATCCCAGGCTTGAAAAAAATTGTGGACGCTGTCCACAGCGAGGGCGTACCTGTGTTTTTGCAGATTCATCACGCCGGCGTTTTAGGTGTTGGCGGTGACCTTGTTGCTCCCAGTGAATATGCGTGTGAACACAGGGAACAGAACAAACATGCCCGGGAGATGGCAGAGAAAGAGATTTATGCCGTTGCCCGTTTGTTTATAGAGGCTGCTCAAAGAGCTGTTAAGGCTGGTTACGATGGCGTGGAAATTCATGGATGCCACGGATATTTACTTTGTGAATTTATGAACCGGCGTGTCAACCGCAGGACAGATATGTTCCACGCAGATTCCATGAAGCTTATGGATATGATTCTCTGTGGTATAAGACAGTCCGTTCCCAAAAGCTTTGTTGTGGGCGTGCGTCTTGGCGTATTCGAGCCTTCGCTTGAGGAAGGGATTGCCCATGCCCGGTGGTTCGACACTCATGGCATTGATTTTATTGATGCCTCTTATGGCTTTACTTTTGAGATGGACAAAACGGTTCCTGAAAATTATCCTCTTATTGACGTTCAGTATGGGGCGCAGGAAATAAAAAAAGCTGTCCATGTGCCTGTATTTGCTGTATACGGCATTGACAGCGCGAAAAAAGCCCAGCAGGTGCTTGATATCACAGGCGTGGATATGGTTGACATTGGCCGGGGAACTCTTGTGAATTATTCCTGGGCCAATGATGCCAGGGCTGGCCGTGATGTGGGCCGCTGCTTAGATTGTCCAAAGTGTATGTGGCGGGTTGATCCGAACCGATGCTCAGGAAGACGGCTGCTTGCAAAGCAGAGGAAAGTATCTAAAGGATAAGTTGTGGTTAGGGCAGAAGGGATAAAAAGTAGGATACATGGTGTCTTGTATACCTTAATTGGGGAATTTGACTGGAGGGGATTTTTTGAAAGAATACTATCATATACATGCATTAAAGCCGGATATTTTTCGCATTACCAGCGCGGAAGGTGTTTTTTGTGATCTTTTTGTGGGATGTGACCGGGCGTTGCTTTTTGATACCGGCTACGGCTTTGGAAATATCCGGGAGGTTGTGAGAGGGCTGACGGATAAGCCTCTTGTGATTGTCAACAGCCATGGACATTTGGACCACACTTGCGGCAATGGATGGTTTGAAGAAAATATATTTATCCATCCAAAGGATATGGAGCTGTGCCGGGAACACACAAGTGAAGCGGCACGCCGCCATGGGGCCGCTTTAGCGGCAGCCTCTAAGGATCTTTTGACCGGGCAGATCCACAATACGCTGCCGGAGCGTTTTGATGAAGAAAACTATGTCCATTTAGGCAGCGGACGGCTTTTGCCTGTCAGAGAGGGCGATATTTTTGAACTTGGTGGGATAACGCTTAAGGTGGTGGAAGTACCCGGACATACCGCCGGAAGCATTGCTCTGATTTATGATGAGGAAAAATGGCTTTATGCGGGTGACGCCATGAATTCTTTTACATGGCTGTTCGCAAAAGAAGCCCAGCCTCTTTCTGTATATATAGCGTCCATAAAGAAAGCTATAGGTCTTGGTATGAAAAAGGTTATTGTTTCCCATTACCCTGACCGTATGGACAGCGACGTATTAAATGCCTTTCTAAGCTGTGCCCAGCATGTGGATTTTGACCGGGGAATCCCTTTTGATAATCCGATTTTGCCGGGGTATGACGCCAGGGTATGTTCAGAGTGCGCTTTGGATAAGGAGCATTTGTTTGACCCGTATCATCCGGCGCTAGTTATTTCACGTGAAAAAATTGATTTATAATAAAGTTAACTGCGTCTTAAACAGTTGATGTTTGGGGCGCAGTTAATTTTATGCCGCAGTTGCCGGTTATTTGAAACTCTACGAATAGTCGGTTGCCTTTTTTTCGCTTTAAAGCTATACTTAAAGCGAATTTTGTAAGAAAATGCCCGGCGCTGTGAGAAGCATGCCCGGCAGATAAGGAGAATGAATATTTATGGGAAAAGAGAAAATGGGAGTATTTATCGCAGAACTGCGCCATAAGAAGGGAATGACCCAGAAGGCGCTGGCCGCTTGTCTTGGCGTGACAGATAAGGCGGTGTCAAAGTGGGAGCGGGGCTTATCTTATCCCGATATTGAATTGCTCGATAAAATTGCCAAAATTCTGGATGTGACAGTTACAGAACTTCTTGAGGGTGAGAAAAGAAAAGCGGAGAGTGGCGCTGTGGCTGCTGGAGAAGAGGGGGCTGTGGAAGCGCTCCTTAAACAGGCAACGGAGCAGGTGCAAACATTTAAGAAGAAGGATTTTTTTGCCAGTATTTTAAGTCTTGTCCTTTGTGCCGCAAGCCTTGCTGTAGTGTTTTATACAGCCGTTTCACGCGAGAAATCATTGCAAAATTTTGACTTTACCTGTATACTTGGAGCCGTTATATCAGAAAGCGTTTTGTTTATGGCTATTGGTGCCTTTGCCTCTTTTTTGGCATTGCACCGGCCCAAAGCACTGTGGCTTCGGGCTGTAGAATTTGTATGTGTTTTTTTGCCGGCGCTGTTTTTTGGTACGGCATTTTTGAGCGTATTCTTCTTTGCAGAGGGGATGCCTGAGCCGCTTTATCATGTGATGTCTGTATTTGCTGGAAATGAGTGGAAAACTTTTGCCCATGGGGGCTGGGTGATTATGGGAGCATGGCTTGTAAGAAGCGTTGTGTCTTTGACGGAAGCGCGAAAAAAGCAGTAGCGGCGGCGTGAGGCGGTAAATCTGCGGTAACACATCACAGCCCTCAAAACCGCCGGACCTGTGGGAGCTTGGCGGGCCTGCCGGGGCTTTCACGCAATGTATTTGTTTTTCAAATAAGTCCAAAATGCTTCATGGCGTTGTATATACCATCGTGTTCTACGTTATCGGTAATATAAAGGCAGCGCTCCTTAACAAGGGTATCACTGTTTCCCATGGCGATACTGTTAGGCACATATTCAAGCATAGACAGGTCATTAGTGCTGTCTCCGATGGCATAACAGTTGTTTATGGGTATGCCAAGATGGTCGCATAAAAACTGTATTCCTGTTGCTTTGGAATATCCTTTTTGGATAATTTCTGCGATATTGCCGCCGCGGTCAATATATTCAAGAATGTGTTTGCTGTATTCCTGGAATGTGGAAATATCGCTGTCCGGCTGGATGTAAGCTAGTATTTTATCAAAGGTGAAGGATGGATCAAAAATGTTTTCAGGAAAATCATAAGCCTTTGTTCCGAAAATACGGCGGGCGCTCTCTAGCATGTGGGCACTTGGAGCGCTGGCATCTGTATCAAAATAAATATGTTCGTTTTCCTCATAAAAACCGGGAATCCGGCACTGGCGCATCAGCCGGATCAGGTTAAGGCACTGTTCATGGGGAATTGTGCGTCCAAAAAGCTTCTGCCCCTCATAATAAATGTAAGTACCGCAGCCGCAGACATATCCATGAAAGTTTAATTCCCGGATGATTGGATCAATATTAAAATAGGTGCGGCCGGTATTGATAAATAAAAGATGACCGTTTGCCCGGGCCTGGCTTATGGCTTTTTTGGTGCTTTCAGGAACACATTCGCCGCCCTCGGGAATTAAAGTGCCGTCAATATCAAAAAAGAGCATTTTCTTGTTATTCATTTCGTTATATCACCTCTGCTATAGATTATATGAACTTCTTGGGTTAGGATAAAATCTGTCAAACATTATGCCTTATAATCCTGTTTTTTTCAAGAGGAAATTATAAATCGTTAATGTAAAATTATGTAACAGTTCAGCCAGGTTTGTGTATTTGCTGCTTTGTACACTTTCTTCCTGGGCTCGAAATTACCTTGCTAAGTGCTCGATGTTTACGCTGACCGCCAGAAAATGAAACTTATTATCGGCAAAAACCTGAAATCTTGTATTTTTTATAGCATTAGCGTATAATACATCTTGGATTTATATGTCCGGTAGAGGAAACCCCGCAAGGGGATACTGAGATGTTGTGAGAAACACGGCAATCAGAGGAAACCCCGCAAGGGGATACCATGATGCCGTGAAAAAACACGGCAATCAGAGGAAACCCCACAAGGGGATACCATGATGCCGTGAAAAAACACGGCAATCAGAGGAAAGGAGTTTACAGATCATGCTTGAATTGCGCAACATTTCTTTTGATGTTGATGAAAACAGCAAGACAAAGGGAATACTTAAAAATATTAATCTGACCTTGGAAGATAATAAATTTGTGGTAATTACAGGGCCTAATGGCGGCGGCAAGTCTACAATGGCAAAAATTATCGCGGGTATCGAAAAGCCTTCCCAGGGCCAGATTTTGTGGAACGGTGAAGATATTACAAATATGAGCGTTACTGAAAGGGCCAAATGCGGAATCAGCTACGCCTTCCAGCAGCCGGTACGCTTTAAGGGAATTACAGTTTTTGATTTGATTCAATTAGCCACAGGCAAGCAGATCAATGTCGATAAAGCTTGTGAATATTTATCAGAAGTTGGGCTGTGTGCCAAGGACTATATCCGCCGTGAGGTGAATGCCAGCCTGTCGGGAGGAGAATTAAAGCGTATCGAAATCGCCACAGTTATGGCCAGAAATACGGCGATGACAATTTTTGACGAGCCGGAGGCAGGGATCGATCTTTGGAGTTTTCAGAATTTAATACAGGTTTTTGAAAAACTCCATAACCAAAATCATGGGAATATTCTTATTATTTCCCACCAGGAACGGATTTTAAATATTGCCGATGAGATTGTAATGATTGCTGACGGGCAGCTAAGAGGTAAGGGGCCTAAGGATGAGATGCTTCCAAAGATTTTCGGTGGTATTGAAATGCCTTCAGAGTGCAGCTGTAAATTTGCTGCGGCAAAGTCGTGTGTCTGACAGCTTTAGGCGGTTAGACAGCGGCCAGATGTTTGTATATAAAAGATATATAGCAGGGAGCAAATAATATGGATGAGATTAGATTACAATTATTAAAAGAGGTTGCCGGGCTCCACGATATTCCCGAGGGAGCCTATAATATCCGGGAAAACGGCAAGAGCATCGGACGCCAGTCCACGGAGGAGATTGAGATTGTGCCTATGGAGGACGGCAGCGGCCTAAATATTTATGTGAAGCCGGGAACAAAGAAAAAAAGCCTTCATATCCCGGTTATTATAAGCCAGTCGGGCCTTTCCGAGGTTGTATATAATAACTTTTATGTGGGTGACGGCTGCGATGTGACAATTATTGCTGGCTGTGGGATTCATAACGGCGGCAGTGCCAGCAGCCGCCACGACGGTATTCACAGCTTTTTTATTGGGGCAAATTCCAAGGTTAAATATATTGAAAAGCATTACGGAATGGGCGACGGCAATGGCGAACGGATTATGAACCCTGAAACAAATATTGAGATGGGCGCAGGCAGCTATATGGAAATGGAAACCGTACAAATTAAAGGTGTGGATTCCACGATCCGCAATACCCATGCAAAACTTAGCGGCGGGGCAAAAATTGTGATTACGGAAAGATTGATGACCCATGGACACCAGAGAGCAGAAAGCTATTTTGACGTATCTCTTGACGGGGAGGACTCCGGAGCAAACCTGATTTCAAGGGCGGTTGCTAAAGAACATTCTTACCAGAAGTTTGTTTCAAAAATAATTGGAAATACTTCCTGCAGCGGCCATTCTGAGTGCGATGCCATTATTATGGATCACGCAAAAATTGAAGCTGTGCCTGAGCTGACGGCAAACAGCACGGAGGCCGCCCTGATCCACGAGGCTGCTATTGGTAAGATTGCCGGGGAACAGATTACGAAGCTGATGACATTGGGCCTTACAGAGGCGCAGGCTGAGGAAAAGATTGTCGAAGGCTTTTTAAGATAAAAAAGAACGGAATACAAGTTATTTTTGACACCTGCTAACCAGAAGGAATAAAAAGGAGATGAGAAGTTTATGAGCAGAATACTTATTAAAAATGCGCGGGCGGTCGTGACATGTAATGCGAAGGATGAGGTATTTTATGACAGCGATATACTCATTGACGGACCCCAGATTGTTAAGATCGGGCGGGAACTTTCAAAGGATCGGGCGTTGACAGATGGGGCCGGTATTATTGACGCAGCGGGGAAATTTGTATATCCCGGCCTTATTAATACACACCATCATTTCTTTCAGACCTTTGTGCGCAATCTGACAGCGATTGACTACCCAAATCTTCTTGTTATGGACTGGATTGATAAAATATACCGAGTTTTTCAAAAAATTAATGATGATGTTATTTATTATTCCTCTCTGACCGCTATGGCAGATTTGATTAAGCATGGCTGCACCTGCGCTTTTGACCATCAGTATTGTTATACGCGCTCCACAGGCAAGCGTCCTGTAGACCGTCAAATGGAAGCCGCCAAAGCCCTTGGCATCCGCTATCACGCCGGCCGCGGAACAAATACGCTGGAACGGGAAAACGGCAGTTCCATACCGGCGGCAATGGTAGAATCGACCGATGAATTTATCCGTGATTGTGACCGTTTGATTGATAAGTACCATGATAGCGGTAAATTTTCCATGAGCCAGATTGTTGTATCTCCGTGCCAGCCGATTAACTGCTATAAAGAAACATTTACCGAGGCTGTGAAGCTGGCCAGAGCCAGGGGCGTGCGTTTGCATACCCATCTGGGCGAGGGTGAGAGCGAAGGCATTAAGGCCCGCTACGGTGTCCGTTCCGTTTCCTGGTGCGAGGATATAGGCTTTTTAGGGCCGGATGTTTTTGTCGCCCATGCTTGGGAGCTTACACAGGAGGAATACAAGGTTCTTGCCAAAACGGACACTAAGGTTTCTCATTGCCCGGCGCCGGCTGTGCTGGGAGGTTTTCCCATTCTTAATATTAAGTGGATGCAGGAGCAGGGAATAACAGTCAGCCTTGGGTGTGACGGCTCAGCGACCAATGACAGCTCGAATTTGCTTGACGCCTTGCGCATGGCTTATCTGATGCAGGCATACCATACAAAGGCACGGGGCGGTTGTACATCAGCCTATGATATGCTTAAAATTGCAACGGTTCACGGAGCCGATACCCTTGGACGGAATGATTTGGGATCTTTAGAGCCTGGGAAAGGGGCCGATTTGTTTATGATTGATACAAAGGGCCTGGAGCTTGCTGGGGCGCTTCACGACCCCAAGAGCCTTCTTGCCCGTGTAGGAGTGACCGGCCCTGTATGGATGACTATGGTCAATGGAAAAATTGTTTACAAGGATGGCCAGCTTACCGGAGTGGATGAGGAAGCTCTTGCCAGAGAGGGGGAAAGGGTCTGCACAAAGGTACTTCGGGATGAATTTAAAAATTATTGGGTAATGCCATAATAGCCCATTATTGGATAATTCCACAGACGACTACAGGTAATGCCGCAGCCTGTACTGGATCAGGCGAATACATTTGTATATAGGCCATACATTAACTTAATGGAATAAATAACCTCCATATCGTTTATACTAAAATTTAGTTAAGCGATTGGAGGTTTTTTATGCCTTATATAAAAAATATTTTTGCCAGAGAAGTTATTGATTCCAGCGGGTATCCTACCGTAGATGTGGAGGTGTACACTCAGTGCGGCGCCTGCGGGAGTGCTATTGTACCGTCCGGGGCGTCTACCGGGATTTATGAGGCGTTGGAGCTTCGGGATATGCAGGAGCGGCGTTTCATGGGCCGCGGTGTTTTGAAGGCTGTGGAGCATGTGAATACGGTCATTCAAAAACGGCTTGCAGGGATGTGTATTTTTGACCAGACAGGCATTGACCGGGCAATGCTTTCCCTTGACGGTACACAAAACAAGGGGAATTTGGGGGCAAATGCGATTCTGGGCGTTTCTATGGCCTGCGCCAGGGCCGCGGCCTCCTGCCTTTCCCAGCCTTTGTACAGATATTTGGGCGGCTGCTTTGCCCATGTCCTTCCTGTGCCTATGATGAATCTTATGAATGGAGGCCCAGGCAGTAATCATGGGCCAAGCTTTCAGGAATTTATGATTGTTCCGGCTGGCGCTCCGGATTTTAAAGAGGCCGTCCGTATGGGCTGTGAGATTTTCCATCAGCTTAAGGCCATATTAAATATGGATGGCTATTCCACCGCGGTCGGAAATGAGGGCGGCTTTTCGCCGGATATTTCGTCCAATGAAAAGGCGATTTGCTATATAGTAAAAGCCATTAGTGAAGCAGGCTATCAGCCAGGGAAGGATGTTACCCTGGCGCTGGATGCGGCGGCCAGCGAGCTTTGGGTCAATGGGAAGTACCGGCTTGCGGATAAAGAAAATATGGAAATGAGTTCCGAAGAACTTATTGAATACTATGAATATCTGTGTGATAAATTTCCAATCCGGTCCATTGAGGACGGGCTTGACCAGGATGACTGGGATGGCTGGTGCAGCCTGACGCAGCGGCTGGGCAGCAAAATTTCTCTTGTAGGGGATGATTTTTTTGTGACAAACCCGTCACGGCTTAAGATGGGAGCCAATAAAAAGGCGGCCAATGGCATTTTAATAAAAATGAATCAGATTGGAACACTGACAGAAACCTTAAATACTGTGGAAACTGCAAAACGCTGCGGCTATGACGTTATTATTTCCCACAGGAGCGGAGAAAGCGAGGACACAATGATTGCGGATTTGTGCGTGGCAGTCAATGCGGGAAAAATTAAAACCGGTTCCTTATGCCGGGCAGAACGCACAGCAAAATATAACCGGCTCATAAAAATCCATGACGAGCTTGGTACTGCCGCTGATTATGGGATCTGAGATTACTGGTGACACAGAACCTAAGAAGGAACATGTAGATAAAAATTAACTTTCGTGTTACAATAGAGCAAAGGAGTGATATTTATGGCATTAGCACAAGAAAAGCGTTATACTGTTGATGATATTTACAATCTTCCGGAGGGAGTAAGAGCTGAACTCATTGACGGCGAGATGTATATGATGGCGCCGCCGGGATGGACACATCAGCAAATATCAATGCTTTTATCGTCGAAGATTTATCAATATATCAGCGATAAAAATGGATCGTGTGAAGTAATTTCCGCACCATTTGCAGTTTTTCTTGATAACGACGATCAAACTTATCTTGAGCCTGATATTTCCGTTATTTGCGACAAGTCCAAATTGGACGAAAAGGGCTGTCATGGCGCTCCAGACTGGGTGATTGAAATTGTTTCTCCAAGCAGCCGTCCTAGAGATTATTTAAAAAAACTGGTAAAATATCAGACTGCCGGTGTAAAGGAATACTGGATCGTAGATCCTATGAAAAAACTGGTTATTGTATATAGGTTTGATGCTGACGAGTATTCGACCCCGTATACATTCACCGATGAAATCCCGGTAGGAATCTATGACGGTGATTTGAAGCTCAGGATAGAAACTGAATAAGTAACTTATATCATTGAGAGTCCTTATGAAGAAATTCGTAGGGGCTCTTTTTTATTACATAAAAAGGACGAAAAAAATGCCTGGTGGCGGACGGCCGAAGAAAAATAACAAAGGGTATAAGATCGAGAGCATACGCATGACGGCCGATGAGTATGAAGAATACAAAGAATTAGTCGAATTAAATGGTGGAGCAAGCTCTGATTTTTTGCGGAGAAGTATCGGGATTTTACGTCAAGTTCTAAAAAAAGGATTTGTACATTTAAGCTCTAAACCCTTGATTTTCCCGGGGGAATTGTTTCAAATTTTGAAAGTCACATAAAACATTTGCAAAATTGATATAGAAATGCTACTATATATGTGGCTGATTTAGTAAAATAAATCAAAAAATACATAAGGAGATGCAAAAAACTATGAAAAACGGTAAAGTTCAAATTGGTATTATCGGTTGCGGCGGTATCGCAAACCAAAAACATTTACCTTCTTTAAGAACTCAGAAAGATCGCGTGGATTTAGTTGCTTTCTGCGATATTATTGAAGAAAGAGCTGTAAAAGCTGCTAAAGAATACGGCGTAGAAGGCGCTAAAGTTTATACAGATTATAATGAATTATTAGCAGATCCTGAAATTGATGTTGTTAACGTTCTTACACCAAACGTTGCCCATTGCCCGATTACAGTTGCTGCTTTCAAAGCCGGCAAACATGTTATTTGTGAAAAGCCAATGGCACATAATCCAGAAGCTGCTAAAGAAATGATCGATGCATGGAAAGCATCTGGAAAGAAATTTACAATTGGCTATCAGAACCGTTTCAGACCTGAGGTTCAGAACCTTCATGCAGCCTGCGAAGCCGGTGATTTAGGAGAAATCTACTACGCTAAGGCTCATGCTGTACGCCGCAGAGCTGTTCCTACATGGGGCGTATTCCCTAACAAGGCTTTACAGGGCGGCGGACCATTAATCGATATCGGAACACATGCTCTTGATATTACATTATGGTGCATGAACAACTATGAGCCAGACCGTGTACTTGGTTCTGTATACTATAAATTAGGCCATCTGCCACAGGCAGTTGAAGGCAACCTTTTTGGACCATGGGATCCTGAAACTTATGAAGTAGAAGATTCCGCTTTTGGTTTCATTAAGATGAAGAACGGCGCTACAATCGTTCTTGAAGCATCCTGGGCATTGAACGTTCTTGATTCAAGAGAAGCTTCCACAACTCTTTGCGGTACAAAGGCCGGCGCAGAAATCCGCTCCGGTATGAGCTACAAAGACAATGAACTGATCTACAACAGAGGCAGAAATAACCAGCTTATGGAAGAACACATTTCCGGCACAGGCCAGGTTGCTTACTTTGAAGGCGGCGCTTCTGAACCAGGTGCTCTGGAAGCTAAACAGTGGATCGACTGCATTATTGATGAAAGCAAAGATCCGTTAGTTCTTCCGGAACAGGCTTATGTTGTTACACAGATTCTTGACGCTATCTACAAATCTGATGCAGAAGGCAAAGAAGTTGTATTCTAATCAAAGTGAATAGCAAGCTACAGTTGACATGTACGCCATGGTGATTTACAAATGGCAGGGAAGAAACTGTAATAACCACAAAGTATTGTACTGCCGGAATGTGTATCATTCCGGCAGTTCTTTTACTGCTGGCTGTTGGAATTGTTATTTTTGTTTTGGAGAAAAAGAAAAAAGAGAGCTGCACTGAAAGAACCGATGGAGCGATGGCTGATTACCATTTTACTAGCGGGGCGCCATGCCTGGTTGCAGAATATACTGTCAATGGCATAAGTTACCGGAAAAAGAAAAGCTTCCGCGGGGTCATATCGGTTCAGACATCGGGCGGAAGCGGTAAAAATCAGGTCTATGTGGATAAGAATGATGTGGTTCACATCCACTGCGGCGCTTTTATAGATATGCGCAGATTCGCACAGGAGCTTTATCCGATGGGATCACTTTTAGCGGTGTGGTACGATCCGGCGAATCCGCATCGGGCTTATGTCGGCAAAATACCGGAAAAGCGATCCGTAACAGGAATAGTATTTTTGCGGTCCGGCATTGGCTTGGTGCTTTTGAGCCTTTGTGTGTCAGCGTTGGTTCTTTTTGTGTAAAACGTCTGGTTATGTAAGCTACTCAGACAGATACCGCTTCCGGTATTCAATAGACAATAAAGATACAAGCATGTCAAAGCAAAAAGCGTCAACAATATGAAGATTTCCATTAAAGCTTAACAGAAAATCTGCCATCTTATTTAACTTGGAATATTTTGTGTTGGAAATCAGGACAATTTTTACATGGTTTTCTTTTAATATATTGATAATGTCGTCAATATACCGGGCTTCAAGACGCTCGGGTTTTAAAATGACGGCGATACTGTCCTCATTCAACGTTTTGGCATATTCCATCTGATCCGCGGGCGTCTGGCAAAAGGTAACATCGTGTTTTGTTAAAAGCAGATCTGCCTGTAGATATTGGAGCTGGTAGGAGGGAACGGATGAAAAAAGCCCCACTCTTTTATGGATATGGATATTATCTACAATTTCCCGGATATATGACCGGGAATAGGACTTTTTCAAAGCTTCCGAATACTGGCTGATTTGAAAAAGGAAGGATGCGCTTTCGCTGTCTTCCGAATCGCTGGACGTATCTACGGAAACGAAACGATTGTTATAGTTGTAATTGGAAACCGCCTGGGCCAGCTCGCTTTTAAAGGAACCA
>JAGZDD010000065.1 GCA_018369015.1 Clostridiales bacterium | reverse complement strand
ATATTGCGGACCGGGTTACGGCTATGGATGTTCATTTGGGCCCCGTAAGACGGGCCGAGAAAAATGTGGAAGCCGCCGGCCTTAGCCGGGATCAAGTAGCCGTGCGGTATTCCTACGGACTTGATATGTGTTTCCCGGGAGAGGCAGACTGCCTTATTATTGCCGGCATGGGCGGCCGCCTGATCTGCGAGATATTTGACAGGGAATACAAAAGAAAAAGAGAGATCCTTGGCGGTTTTAAAGAAATGGTTCTTTCGCCCCATTCGGACGCGGATTTGGTACGGCGTAAGCTTCATAGTCTGGAATATCGTATCGACCGGGAAAATATGGTCATTGACGCCGGAAAATACTATACAATTATTCACGCGGTCAAAGGGCAGGAGCGCTATGGCCGGGAAGAGGAATATCTTTATGGAAAATGTCTGATCGACCAGCGCCACCCGATATTAAAGGCATACGCGGATAAAACGCTTGCGGCAAAAAATGAGCTTAGGCAAAAGCTTAAAGAGATTTCAACGCCAAAGGCGCTGGAATATGCACCAAAGCTTCAAGAGGAAATTGACAGTCTTGAATATGTTCTTTCACAGTTTCAGACAGGAGAGTGATATAACAATGAAAGTCAGCGAGATTATAAAAATCCTGGATCAAATTGCACCGCCCGGCTATGCCCTTAACTGGGATAATCCCGGGCTTTTAGCCGGGCGCAGCGACCGTGACGTCAATTGTATATACATTGCATTAGACGCCACGGAGCAGGCCATTGAAGAAGCTTTAGCTTTTGGCGCGCAGCTTCTTGTGACTCACCATCCGATGATCTTTTCGCCGGTGAAAAAGATTAATGATATGGATTTTATCGGTAAACGAATATTAACACTGATTGAAAATCATATAAGTTATTTCGCAATGCATACAAATTTCGATGTGTCTGCCATGGGAGCGCTGGCTGCAGACCGCCTTGGATTAACGGAAACATCGGTGCTTGAGGTGACTGTTCCCGCAGACCCTATGGGAGGTGAAGGGCCTCTTGGCATTGGCTGCGTGGGGCAGCTTCCTGAAACAATGACATTAAAAGCGTGCGGTGAATGGGTCAAAAAGGCTTTTGATATTCCTACCGTAAAAATTTATGGCGACCTCAATGCCCGGGTATCACGGGCGGCTGTGTGTCCTGGCTCCGGCAAGCATATGACAGCCCCGGCGCTTAAAAACCAGTGTGATGTACTTATTACGGGAGATATAGACCACCACGAGGGTATCGACGCAAACAGCCAGAATATGCTTATTATTGACGGGGGCCATCACGGCATTGAACATATTTTTGTGGATTACCTGTCAGCCTGCCTTTTAGAAAAGCTGCCCGGAATCCGCATAGAAAAGGAGGGCAATCGCCCGCCGTTTACTGTCATATAGGAGGCATAAATTATGGGGGATAAAATAAAAATCACATGCTGCGCAAAAACAAGGACATATCCTTCCGGAGTTACTCTCGAATCGGTAGCCAGGGATTTTTGCAGCGAGTATGAAGGCAATATTATACTGGCCAAGGTAGGAGGCAAGCTTAAGGAGCTTTTTAAGCGGGTAAAAAATGATTGCAGTGTGGAATTTATTACAACTGGCGAGAAAATCGGATACCAAACATACACGCGCACGGCAACGATGCTGATGACGAAAGCTGTGGAAGATGTGATTGGCAAGGGAAGTGAAAAAAATGTGTCGGTTTATTATTCTCTTGGAAAAGGGCTTTATTGCGAATTTCATTCCCACATTCATTTAGACAGCGAGCTTTTGTCACGGATTAAAAAACGTATGGATGAGCTTGTAATTATGGACCTTCCCATAAGAAAGAGAACAATAAGCACCGATGAGGCAATAAAAATATTTCATAATGCCCATATGACCGATAAGGAAAATCTTTTCCGCTACCGCCGCGCATCTAAGGTAAATATTTATTCGCTTGACGGAATGGAAGACTACAATTACGGCTATATGGCCCCCAGCACAGGCTATATACGTCTTTATGAGCTTTACCTTTATGACGCGGGCTTTGTCCTTCAAATGCCGGATATGGCCCATCCTGATACTTTAGAGCCATTTACGCCGTCGCATAAGCTGTTTCATGTGCTTAAACAGTCGGTGCGCTGGGGAAGTATGCTCGATGTAAGTACCGTCGGCGATTTAAATGACGTCATTGCCAAAGGTGAAATGAACCAGCTTATTCTTGTACAGGAAGCCCTTCAGGAAAAAAATATCGCAAAGATTGCACAGCAGATTGTCCATGATAAAAAACGGGTCGTCCTTATTGCCGGGCCTTCCTCATCCGGAAAAACAACCTTTTCCCACCGTCTTTCCGTACAGCTTCGCGCCCATGGAATGAAGCCTCACCCGATCCCTGTGGACGACTATTTTGTTGACCGCGAAAAAACGCCGGTCGATGAATTTGGCAAGCCAAATTTTGAGTGCCTTGGTGCCCTTAACGTGGATCTTTTTAATGAGCAGATGAGCGCGCTCCTTAGGGGCGAACGCATCGAAATGCCAAACTTTAATTTTGTCACCGGAAAAAGTGAGTACCGGGGCAGTTATAAACAGATTGGCAAAGACGATATTCTAGTCATTGAGGGGATTCATGGCCTTAATGATGAATTGACCTACAGCCTTCACAAGGACAGCAAATTTAAAATTTATATCAGCGCCCTGACTCAGCTCAATGTGGATGAGCATAACCGTATACCGACAACAGATGGGCGGCTTATACGCAGAATCGTCAGAGATGTGGCTACCCGGGGAGCCTCCTGTTCCAGGACAATCGCTATGTGGGATTCTGTCCGCCGTGGAGAAGAAGAAAATATTTTCCCTTACCAGGAAAATGCTGACGCCATGTTTAACTCCACGCTGATTTACGAGCTGGCGATTTTAAAGCAGTATGCCGAGCCCCATCTTTTCGGGATCACGAGAGAGCAGCCAGAATATGACGAGGCCAAACGGCTTCTAAAATTTTTGGATTATTTCCTTGGAATCAGCAGTGAGAATATTCCGAAAAATTCAATTCTTAGGGAATTTATCGGAGGAAGCTGCTTTAAAGTATAGTTTTTTCTTGTACTTGTGGTATAGATATGATAAAATAGCAAAGAAAACGTATGACATGCCGTCGCTGCTATGCATTTGTCATGGCAGCGGCGGCAGTCAGTGAAACATGAGTCTGCTAAATGGTCGCGGCTGCATAACCGAAAGGATGCAGGTGAGGAAAGTCCGGGCTTCACAGGGCAGGATGCCGGATAACGTCCGGTGGAGGTGACTCCAAGGAAAGTGCAACAGAAATAAACCGCCGTCAGGGCTGGGCTTTAGGCCGGTATTCTGGCGGTAAGGGTGGAAAGGCGGTGTAAGAGACCACCGTTAGCCTGGCAACAGGCTAAGCCATGTAAACCCCATCCGAAGCAAGACCGCACATAAGGCAATACGGCGGCCCGCCGTGCTTTAGGGTAGGTCGCTTGACGCTGGCGGCGACGTCAGTGCTAGATAGATGACCATTCAAGACATAACCCGGCTTATCGGCAGGCTCATAAACAGGACCGAAGATTTTCTTCGGTCCTTATTTATTTGATAGGAAATTTCGTTTCTTATCAAATAAAAACGCTCCGCTTTGGATACGCACTCGCGCAGAGCGGAAATTTGTCGCTAAAGCGACCGCGTTCGGCGCGTTAGTTTTGCGGGCGGAACTCTTTTGGGCAGCTATTCAGCCATGCGGAACTCTTTTTATAAGATTGTAATTTTTTTGTAAGGACACAGGCCAAAGGGATATGATAAACTTGTTATATACTTAAAGTGGCGTGTTTAAATAATATATGCATGAATTAAGCAGCCGCCCAGCTAAGGACAGGAAGTTAAGAAAATGGAGGGAAATCATGGAAGAAAAAATTAACATACTTGTAGTCGATGACGATGCCGAAATTGCCGATTTGGTGGAAATTTATCTGTGTAGTGCAGGTTATACCGTATTTAAGGCGTTTAATGCCAAGGATGGTTTGAATATTCTTGCTTCCAATGACATAAAGCTGGCAATCATTGATATTATGATGCCAGTGATTGATGGGATCGAGATGTGTAAACGCATCCGGGATACGAAAAATATCCCGATTATTATTCTCAGCGCCAAGTCAGCGGATTTAGACAAGATTATCGGGCTTTCCGCCGGAGCGGATGACTATATGATTAAGCCGTTTAATCCATTAGAGCTTACCGCAAGAGTCAAATCCCAGCTTCGCCGTTATATGGAATTAAATCCGAATGTCAAGGAAAATGACAGCATTATAAGAATTAAGGATATCGAAATCGATGTGACCCGGCACAAGGTTCTTGTCGACGGAAGGGAGGTTGCCCTCACACCTATCGAATTTGACATTTTAAAGCTTTTGTCCAGCTATCCTGACCGGGTATTTTCCACAGATGAAATTTTTGAAAAGGTATGGAATGAAAAGATGTATGAGGCCAATAATACGGTCATGGTCCATATACGGCGCTTAAGAGAAAAAATCGAAAAGGACCCAAGGACACCGCAGGTCATTGTTACAGTCTGGGGGGTAGGCTATAAAGTTGAAAGCTAATCTTTTTAAAAGCTACCGCATGCAGATGATGTACTACACGCTCCTAAGCGGAGCTATTACTGTATGTATTGATTTTTTATTTTTGTTTATTACATCCAAAATCATGCTTCTTGTAAAAAAGGCTTCCCGGGTATCCTCGGATCTTTCGGAAAAGGCGGCGGAAAGCTTTGCAGGGAATTTTCATAATGTGCCCCAGAGTACCAGCCCGGCGGATAATTCCATTGTGAACAGCCTTCCCGGGAATACCTTCCACGGCCAGGGTGTTAAGCTGTTCGGCCAGAGCTTTCACTGGGGAACTGTTATACTTGTAGCGTTTATTTCCGTTGTGATTTTTGTGCTTATATTTCATTTTATGACAAGGAAAATGACTCGTTATATTGAAGAAATTACCGCGTCGATTCAAAGAATAGCCCAGGGAGATTTTTCCACTAAGGTGGAAGTCAAATACGAAAATGAATTTGCCATTATTGCTCAAAACCTGAATATTATGGCCAAGGATCTGTATGAGCTTAAAGAGAAGGAGCATGAGGCTGAAAACACGAAAAATGAACTGATTACCAATGTGGCCCATGACCTGCGCACACCATTGACCTCGATCATCGGTTATTTGGATATTTTAAATTGCAGCCCTGACCTTGGCGAAGATAATAAGAAAAAATATATTCAGATTGCTTATGACAAATCCAAGCGACTTGAAAAACTCATCAATGATCTGTTCAGCTTCACAAAGCTGGCCTATGGCAATATGCCCATAAAAACAACGCTCATTGATATTGTCAAGCTTTTAGAGCAGCAAATCGATGAATTTTACCCAAACTTTGAGGAGCATAATCTTATCTGTGAATTTAAGGCTTATACAGCCAGCGCTATGGTGCTGGCTGACGGCGAGATGATCGCCCGGGCCTTTGAAAATTTGATTACTAATGCCATTAAATATGGCAAGGACGGAAAGATTATTAAGGTCGTTACTAAGAAGGCTGGCGATGATATTAAGGTAACTGTTATAAATTATGGAACAATTATTCCCAAAGAGGATATCCCTTATATTTTTGACCGGTTTTACCGTGTAGAGCAGTCCAGGCAGGAAAGCACCGGAGGTACGGGGCTGGGGCTGTCAATTGCTAAAAGTATTATAGAAAAACATGGAGGCCGGATTACGGCTCACAGCTCCATGGCCGGTACGGCGTTCGATGTTTATTTAAAAATCGCTAAGTAAGCACAAGCAGCATATCCATTGGCTGTTTGTATAATATAGAAAACTGGGAGCAGTGATTAATATGAGGTACAAAAAAATAAAGGCTCTTATATTTACAATATTGCTGGCCGTAAGCCTGGCATTTTCGGCACAGATATATAACACCCTGGCCGCCGGTACAGATACTCCGGACTCTGATTTTAAAGTGAGTATATCCTGTGGCCTTGAAGGTTACAGCAAATATGAAAGCAATATACCGGTAAAGCTTGAGGTTACAAATAATGGCGGGAATTTTTCGGGTAAGGTGCGTATCATTCAGGACACGGAAGGCTCCGGCAATCAGCGGATCGCCTATACGCAAAATATTCTGTCAGCTTCCGGGGAAACGATGGAACTGGAGTTTAGCGTTCCTGGCATGGGAATTTCCCCGGTTTTTGATATTAGTATTATTGATGATGACGGCCGAGAGCATTTTGGCCAGAGAGTCCGCACAAGTATTCAGTATACGGATGATGTTTATGTTGGTATTCTGACCGATGATTTTAATGGGATGAATTATATCGATGGGATGCCGTTTTTTGTAGATATGTATAGCAGCTATATCTCTACAAGAATATTTGCTCTGGACGAAATGAGCCTTTCAGACAATACATCTGTTTTAAACAGCTTTGACGCAATCATTATTAATGATTTTGACACTTCACTTTTATCTGATAGCCAATATGAAGCATTAAAGAGCTGGGTTAATGAAGGTGGTATACTTCTGATTGGCACAGGCGCTAATTATAATAAAACGCTGAGTATTTTTAAAAATGATTATTTGACAGGCAGTGTGGGACAGCTGTCCACATCCGCCACAGATTTCGGGCTTAACGGCTATTCGGCTGTGACACGCTCTGACCCAATGGAATATGAAGAAGAAAGTCAGGAAATTCTTGAGGATTCAGAAGAAGGCCAGGTGGGGGAAGCGTTAGAGGCCGAAGAGGAGGCAGTGCAGGAAACCTCTGTAACCTCTGTTGGCACCTCCGACGGGGAAGAAAATGTATTTATTTCCCAGGTGTTGTCCGGTGTGAGCAAAATCGATCTGGACACCGTCGATTTAGGGTTCAATGACAGTAAAAAATATTCTCAGTTTTTATGTGAAACGCTTGATAAAGGAAGCGGTAAAGTCTTTGTATTTTCCTTTGATTTGGGCGCAGAGCCTTTCAGAAGCTGGGAATATAATATGCAGGCTCTTCAAAATGTATTGTCCTCTTTGACAAATGTATCCCAGCAGGGAACTATGCGAAACGCTTCGTCCTTAGAGTATTATTATGTTCAGGATATGCTTTCTAATTATATTGCGGGAAAGCTTCCGCAGATTGGCCGTTTTGTCGTGATTATTATCCTGTATATCATTCTTGTTTCGCCGGCAGCTTATTTTATTTTAAAGAAAAAAGATAAGCGTCAGTGGCTATGGGTGCTTGTGCCTGTACTGGCCTGTATCTTTACAGCGGTGATTTTCTTCTTTGGAAATTCTGCACGGCAAAAAGGCCCCTATCTGAATTATGGCACAATATTAACATCTGATCAGGGGCGTGCTGTTGAACGGACATATTTCGGCGTCACCTCACCGCAAAATAAAGGCTTTGAATTTGCTGTTGGAAACGGCTATACAGTTAGCCCTCTGGTAACCGATTATTATTCTTCCTTTGATGAAAGCGCTGATAATGAGGCTAATGATGATTATGACATTAATTTAACTTTCAATAGCGATCATACAATGATCGATGTAAAAAATATCAATGCCTTTGGCAGCAAATATTTTTTGGCCCAGCGTAAAGAAAGTGTTATCGGAACTGTAGAAACAGATATATCTTATATAGAAAATTGTTATAAAGGCACAGTTACAAATCATACAGGTTATACTCTTGAAAATGCTTTCTTAAAATTGGATAATTCGATGATTTATATTGGACTTTTAGCCGACGGTGCCAGCTATGAAGTAGATAGCAGTAATGCGATTCCTATTTCAAGCTATTATGACATTCCCAATAAGGTATTTAGTGAACCTTCAGCGAAACGCAGGATGTTAAACGGTTATATTTATGGATTGCGCGGTTCCTACTACTCTTCTTATACAATCGCACCAAACTATGCTTTTGGCGCCTTTGTTTCAGATTATCCGGTGGAACTGGCCCAGGCATCAGGCTATAAAAATTCCGGGAGCGTACTTCTATGGAATACAGTAGATGTTAGCTATACAAAAGACGGTATTTTCTCAATGCCGAATGTTTTTTATGATTGTACCATTCTTTCCGGGGATATGGATAGTGTCGATTATTATTTTTATAGTGATGAAATAAAATTTGAATGTTACATTCCGTCGGAAATAAAAGAAATTACCAGTATGGAGCTTGTGTCCCCGGGCAGCGAGGAAATGATTTATTATCTTTATTATTGGGAAAGCAATACGTATGATGAAGTCTTTAGTAATGGAGAAAAGCAGCTTCAACAAAGCCAGCTTGAACCTTACATTCAAAATAACTGTCTGCGTATTAAACTTGAAAAGGTTGTAAAGGATACTTATTCATCGGCAGCTTTTCCTGTAATAAGTTTAACCGGGAGGGAAAAATAATGCTTGAAATTGAAAATTTATATAAGTATTACGGCAGCTTTGCAGCCCTCGATGGTTTAAATCTGTCGATAAAAAAAGGAGAGCTGTTTGGTTTCGTTGGCCCTAACGGCGCGGGAAAAACGACGACAATGCGGATTATCTCCGGGCTTTTGCGGGCGGATAAGGGTTCTGTACACATCGGGGATATTGACGCCTTAAAAGACACGAGGCATTTAAAGGACAAAATCGGATATATGCCTGACTTTTTCGGTGTTTATGATAATTTGAAGGTCATCGAATATATGGAATTTTACGCCTCCATCTATGGAATTACCGGAAAGAGCGCCCGCAGTCTTTGTCTGGAGCTTTTAGATCTTGTTAATTTGTCAGATAAGATAAACCTGTATGTAGACGATCTTTCCCGGGGGATGAAGCAGAGGCTTTGCCTTGCCAGGAGCCTGATCCATAACCCACAGCTTCTGATCCTTGACGAACCGGCATCCGGCCTGGACCCAAGGGCACGTTTTGAAATGAAGGAAATTTTAAAAAATTTAATTGACATGGATAAAACAATTATTATCAGCTCACATATTTTGCCGGAGCTGGCGGAAATGTGCACAAGTATCGGTGTTATACAATCCGGACAGATGGTTTTGTGCGGAGCGGTTGATGAAATATTGTCCATGATGTCTTCGGCAAACCCACTCGTCATTACTATGGTCTCCCAGGTAGAGCAGGCCATCACCTTTTTGAAGGAACAGCCTCTTGTAGAAACGCTGTCTTATAAGGATAACACGATACGGGTGGATTTTAAAGGCGATACCTGTGAAGAAGCGGCCCTGCTCCAAAACCTGGTTGCCCAGAATCTTCCAGTATGTGCCTTTGGCCGTGAGGAAGGCTCTTTAGAATCACTATTCATGCAAATCACACAAAATGGGGGGGGGACTTTCTATGCAAATTAATCCAGTATTCAGAAAAGAGCTGAAGCTGGGCGTGCGCAGTGCCAGGCTTCCCATTGTAATGCTTATTTATAACAGTGTACTGGCGTTTATCAGCCTTCTTGTATTTTATACAATTATTGAAAGCGCACGCTGGTCGGGAATTATGGACTATACATCCGTTATTGTGCTGTATATTGTTGTTGTTGGTATTGAAGGCATCCTTCTGGCTTTTATTGTTCCGGCGCTGACAGCCAGCACGATCTCCGGAGAGAGGGAACGCCAGACTCTGGATATTTTGCTCACAACCCGTATGACGCCCTTTGGGATTATTTCAGGAAAGCTTATGTCTTCAGTGAGTATGATTGTTTTACTTGTATTTTCCAGTATTCCGGTCATTTCTATTGTATTTATTTTTGGCGGTGTTTCGTTGGCGGATGTTATAAAAATTGTACTGTATCTGATTTTTGCCGCAGTATTTTTCGGCACAATGGGAATTTCCTGCTCGGCCCGTTTTAAAAAGACAACGTCTTCAACCGTGGCTGCCTACGGAGGCGTCCTTGGACTGTGCGCTGGAACCGTCCTCATTGTTATTGTCGGCGCCTTAGTCGCCGCAGTATCGGCAACAGTATCCATTCAGAGCGTTGTCGGCATTTTGGCGTTAATCCTTCTGCTAAATCCGGGAATGACAGCGGTTGCCATGCTTGTGGGGCAGTTAGCTTATTCCTCCATATCGGGAACTGTCTTTCACGATGTTTTTGGAATACCTATGTTTTTTAGTGAACACTGGGTAATTATAAGCATTATTTTGCAGTTGATTTTTATGATTCTATTACTCTGGCGGGCGTGCAGCGCGCTGAAGCCGAAAAAATAAAACGGCCAGGCCAGGAAAGGGGAAACCCCACAAGGGGATACCTTTATGGCCTGAAAAGGCGGCCAGGAAAGGGGAAATGACGGGTGGATGAAAATTGGAGGATTATTGAAGCTTATATTCGTGCTGTGCGCAGACGAATGATCTTTAATCTTTTAACCGATCGTATTGTTTTGGGGTTGTGTTATGGAACAATGGCCGGACTTCTTTTGGGAATTATATCGCTGATTGTTCCGGTTTACTATGCTTCTTATATTATTGTGGGATGTATTGCGTGTGGAGCTGCGGGCGGGGTTATTTATTCCTGCTGCCACCTGCCGGATTTAAAGCGTGCTGCCCTGACCGCAGATGCTTCCGGTTTTGGCGAGGCTTTGGTCACTGCGCTGGAATTAAAAAAGCGCGAGGATGCTTTTTGTTTTATGCAGCGGAAGGTGACAGCCGGGAAGGTTCAAAAGGAATCGCCCAAAACCGCAGTAAAGCTCTGTTTTCCATGGAAGGCAGGGCTTTTATTTATCGGCCTTTGCCTGATGTGTAGTACAGCGACAACATTCATTCCCGCTCCTGCCAGGCAAAAAGCAGCTCTTTGGCAAGAGCTGGCTTCATGGCAAAAAGATACAAGTAAAAAGATTGATGAATTAAAGTCAGAGCTTGCATCGGCCCGGGAACTGTCAGATTCTGGAAAAGCACAGCTTTCAGAGCTTTTGGACGACTCAAAGAAGCAGCTTTCAACAAGCACCATTGAAGAAGCTTCAGACCGTCAGAGCTTTGAAAAGCGGCTGGATAAAAAGCTAATGAATATTGTAAAAAATTCGGACGAACAGCAGCTTAATACAGCGGCGGCTAAGGTAGCGGCTGATTTAGGACTGGAATCTTCAAAAAAACATCAGCAGCTTGCAAACTCACTCAGTGAAAGCCTGGAAAAGCTCAAAGGGCAGGAGAGCAGTGCTTTTGACCATGCAGCAGAGCAAATGGCGTCTATGGCGCTTTCTGGAAATGTTTCCCAGGAAATCATAGACAACTTGTCAAAAGAGCTTGGAGTGGACAGCCAGTCGCTGGAAAATATGGTGGACGCAGCGACGGTTCACCTTACCGATGGAACAACTTCGGATGATAACAGTCTTGACCGATCTGAGGAAAACCGCGGCAGCCTGGAAAACAGCAGTAGCAGTGGCCAGGATAAACGCGACGGCCACAGCCAAAGCCAGGATGGTTCCCAGGAATTTGGAAGCAGCCAGGACGATGGTATCGGGCAGAATAACAGAGGCAATGGCAGCAGCAATAATAACAGCAGTAATGGCCTTGGTAATAGTGGTGGCAGCAGCAGCGGTCATAGTAATAATGGCAGCGGAGGAGGAATGAATTACGGAGATAAGGATGGCATATTGGCACAGGCTCCTAAGTCTTCCAGCGAAAGGATTTATGTTCCGGGAAATGCGCCCATTGGCGATGATGAAAATCTTTCCGGTCCCCGGGGAGATGGAAAGACTTATACCAAACAGAGTGAACAGGCGCTGTCCTGGGTCGGAGAGCATGTGGACTATAATCAGGTCATTGGGAGCTACACATCGCAGGCCTACCACCAAATTGACCAGTCAAATTACCCCGAAAGTATGAAAAACATTATCAAAGATTATTTTATGGGGCTTAATCAATAGCGTGTGTTTGAAATTTACAGACAGGAGTTTTTATAAATATGGATCAATTTAAAGATATTGATGAAGTTATAAATAAAATAACTCTGTGTGAGACACAGATGGCGAAGGGGATTATTGGGCAAAAGGATATTGTGCGCCAGGTAATGATGGCTATTTTTTGTGACGGAAACGTGCTGTTAGAAAGCGTTCCAGGTCTTGGGAAAACCCAGCTTGTAAAAACTTTATCGAAAGTGCTTGGACTGTCCTTTTCCAGAATCCAGTTCACTCCGGATCTTATGCCCTCGGATGTTACCGGCACGAATCTGATTATAAAAACTGAAGATAAAAATATTTTTTCTTTTGAACAAGGCCCGGTTTTTGCTAATCTTGTGCTTGCCGATGAAATCAACCGCGCTACGCCCAAAACCCAGAGTGCGCTTTTGGAAGCTATGCAGGAAAAGACAGTGACCGCAGGCAAAAAAACATATGCTCTGCCTTCCCCGTTTATGGTATTAGCGACACAAAATCCTATTGAGAGCGAAGGCACCTATCCGCTGCCGGAAGCCCAGCTTGACCGTTTTATGTTTAAGCTGAACCTTTCATTTCCTAAATTTGATGAATTAAAAAAGATTATGGATCTGACAGTATGCGCCGGTGAAAGCTTAGGCAGCGGGCCGTCTGAAATTCATCCGGTACTTGATGGAAATGATATTTTACAAATACGCTCTGCAATTTTGCAGCTGCCCATGGCAGAGGCTGTTGCGGACTATGCGCTTAAGCTTGTGACCGCGACCCATCCGGATTCGGAAAACGCGCCCCAGGTGACAAAAAAGTATGTTCTTCACGGGGTAAGCCCAAGAGCAGCCCAGGCGATATTTAAAACGGCCCGGGCAAGAGCGCTTATAGAAGGGCGTTACAATGTTTCTTTTGAGGATGTGGAATCGGTTGCTTTTCCATCCATGCGCCACAGAATCATTACAAATTTTGAAGCTATGGCCGATGGGAAAACTAATGACCAGATTATTCAGGAAATTATAGAAAACATCGAGAGGTTTTAAAATAAATGGATCAGCGGGAAATATTTGACAGCGGCTTTTTTGAAAGCCTTCATCGCATGAAACTCTTAAAAAAGCTTTCTCCCTCTGCCTTTGGCCTGTGGGGGAACCGTAAATCGGGCGCTAAGGGAAATTCCTTAGAATATTCAGATTTCAGGGAATATATCCTTGGCGACGACTGGCGAAGAATTGACTGGAATTCCTACGGCCGCACAGACAGACTTCTTGTAAAGCTTTTTGTAGAGGAGAAAGAATGTTTATTTAATATTTTTGTGGATTGCAGTTCATCCATGGATTTTGGAAACGCCCATAAAGGGCGATGCGCATGCAGGCTTTGTGCTGCCCTGGGATTTATCATACTGAACCAGCAGGATCGCGTAAAAGTAGTTTGCACAGAAGGCGGCGGGATTTTCAAAATCCCGGCCATGACAGGAACAGCCTCCTTCCCAAAGCTTCTCAGACAACTTAGCCAAATTGTCTATACGCCGGATTATAATTTGTGGAATGTTATACGAAACGAAAGCTTTCAATCAAAAGGCGTCACTGTTGTGATTTCTGATTTTTTCCTTAAAACAGATTTGGAACATATACTCAAATATTTGACATGGCAAAAGCAGAAAATTGTACTGCTCCATGTGCTTTGTGATGAGGAGCTTCATCCTGGCATGGATGGCACATTGAATCTGATTGACAGTGAGGATAAGAAAAATATTAAAGTGACGATGAATTCTGGTGTTTTGAAAAATTATAATAAGGCGCTCGAAGCATTTATTGAAAGACACCGGGCGCTTGCGAAAAAATACCATGCGCTTTACCGGATCGTTCCGGCTGCTTTGCCGTTGGAAAAAGCATTTTGGGAGGGATTAGCTTGAAATTTCAATATCTGCTTCCGGCTTTGTTATTGATCAGTATTCCTTTCATCCTTTTGCTTTGGCTGCTCAAAACAAAAGCCGTAGACAAGCCTTTTTCATCGCTATTTTTATGGAGGGAGGCCTATAAAAACACAGAGGCCAAAAACCCCTGGGAAAAATTTAAAAATAATCTTCTGATGTATGTTCAGCTTATTACAGCCGCTGTGCTTGTATTGGCATTGATGTCACCCTACATCCCCGGACACGGCCAGCCTCCAAAACTTGTGATTGTTGCTATGGATATGAGCGGCAGTATGAATACATTGACAGATGGGAAGCAGAACCGTTTTGACAAGGCAAAGACAGCAGCGCAAAAATATATTTCATCATTGCCAAAGGATGTACCTGTTTTGATCGTGACACTTTCATCGGCCGCGGCTATAGGACTTCCAGCTACATCGGACCACACGGCAGCCAGGAAGTATATTGAAGAGCTTTTACCTGAAAATACCGCCTTTGACTGGACAGATGCTTTAGAATATGTAGATTCTTTAAGAGAAAGCTTTGGAAATGCCCAGGCTGCTATATTTACGGACCAGGAAGCCTCCCAGGTACCAGAAGGCGTAGAATGGTTCTCTTTTTTTAGTTCTGGGAGCAATGGGGCTATATCCTCTGTAGCCCACTCAGAGAACGGCAGCCAGACAACCATATTAGTCAATGTTGTTAATCTGTCAGATACCTTGTACGAAACGGATGTCAGTTTGTATATCGATGATACCTTTACAGATGTGGCCAGTGTATCACTTGCTGCCAGAGAAAGTAAAGACCTATATTTTCAAGTGCCGTCCGGTACAGGAAAGGTAGTTTCTGCCAGACTCTCGCAAAATGATGCGCTTATGGAGGATAATATCGGTTATGATCTGTTAGAGCCTCAGGAAAAACATAAGGTTCTTATTGTTTCAGAGAAAAATGTTTTTTTAGAAAAAGCTTTAACGGCAGCGGACACAGCTCTTATTTATAAAACGCCGGACATTGTCGAAGCAGGCAGGGCCGGGGAGACGTATGATACATATATTTTTGACGGCAATATTCCTGAAAGCCTGCCTGAAAAAGGAAATATGATCTTTTTAGTTCCCGGTGAGAAAAATTTAGAAAATGTCCAGGTATCTGCTGTTAATTGTGATGTGAACCAATATATCTATCCTTTTGAAATGACTGCGGCCAGGGCAGCTGCCTTAGAACTGCCGCCGTGGGCGTCGCCTATGTTTAAAAGCGGTGATAATATTGTTGGCTTTTATGGTTATTTGGATGGGCGCTTTATTGCTGTCCTTGGTTTTGATATTCACGACACGGATTTTCCCCTGCTTCCCGAATTTCCTGTGTTTGTAAGCAATTTAATGGATTGTTGCTCTAAAGAGCGCCTGGTTTCGCAGGAACAATGTGAAGCCGGAGCTTCCCTTGAACTTTATTGGCCTGCTGATACTAAAAATATTACTATAGAAGACCCCAAAGGCAATACAAAGGTTATTGAGGATGAAAGTGCGGCGGCTTTTTTTGCTAAGTACTCCGGCCTGTACCGTTTGGCAAAAAAAGATACAGAGGGCAATGAAGAAAGCACTTTTGTTTGTGCCAGTTTCCCGGTCAGCCAGGAATCAGATGTCTCTGAAATGACAGTTGCCTTGGGGAGCAATGATAGCACGGAAGATAAAGAGCCTATATTTGAAGCGGGTATAGGCTTGAGGGCTGCTGCGATTATTTTATGTTTATGTCTGCTGCTGGCTGAATGGATCATTTATATTAGAAGATTGTAGGTGATTTCGTGGGTATATCGATTCAAAATCCAATAATGCTCCTGCTTATTATACCGGTTGCCGGGCTGATCATTATTTCGGCAAGATTTCTTATAAAAAGGCAGGTCCGTTACTTAAAGTGGACACTCACCGCCCATATTCTAACAGGGGTTTTTTTGATTCTTGCCCTAAGCGGTGTAAGTATCCTTATAAAACGCAGCCAAACAAATACAGTGTTTGTTGTGGATGTTTCGGACAGTACGAAAAACCAGAGCGCTGTGGTAGAAAATTTTGTCGCCTCGGCAATCCAGGAAATGCCGCAGGATAATTATGCGGGAATTATTACTTTCGGAAAAAATGCCCGTATTGAGCAGTTTTTATCGGACAAGAAAGTTTTTTCCGGTTTTAAAACAACACCGGTAACAACATCGACCAATATGGAAGGCGCATTAAATGTTGCAGCAACGATGCTGGATGATTCCTATAATCAACGGATTGTCCTGATTACAGACGGAAAGCAGAATGAAGGCGAAATATTATCACTATCACAAATATATGCAAACAAAGGGATAGAATTTAAAATATTTCAGATAGAGGTTGACGAAACTCCGGAGGTTTATATAGATTCTATGTCTATACCAGAGGAAATAAGTGTTGGAGATGTGTTCTCAATCGATATAACAATCGATAGTAATATATCAACAGAAGCAACTCTCTATCTCTATCAAGGGAGGACATTGAAAAATACAACATCCATCCAGTTAGAAACGGGAGAAAATAACTTTGTGTTCAGTGATACTTTATCGGATGCCGGCCTGGCAGGATACCGGGCAGTCATCGATGCACCGGGGGATACCCAGAGTATTAATAACGAATATTATGCCTATGCCCAAGCCACAGTGCCGCCGCGTATTTTAATAATTGAAAGCAGTTTAGGAGATGCCGGGCAATTTTTGCCTGTCCTTGAGGCTGCCAATATTTCTTATGATTGTGTGACGCCTCCGGGGGTGCCGCGTTCCATGGATCAGCTATTAGAATATAAATCCGTTATTACAGTAGATGTTCATAGTGATGACCTTACAAAAGACTTTATGGAGCTGCTTAAAACCTATGTGCAGGATTACGGCGGGGGCTATATCGCCACTGGCGGCGAAAATAGCTTTGCCCTGGGCGGTTACAAAAATACGCCTTTAGAAACAATTCTCCCGGTGTCCATGGATTTGACCGGAGAAAAGGAAATTCCCCAAATGTCCATGGTGATGGTCATCGATCATTCCACAAGCATGGGAGATGGCAATGGCTATGCCTCTAATCTGGATCTGGCCAAGGCGGCAGCGGCCAGCGCCCTTGAAAATTTAAGAGATACAGATAAGGTGGGGATTTTAGGTTTTTCAGATGAGTTTTCCTGGAACAGCCCGCTTTCCCTTATTTCGGACCGCCAGGCTGTGGAGGACGCCATATTTTCCATCCCGCTTGCGGGCGGTACAAGTATTTACCCCGCGCTAAAAGAGGCTGTGGATGCTATGGAAAAGGATGACAGCGCTATACGTCATATTATTCTTCTTACTGACGGTCAGGACGGCTATAAAAATTATGAGGATCTCTTAGAGCGTATCAACCGTGCAGGGATTTCATTATCGACGGTTTCTGTGGGCCAGTCGGCAGACCGGGGGCTTTTAAAATCTCTGGCGGATTCCGGCAATGGACGCTATTATCACACAGATGTGAGCGAAAGCCTTCCAAGAATTTTTACAAAGGAAGTTTTTTTGTCTGCAAAAGCCTATCTTGTGAACCGTGATTTTGTTCCTGCTATAAGCTCGAATAGTGAAATCATTACATCTGTGGCCGGGCAGGGGCTTCCTGTTCTCCACGGTTATGTAGCCGCAACTCCAAAAGAACTGGCGGATGTATTACTCTCATCAGATTCCGGCGATCCCATCCTTGCTGTCTGGCAGTACGGCCTTGGAAAAACAGCCGCTTTTACAAGTGATGTAAAAAATTTGTGGACCGGAGAATATGCACTCTGGGAAAATTACCCGGCACTTTGGAAAAATGTGATCGAAGCCACCCTTAGCCAGGAAAGCCAAGGCCAGGCCAGCGCGTCGGCTTCGTTAGAGAACGGAGAAGCTTTGGTAACTTATCACACAAAACAATTTTCTTCATCTACAAAGGTCCGTGCAGTATGCACATCCCAGGATGGCGAAAAGCAGGAGCTTGAATTAAGGGCCTCATCCCCAGGCATATTTACAGCAAGCCTGCAAAAAGACCTGGCCCCGGGAATTTATTCGATCAATGTGCGTCAAAGCGAAGGTGAGGATATTTTATATTCTGTAAATACGGCGCTTGCTAATCCTTATTCGTCAGAATACCGTTTCGGCCAGGATGACGGCAGCTTCCTGCAGTTTGCTCAAAATGTGGGGGCTGTAAAAATTACGGAGCCGTCACAGGTTTTTGATACAAAGCTTTCTGGTGTGCGGGCGATGAAAGATTTAACGTTGCCCTTCTTATTTGCTGCCTGGCTCTTTTTTGTGGCAGATATTGCAGGACGGAGACTGTCGATTTACAATAAATTATCCGGTGCCCATGCTGCGAAATTAGGAAAATCATTATTATTGGCCGGAAATTTATCAAACGGCAGCCAAAAAACTCCCGTTATCCGCAAAAATATCCGTAAAATCCGTAAAAAAGACATAGAAAAAACACATAAGAGAGGTTATAATAAGAAAGAATCTGCTTTAGATACAACGTCTCTCCTGAAAAAGAAAAAAGAGCGTGAAAAGGATTTGTAAAGCGGCTTTTATACGTAGCGGGCTGCGCACAGCGGTCCGAAAGTTTATTGTAAAGGGGTAATATTTTGCAGTACGATAGTCCGGGAAAAAAGATCTGGCGTTATTTATCGCCGATTCTTGTTTATTATGGAATTGTGATGCTCGTTTCATTTATCAGCTCATTTTTTATTACATATCAGCTTATGGGAAGCCTGACGGCCTCGGCTGATATGAAAAGCTTTACTGAGGAGCTAATGATGAGGTCTTTGGAGGCATCGGTGCCTATCTACCTTATCAGCGGCCTTATTTCTCTGCCTTTCCTTTGGCGGATGATGCGCAAGGACAGAACCTTTAGAAAATTTGTGGGCGACAGATCCGCCCTGAAATGGTGGACGCTCTTATATTGTGCTTTGGCAGGCATTTTATGCTGTCTTGCGGGGAGTATTCTTATAACAATATCCCAGGCAGGTCTTATATTTAACGGATATGAGGAAACCTCCCAAAATATTTTTTCTCAATCCGCGCTCATGCAGCTTGCCGCTGTAGGTCTTGTTATGCCCTTTGTTGAGGAAATCATTTTTCGCGGCTTGATTTACAGCCGCATGAAGGATTATATGAGCGCAAATATGGCAATGCTTTTGTCGTCACTTATTTTTGGCATTTACCACGGAAATATTATACAGGCCGTCTATGGTTTTGTAATGGGGATTTTGATGGTATTTGTCTATGAAAAATATCAGACTCTGGCGGCTCCTGTCATTTGCCATATGGGCGCGAATCTCACAACACTTGTGTTTTCATTTTTCAATGTGACATTTGGCTCAGTCGGCATCTTAGCTGTCGTTGCATTGATATGCCTTGCCGCGCTGTATTTGATTTTGAGGTTGATTCAAAAGCAGGTCAATGTAAGGATCGTGCCAAATGAAAAATATATTGATATTTCCATAGATGGGAAGAAAAACAACCCAAACGGTGCCAACAGCGGTATTTATCCGCCGCCACAGGGCTTTGGCGGCAATGCCGGAAAGGACAGTCAGACAAGACAATATACAGTGGATGATTATTATCCAAAGCCAAAAGAACATGAGGAAAATAAGGAGGAATGACGATGCCTTGGTGTCCAAAATGTAAAACAGAATATATTGAAGGGATAGATATATGCGCGGATTGCCGCACGCCCCTTGTGGCATCTCTTAAAACCGGAAGCTCCCCTGAAAAGCCTGGCGGTACGCAGGCCCTGCAAGAAGAGGAGCCGGACCATTTATATGATTCCCGGGAAGCTTCGGATGAAACCTTTAGCAGTGAGGAAAATCCGGAAAATATCCCTCTGACGGGTGATGAACTTTGCCGCCAGCTTTCCCGCCACACAGTTACTTATGTAAAACCAGATGAACAGTATAAAGATACAAGGTCCAGCGGCTATATGCTGACCCTTATCGGAGCGGCAGGAATTGTTGTGATTGCTCTCATTGCTGTGGGAATTATTCCGTTATCGCTTGATCCTGTGATGCAGTATGTTTTTTATGCGGTTCTGGGGATTTTATTTGCCGTCTTTTTAATTATGGGTATTAACGCGTTGAAAAAAGCAGGGGAATATAAGACACAGATTGCAAATGATAGTGTTCTTGAGGAACGGCTTTTATCCTGGCTGTTAGAAGATTGCCAGAAGGAACGCCTTGATGC
>JAGZDD010000064.1 GCA_018369015.1 Clostridiales bacterium | reverse complement strand
GCCTCCACAAGGCGCTTTGCAAGGCTCTTTTCAGCGTCGCTTACACTAGCCCCGTACTTTTCTCCAAAATGAAGATTAACAACCACATACTCTGCACCGCTGCTGCGCATTTCCTCAATTTGGCTGCACATCAGGCTGATTTTGGAATCTGTAAATTGATCCAGGTTGTTGACAAGGTATGTCTCGTCCTCAGACATCTGAGCGTTGACAAAATTCGTGTATGCGATAATACCTACGTTGATCCCGTCAATATTTTTAATCACATATCTGGCGTCATTGGAAGTCTTAAAGGTTCCGGTCTGCTCAAGCCCCGCCGATGTAATCACATCAATAGTCGATACCGCTCCTTCAAGCTTGCTGTCCAGGACATGGTTATTTGCCGTTGTAAGCATATCAAATCCGGCAGCCTTCAAATCTGCGGCAGCGGCCTCAGGAATATTAAAATTCATATTCTGGCTGTCGGCCCAGTAACCATACGTATTGCTGCTTGCTCCCTGATCCTTCCCTGCCATTGTACCCTCGAAATTGCCAAGGACATAGGAAGAATCCGCAAGATACTTGCTTATATACTGAAAACTCGGCGAGAAATCAAAGGTTCCTTTCTCACTGTCATAGGCCCGTTCCATTTGATAATCGTAAAACATAATATCCCCGGTGCCTGTGATTTTAACTTCCTTTTCCATATTTTTTACAACATACCGGTGAATATCATCTTCAATGGAAACATTCTGGAAGTTTTCTACATCTGTCGTACCTCCGCCGCCTGAAGCATAATAATCTTTTGCACTTTTGGCGCTTCCCGCACACAAAAAATAAAATACAATAAATAATAAGGCGCATCCAAGGACAATGGCCAGCTTTTTAATTTCTCTCACAGGCGCCACCTCCCATTAATGGAGCTGACTTTCAAGCACCTGTACACACGCTTTTAACGCATCGTCAATACCAGCCGGATTCTTTCCGCCGGCCTGGGCCATGTTCGGGCGTCCGCCGCCGCCGCCGCCCACAAGCTTTGCAATTCCTTTAATAAGATTTCCGGCATGGGCGCCGCATTTCATAGCGCCGTCTGTCGCCATGGCAAGAAGGCTTACTTTACCGTCCTTTTCGGAAGCCAGTACAATGACGCCCTCGCCTAATTTCGCCTTAAGCTGGTCGCCAAGATTCATAAGGCCCTGCATATCCACACCGGACACACGGGTTGCCAAAAGGCGGGTGCCTTTGACCTCTGCCACCTTGTCCATAACATCGCCAAGAGCTTCCTTTGCCATTTTATTTTTTAGCTTTTCGTTTTCTGAGGTTAATGCTTTAACCTCCTCTACGAGCGCTTCAATCCGCTTAACAAGCGCAAAAGGCTCGACTTTTGCCGCATGGGCAGCATCCTTTAACTCCTGTTCTACGCCAGCATAGTATTTGAATACGCCGTCTCCGGTCAGCGCCTCTATACGGCGGACGCCTGCGGCGACACCGGTTTCGGAAATAATTTTAAAGGCGCGGATAGCTCCTGTGCTGGATACATGAGTACCGCCGCACAATTCTTTTGAAAATTCGCCCATGCTGACAACGCGTACATCTTTGTCGTACTTCTCGCCAAACAAGGCCATTGCACCGGTTTTCTTAGCTTCCTCAATATCCATAATTTTTGTCAGCACCGGAAGATTTGCATCGATTTCTTCGTTGACAATTTCTTCAACACGCTGAAGTTCTTCTTGCGCCAATGCAGAAAAATGAGTAAAGTCAAAACGGAGCCGTTCCTCGTTATTATTAGAACCAGCCTGCTGGACATGGTTTCCAAGCACCATCTGAAGCGCCTTCTGAAGCAAATGGGTGGCACTGTGGTTCTTCGCCGTAGCGCTGCGTCTCTTGTTGTCAATCTTAAGCTCTACGCAATCACCGGCCTTAAACATGCCTTTCGTCACAACACCTACATGGCCGATTTTTCCTCCCAGAAGCTTAATCGTATCCTTCACCTCAAACACACTGTCACCGCAGGTGATCACGCCGGTATCGGCTTCCTGGCCGCCGCTCGTGGCATAAAAAGGCGTTTCATTAACAAAAATGGTTCCCTGCTGTCCGTCAGCAAGCGCTTCTACAATTTCATCCTCTGTTGTCAGCACCGTAATTTCTGACGTATATTTTGTATATTCATAGCCCACAAAACGGCTTGTCACCGCAGGGTCAATGGACTGATAAATCGTCACATCCGCGCCCATATAGTTGGTCGCCTTTCTTGCTTTTCTCGCCATTTCCCTTTGTTGATCCATAGCTGCCTTAAAGCCATCATGGTCAATGGTAATACCGTCCTCCTCAAGAATCTCCTCCGTAAGATCCACAGGAAATCCATAGGTATCATACAACTTAAATGTATCATCGCCGGATAATACTTTTGTTCCTCCGGCAATAACCGAAGCCTTCATATCATTTAAAATACTTAAGCCCTGGTCAATGGTCTTATTAAACTTATCTTCTTCTTCATTAATTACTTTAAAAATAAATTCTTTCTTTTCCTCAAGCTCCGGATAACCGTCCTTTGAGGTTTCAATCACCTTATTGCTAAGCTCGGCCAGGAATTTCCCGGAAATTCCCAAAAGCCTTCCATGGCGGGCTGCGCGGCGCAGCAGGCGGCGCAAAACATACCCCCGGCCCTCATTGGACGGCATAATACCGTCAGACACCATGAAGGTCACGGAACGAATATGGTCTGTAATAATACGGATCGACACATCGGCCTTCGCGTTTTCTTTATATTGAACGCCCGCCAGGCTGCACACCTGTTCTCTCAGCGCTTTGATGGTATCTACGTCAAAAATTGAATCCACATCCTGTACAACGCTTGCCAGACGCTCAAGCCCCATACCTGTATCAATATTTTTGCTCTCAAGAAGTTCATAATGGCCATGGCCGTCATTCTCAAACTGAGTAAATACATTATTCCAGATTTCCATATACCGGTCACAATCGCAGCCGACTGTGCAGCCCGGCTTACCGCAGCCGTACTTTTCGCCCCGGTCATAATAGATTTCAGAGCATGGCCCGCAGGGGCCGGCGCCATGTTCCCAGAAATTGTCCGCCTTTCCAAAACGGAAAATACGCTCGGCTGGAATACCAATCTCTTTATTCCAAATCTCAAAGGCTTCTTCATCATCCTCATAAATCGACGGATAGAGCCGATCTTCCTCTAAGCCGATGACCTTTGTCAAAAACTCCCACGACCAGGCAATGGCCTCACTCTTGAAATAATCGCCAAAAGAAAAATTGCCAAGCATTTCAAAAAAGGTGCCGTGGCGGTCAGTTTTCCCGATATTTTCAATATCGCCGGTGCGGATACACTTCTGACATGTCGTCACCCGGGAACATGGCGGGATCTCCTGCTTTGTAAAATAGGGCTTTAAAGGCGCCATACCAGAGTTAATTAAAAGCAGGCTGTTATCATTATGAGGAATCAAAGAAAAGCTCTTCATGGCCAAATGGCCCTTACTCTCAAAAAATTCCAGGAACATTTTCCGAAGTTCATTCAATCCGTAATATTTATTCACAATACTTCCTCCTATAAATCACTTTATCCTAATAAAGACTATTGTCACGTTTACTATGAAAGCACCGGACGACGGCTGCGTGCCAAGGCGTGCTTACACGCAATGACTCACAGACATCGGACGGACTTCTTATATTTATGCATTTTGGGCATAACACTAGTAATTTATTATACGGTGAAATAAATTCTTTGTCAACGCATTTGAAATATAAGATTTTAAGTCGCGTAAGGCTCATGTCCGTTTACTAACAAGAGCGGCTGCCAAAGCCGTGTAAACCGGTTGTGGCAGCCGCCCTAAAAAATCTTTATTTTTCTGACGCAGACTTAAGGTTATCGTTCTTTTTATCCCTGAATTTTTTGCCTAAAATAAAGCCGCCCGAAGCAATACACAGAAAAATAAGAAACTTCACTAAATAAGAAAAAAATGCAGAAAGTAATGCCATTGTAAACCTCCTAAGCAATATTTTAATAAATTTATGGTGCGGGCTGAACTGTTACAATTTGTGTAATATTCAGCCATGCAGCTGAATAGTTACACACCTGTTTTCTATATTGTACCATGAATTTATCAAAATATATAGTCCAAAAAGGAAACTATTTACGGAAACCATAACAGTTCGTTACTGTTCATAGCCTGGCTAATCACTCGCTGATTAGCCAGGCCTGACAGTGATTCAGGAGTGAACAGGCTCCTTTTGCGCGTAGCAGCGGGCCAAACTGGGGAGCTTGCTCACCAGCTTGGCGACTGCCGCGACCGTTGAAGCGAAACGTCAACGGGTGCGCAGCAAAACTCTAAATGAGCCTGCGAAGTTACTATTATCGGCGAAGCCGTGAATAGTAACAACAGTTCAGCATAGCTGAACTGTTACCGGAAACCGCACATAGTAACAAATAGCTTTATGCTCTCGGGCCAGCCGTTCACTGAATGTCACTGTTTATAGGCATTGTGCGTGAACGGTTATATTTTTGCCGTATAAGCCCGGCAACCTTATCATGGGTTTCTTTAAAGGCTTTCTTGGCGGAGCTGCTCTGCCGGTCAATAGAAGAATAGCTGTTCAGGCACTTTACCTCCTTTGGCAAATTCAGACAATCATCAAGATACCACCAGTCATAATAGGTTTCCCGACCGAAACCATCGTCATCCGGGCCGTCCTCACTCTCATAGGAACTTACAAGAACTACGCCGTCGCTGTCCATTCCCTCAAGGCAATATTCCCGGTCCTCCTTAAAAAACAGAAAGCCCAGCGCATTAAAGCAAATCCCCTCGCCGCTTCCAGACAAATTTCCTGATAAAAACGGCGAAGCCATCTGCTGATCCTTTTTTCCCTTAATCCAGGCTGTCAGGAAAACTCTGGCCTCCTGGTTTCCATACAGATATGCCCGGTAACGCCAAAACTGGCTGGCACACCGATAAAATAGTTCATTTCCATCATATTTATTTTCAAAATAATCCGCCATTTCATTCATTGCCGCCGAATCTGAGTCCGCACATCTTTGTGCCAGCCTTATAAAGCTTTCTGTTTTCCAATACTGATCCTTAGGTAAATTCAGCTTTGCTGCACACACAAAATTTGCGCCTCTGATTTCTAAAGAATTGATATATGCAATAAGCGGATCTTTTTCTGCCGGCTGTATCACGGACGTAACCTGCAGGCAATTACAAAAGGCGTCTTTTTCTACACGCTTTATACTGACAGGAAGTACAATCTCTGTGATTCCACAGTCGATAAAAGCCCTGTTTCGTATAATTTCAAGCTCCTCCGAAAACACAATGCTTTTAAGCTCTGGCATATGAATAAATGCTTGTACGCCAATTTCCTTCACACCAGACGGCACAATATATTTTTCCCCGGCCTCTTCCTTCGGGCAATAAACCAGCTTTTCCCCGGAGGCTGTAAATACCGGGGTTTTAATACCACTGTGATAAAATGTCCAGCCGCAGATCTCCTTAATACTGGCCGGAAGCTTTATTTCCTCAAGCTTCGGGCAGTCTGTAAACACATTCTCACCTAAAACCTCAACGCCTTCGCACAGAGTAATCGTTGTGAGATTTTTACATTCAGCAAAAGCCCTGTCTCCAATCTCCTTCACAGTTCCCGGTATGGTTACTGACACAATATCGCTGCGTCCATCGTATTCCCGTATCCGAATTTTTTCTGTACCTTCCGGAATCGATAAATGACCGCTTTTTAAGGGGGTCTGAACTGCCAGTTCACTTTTTAATGCTCCGTCAACGCCTGGCTTCGCTTCTTTAACTGGTTTCACTTCTTTAACCGTTTTCACTTCTTTAACTGTATTCCCCGCTTTTTCCTGTGCTTGCCTGCTTTCCTGCATTGAAGCGGCCCGAAAGACATCCTGTGAAGCAGCTTTCAAATAGCCCTGAAGGCCATGGTAAAAGCTCAGCCAGGCGTCCGTTCCCTTGCCGGAGGTTATCCCGTTCCACATCATTGATGTATTTTTCCCGTCAACACATAAAATATTCCCGAAATACCGCATAACCACTGTCGGCCGGGTAATTTTCGCTTCGATAAAGTTCTTCCATGAAATAAATACATTTTCAGCCCCTAAAAGCGCCGGACGCTTCCCATAAATTCCTTTCTCAGTAAAATAAAACCGATTCTCTGGAGTTATGTAGTGCGTATCTATAAGATTCGCCTGAAACGTGTAGATGAACTGTTCTTCCGGAGGAATATGGTAAGCCATTCGCGCGCGCGTCAGCTCGTCCGGTTTTAGAGAAAAAAGGAAATTCTTTTTCGGCGGCTCATGTACCTGCTCCATATAGTTTTTTACTAAATCTCCAAGGCTTCCCATTGTAAATGTTTTTGTTCTTGTATTTCCTGCCATAAATCTAGCCTCTCTTTCCTGACTTTTATGCGTGATGGAGCTACGCGCAGCGCGGCATGAAAATTTACTATAAAGCCCGGCATACGGCTTATAGGTGGCAAAAATAGGAATAAAATCTTTTATTGATACGCAGATACTGCGGGAAATGCCCAGGCTCCATAAGCTTTGTAAACAGCCGAATCATTTCTTCCTCATTAGCAAAAGGAACCTTTTGCATAATTGCTTCTGCCATAACGTCATAATAATGATAAAGCTCCTGACATAATCTTTTGTAATCTTCACCGGTTTTTACATCCGATAAGGCTTCGTGTTTAAAAAATCCCACGGGTCTTAAATAATCCAGATCCTGCCACTCTCTGCTATTGGCGTAAATAGTAAAATCCACAATGCGGTCCGGATTTCCCAGAGGAAATGTCACCGAGCAGTATAGCGGGAACAGCGCCACCTTCTTTTCCTCTTTTAAATACTGACGGTTAAAATAAGGAACCGTCAGGCACAGCGTCCGTCCAATCCGCCGCACACATGGCCACCCGGAGACAAGCTCCGCCGGGATCGATTTTCTTCGGAAATCACTGCGGTTGAACTTTTTAATAATTTCATAAATCTGTTCCATAAACAATACCCCCTATTTTGTATTTTCCCTAAGATATGCCTGGAGAGCCGGCCAGAAATCCTTCATATTTTCTTTTCCATTTGCATGCGTGCAAAACTCCCTCTGATTCAACATTACTGAATATGCGGTTGACTTTGTATCGATTTTACATCTTGTAAAAGAATCCCAATCAATAAAACGCACGTTTTCCCATAACTCCCTGGAATAAATTCCTTTAACAGTCAATATATAACCATTTTTCCCACTGCCAAACATAGTGTCATCATGGGCCAGCAAAACCTTCTCATCGCCAATCCTAAAATGTTCCCGCATTTTATAAAGATTAGCCTCACTAAAGGCTCCTTTTCCTTTTTCAATCGTCGGATATTGCGCTATAAAGCGCTCCACCAGCTCAGAAATTTCCGTTTTTTTCCTGACAGTCACAGACTGTTTCGGCGGCACTTTTGTGTTCTGCACCTTTGTGTTCTGCACCTTTAAATTCTGTACGTTTTCCTCCAGCCGCTTTAAAGCCTTCTGTGCCTCCTCCTGGCGCCCTGCCCTCGCCGCCTTTTCATACCACAAACGGGCCTGGGCGTTATCAACCCCCATTCCCTGGCCATTTTCATAGCACTCGCCCAAATA
Source organism: Clostridiales bacterium (assembly GCA_018369015.1). GTDB lineage: Bacteria > Bacillota > Clostridia > Lachnospirales > Lachnospiraceae > Catenibacillus. Next base: position 12,613 of record JAGZDD010000064.1, on the reverse strand, counting down.
GAGCATAGCCTCGGCTTCACCGCCCTTGGCTGCTTTCAAAAAAAGCTGGGCTGCTTCTACATCATCTTTTGTAACTCCAAGGCCATTTTTATAGCATAAACCAAGGCGGGTCAGCGCCGCCATGCTTCCTTTTTCCGCTGCAATTTTATAAAGAAGTACAGCAGTGACAAAATTCTTTTGACCTTCATTAATCAGTCCGGCTTCATAATCTGACTGGGCGGGATCATCCTGCACTTTATTTCCACTAGAAGCAGGCCGGGAAACCTGCGCTGAGTTCTGAGAACCTGAAACAGGCTGGAAAGCTTTTTTTGCGTTCTGAAACTCGGCAGGCCTGGCCCCAAGTTTCGCGGCTTTTTCATACCACCGCTTGGCAATAACAGGATCCGCTTTAACTCCGATTCCCATTTCCCAGCATTTTCCCATACACACAGCAGCTTCCTGGTGGCCATTTTCGGCAGCCTTTGCGAAGTACTCTACTGCTTTTTCATAATTTTTTGGCAGACCGCTGCCGGTGTAATACTGCATAGCCGTCTTAAAATACTGCTGCCTCTGTTCCTTAAGCGTCTGTTTACTATCGTTCCTATTCTGTTCTGCACCAGCTTTATCACTGGCTTTCCGAACATTACCGCTACTTTGGGCGTGCGCACCGGCAGCGTCGGAAAGGGCGGATTTTTTTCCGTATTCCAAAGCCCCCTTAGCTACGGCCAGATCCAAATCCAAAGAGCAATGCACAGGCACCTTTCCTGCAAATTGCTTAACCATACTCTGAACTAATGGCACCCGGCTTGTTCCTCCTACCATGAGAATGGCGGACAGGCCGGACGGTTCCATTCCCGCGTCGCTGACGATTTTGCGGCAAGTTTCGATCGTCTGGCTCACAAGCCCGGCAATCATCCCGTTTAAACGTTCAGTGGTCAGTGTATATTCAAAGTCCTCCATACCGACCTCAATATACTCCTCAAACTCTGTGGCCGTACTTAAATGATGCTTGGCCTTAACGGCCAGTTCCGAAAGCTGAACCGACAGACGCATACTTTTCTTTGGGTCAGCGCTGATTTTTTGCATCAGCTCGGGGTCGATACAGCTTTGCATATCTGCAAAAATCAGCCGGTCGATATCAATGCCTCCGCACTGCTCAAGCCCGGAGGGCTCGGTCAGAAGTGAAAAATTCCCCGAATCGTAAGACAGCAGTGATACGTCAAAGGTGCCGCCGCCAAAATCATAAATCATTAATGTTTTGCTGCCCTTTAAAATGCCATCGCTTTCAAAACTCATAGCTGCCGCTGTAGGCTCGTCCACAAGCTTTGCGCAAAACAGCCCAGCAGCCTTTGCCGCTTTCAGAACTTTTTCCCGCTTTTTCGTTCCAAAGGCTGCTGGGCAGGTCAAGCAGGCTTTTTCTATCGGCTCATCACTAACCCTTGCCACACAGGCTTTCATATGCCGGAACAGCTCTGTATAAAAATCCTCTGGCAAAAAGCTTTCATTGCCAAGGACAATAGGAATATCCTGCCCTAAATCACGCTTAAATTCCATACGGAAATTCTGAGGCTTTTTCTTCCGGCTGTTCATGGCCGCCTGCCCCACAAGAACATTGCCGTCATCCTCAACAAAAACTGCAGACGGCAGGGAATATTTGCTGCCATACATGCTTGTTCCTGTACTAATATCCACTGGAACCGCTTTACCGTCAGTTCCCAACATACATATGCTAGAATAGCTTGTTCCTATATCAATGCTTATAATCATTAATATTTTCCTCTCTTGCCACACATTATTTTCTGACAAATTTAATGACTATTGTTTTTCTACCGAATGTTTAAAAAAGCGCTTTTTCATCGCTAAAAGAAACGCTTTCGTGATCGGATAGCCGCTGCTTTCCCCGATCACTGCATCCATACCGCAATAGGGGCATACTGCGGTTCCCCTGCGGTCACAGGAATTATCTGCCTGCACCCATTTTTTAATTTTTGCCGGTTCAAAAATTTCCAGGCAATAAAAGCAGCCGCACTTTTTATCCTTTTCCAGTTCCGGCTTATGGTTGCTGCTATAACGGTGGGCGTCCAAAAGCCGGGCTTCTGAAATACCGGATTTGTCCGGACTATCGGCAGCCTTTTTTGGGCCAGCCTCCGGTTCTTCCTGTGCCGCTTCAAGCCTTGATGGGATCGTCAGAATAAGTTTTCCTAATTCCGGCGGCAAAATGACCGACTCCGTAAACGGATCGAGGACAATGCCTGAAAGTTTTTCATCACGATATGCCATAGCCACACATTCGGTCATCGGCAGATTTATTTTAGATATACGCCCTCTATAATCCTCCGGCATTTCGCTCTCACACGAAAATACCGGAAAATAAAGCTTATTCTTAGAATCTGTAAGCATATCCGGCTTAAACCGAAGGAGGCCCTCTGTCGTTATAACATCGCCTTTATGCGAGTTAAGCATCTGCTCTTTATCTTCTTCGCACATTTGAACCGTTACGGGAACAATGACCTTACAATCCCGAAGAACATTCAACAGCAGCCAATAATTTTCCCTGGTGCGTTCCGACAAAAACTTTTGCTTTGCCAGGATTAAAAGCATACCATTCTTTAACAGTTTTTCATCAATCTTCATATTTCTCACCCCACTTTACTCCTTCACATACAGGTTTCACGTATTAAAAACAGGTAACGTTTGGGCAATGCTTTCATGCGTGGTAAAGCCGCACGCCTCATAGCATGTCCGTTGATTGCCAGCGCTCCGGCCTTTATGAATTGACAGAAATTTCGCCAAGCTTCATTGTAATGCCCTTTTCTTTGGCGGCGCGTTCCATAAGCTGGCCAATCTCTTTACTATAATGGTTGACCGCAGCAGCAGCCAGCTCGTCCTTAATTTCCCCGGGCAGTACGGCCACAGCCGCTTTCAGCGCCGCGCCGGAAAGCCCCTTCATTTTGGTCAAAAGGCTCATCACTAAAGTGTTCTCACTGGTTGCTGCCAATTTATCAAGAACGATTGGCAATATAACATCAATGACTTCCGTATAGTCAATTTCTTCAACGTTTAATTTAATTTCCAGCACCTTTATTCCTCCGTTTTATATATTTTCACCCGGACAGTCCGAAAGCAGCGCGGATAAATCCCCTGGTTCACCAGACTTCCTGCTTCTCACTGTTCTTTGGCTTTATTGTACCAGTAATCGGCCTGTCTCTGATCTTTGGGAACGCCATAGCCGTTTTCGTAACAGAGTCCTAAATTACACTGAGCATTAGCTTCCCCCTGGCCAGCAGCTTTAAAAAACCACCGGACAGCTTCATCATAATCGCAGGCAACTCCTGTTCCATTATAATAGCAGGATCCCAGGTTATTTTGTGCAGAAGCAACACCCTGTTCGGCAGCCTTACGATACCATTTCACAGCTTCTATATAATCCTGGTTCACTCCTTTTCCTCTTTCATAATACAAACCAATATTAAATTGCGCAGCCCCATTGCCCTGTTTGGCAGCCTTGTGAAACCATTTCGCAGCTTCTATATAATCCTGATCTACTCCTTTTCCTTCTTCATAACACAAACCGATATCAAATTGCGCAGCGTCATTGCCCTGTTTGGCAGCCTTGTGGAACCATTTCATAGCTTCCGTATAATTCTGAAGCACTCCAATTCCATCTTTATAAAAACGGCCAAGCCAATATTGCCCATCAGCATCCCCCTGCTCTGCCAGCGCCCGAAATTCTTTCAGCTCATCCGGTTCCACAGAAGAATTTTCTGCCTGCAGCGCCCCCATGGCCACCGCCAGCTCCAGATCCACGGAACTGTACACTGGCACATTTTTTGCAAACTGGCCCACCATTTCCCGGACGAGGGGAATACGGCTTGTTCCTCCGACCATGAATACGGCGGATAATTCGGATACCGAAAGCCCGGCCGCCTTTAAGGCGCTGCGGCAGGCATCGATCGTCTGGGCAATTAGCGGCGCAGCCATTTCATTAAAATGATCAACAGTTAATGTATACGGCACGCTCTCCCAGCCCACCGGGATAAATTCCTTGCACTGGCAGGCACTGCTAAGCTGATGCTTGATTTTAACCGCAAGCTCGCCAAGCTGGCATTGAAACCTCATTTTATAGAGCGTGTTCTCTTTTATCTGTTGCAGAATCTCCGGGGCAATATGGGAAAGCATATCCTGGTAAATGCGCCGGTCTATATCGATTCCGCCGCACTGTTCGATGCCCCCCGGCTCCGCTAACAGCGCAAAGCTCCCGTTTTTGTAAGACAAGACCGACACATCAAAGGTGCCGCCGCCAAAGTCATACAAAAGAATCGTCTGGCCGTCGCTAAGCAGCTTCTGGTCAAGATAGCTTTGCGCTGCGGCCGTGGGCTCGTCCACAAGCTCCACATCAAACAGCCCGGCCGCTTTGGCCGCTGCAAGCACCTTTTCCCGCTTCTTTTTCCCGAAGGACGCCGGACAGGTCACGCAGGCTTTTGCAATATCCTTACCGTAGCTTTTCTTCACACAGTTTTTCATATGGATAAAAATTTCCCGGTACAGCTCTTCCGGGGTATAGCTGTAATCTCCGAGGAAAACCGGAATGTCCTGGCCGATGTTTCGTTTAAATTCCATACAGAACTGCCCCGGCTTATTTCGGCGGTTATTCATGGCCGCCTGGCCCACGAGGACATTCCCGTTATCTTCTACAAATACGGCGGAAGGCAGGGAATATTTGCTGCCGTACATACTTGTTCCCGTCGCCGTATCCACCGGCTGGATTTTTCCTGTTTCATCCTGTATACATATGCTGGAATAGCTTGTTCCTATGTCAATTCCCGCAATCATCCTTGCTCCTCCTTCAGACATTTTGCCGCTCTAAGCTACCGGCCTTTTTCCCTCTGCGTTTTGCACCGGCGTCAATAGCTTCTGCCACAGCGTCCATATTTGCCTTAAGGAAAAGAAAGGCCCAGTCATATTTATTTTTCTGAGGTTCAATAAGCTGCTTTAAGGTTTCATATCTATATTCACGGCCGGCATTTTCAAAGCCGTCAGTAATGATTGCAACAATAACCTTCTCAGCCTTTTGTTCTTCTGCTAACTGTTTTTCTACCTGCACCAGACGGTCCACCGTTGTGCCAGCAGCATATAAAAGCACCGTCGTCACATTAGCGCTCCCTGGCTCCTTTTTCTGCTTTTCTAAAAGGCTATTATAGCCGCCAATCGTATCGCTCTCTATTCTATTCTTCTACAAGAGCGTTCAGGTAATAATACATTTGCTCATAAGAGCGGGCCAAAATCGAAGCCGCCTCCACGTAGGTTCCGGGAAGCATAAAGCCGCTGGCCTTTCCGTGCCACAAAGCAACCTTATCTTTGGCCGTCTGCTCAAGCGCCTTAATCGTACTGCCCTTGGCCATGCCAAGACGAACCTCGGGGCTTCTCCCATATTCCCCGGTGACACGCAGGAAATCCTGGCGCTCCTCCTCGTCCATAAAACGAAGCTGGCCATTGTAATACATTTGAAGAACCTTAAGCTCCTTAAGCGTCTGGACCGACGACATAAGGTCGTCGATATTTTCCACAATCTGCTCGCAAATACTAAGCATCTGACGGCCCGCCGTGCCGCTCTTTTGTATCTGGCGCACAACGGAGCGGATATTGTTAAAAATATATCGTGTCTTTATCAAAAATGTGCGGTTTCCAAAATGGCTGACAAGAATATCTTTTATCGCATGAATACCGCATTTTTCATTGAGAATATCACCAATGTCCTCACGTTTTGTTCCTGCCCGAAGCTGTGCGGCGAGCTCAAGGATACCATACTGCCCGATGAGATCCACCAGCCGTTTTCGGGCATCCGCCCTTCCAAGCTCCATATACATATCCTCCCCGCAGGTGGAGAAGGTCAATGCGTCGCTGAGCATATCGATTAAATCCTCCGGGTCTGCCTTTGATATTTGCAAGAGTGTTTCCCAATCCGTATCAGAGAGCTGTACAAAGCCCTCCATAACCTTGGCGCATACCGGAAACACGGAAAATAACAGGTTTTTTATATCTGGATTTTTCATTATATTAGAAGTAACTGCCGATGCTGCCTCTACGGGCGTATTCTCAGAAAAAATATCCCATATGCCGCCCATATCTACTTTTGTAAGAATACCAAGCGAATTAATCGGCGATGACGCCATACCGCCGCCATTATGAAAAGCATCCAGAATATCTTTATCATAGCCGGCCATTGTCCGGTTAAAAGCATAAATCACCGCATCAGCCATTGACGCTTCATACAGCGTATCCTCAGAGCCTTTTAACGCAAGGAAATCCATGGTGTTTTGAGCGTCTGTGCCGTAAACGGAGTTCAGGCCCGGCGTGTCAATAAATTCAAGCTGCTTTAAAACCTCGCTCGGATAATGGATAATTAAATATTTGACATCATTAATTTTCGGATTTTCTTTTTCATAAGCCCTGACCGACCATTTTTGCAGATCCTCAAAAGGCGCCTCTGTCTTGCTGCCGTCTCTGAAGCATACTGTAATCGAAGGCTTGTCGCCATATTGGAACCATCCCACCGTATAGGTTGTTTCCAAGTCTCCTGTGTATAAAATATCCGCCCCCATTAGCGCATTCATAAACGTGGATTTCCCGGCTTTCATAATGCCTACCACAGCCACACGCAGCGGCGTTTCCAAACGCCGTTTCATTTGTGTCAATGTAGCCAGAAGCTGATCCGCCTCCGGACAGTCTTTGCAAAGGCGGGAAGCATTATTCAATAATCCATAGACCTCTGATTTTAACGACACGTTTTTTCCTCCTTTTCGGCCAGCATAATATGCCCGTAAGGGCGTTCCTCTTTTGGAGTCATTTTTTTCGGCCATAATGGTATAATACTGTATTTTGCAGCAAAGGCTGCCCCGAAAGCATAATGCTTTACTGCTGGCAGCCTGCCCTTGTGTTTGCATATAACCGTTCAGCCAATGAAACGGTTACGAATCCTTACATTTGGTTTAAACCTGGACGGGCGGCTGGTACATATAAATAATCACTTCCTGCCCTCTAAGCACATTCCCCTGATAGACGTAGCCTGGCCTAAAAACCTCTGCGATCTGGTTATCAAGCAGAGGATCATCGGTTTCTCTTGTTTCTACCACCGTGTGGCGGCTGCTGTCAAACATCCCGTCATCCTCCAAAATTTCCACGCCTGATTTTTTCAGAAGATTTGCAGTTTCCCGAAGCTGATTCTCCACAAGCTTGCCGGCATTGACATCTTCAGGTTCATTCTCCTTTATCCAATCTCTGCGCATTAGAAGATTGTCTCTCATTGCGATCATATTGCGGATATACTCTTCGTTTTTGTTCTCCGCCGCCAAAAGCTTTTGTTCCAGCTCTTTTTGTTTCTGTGAGGCCCCGGCAAGCTTTGCTTCAACTTCCTCCAGACGGCGCTCTGTTTCTTCACTGCTCCACGCATCCAACTGGCGGTCATTAAGCGCCTTAACCGCCAGGGCTGCCTGTTCATCAAGGGCATCTAAAAAATTGCAGAGACTATAATCCCTAAACAGATTTTCAACCATAATGACAACCCTGGGCGGCATTTTTACTTCAACTCTTTGTTCATCAAGGCCGCACAGCCGAAAAAGCTTTTCTAAATGATCCCTAAGGCTTCGCATACTTGTATATCGTTCTGCCATTCCTTCACCATTCCTTTCATATCTTCAAACATTAATAACCAGAGTTATAAAAAACCATATTCTGGCCCATCTTTTTCGCCTTCAGCTTCCTGAGAGTTCTCCGGCTTTGGCCGGACTGCACCGCTTTCCTGATGGTCAAATGGCTTTGCCTGTGATGCAGCGTTTCCCTGACTGCCAAACGGCTTTGCCTGGTTCCCGGACATTTTTTCCAGCAAAAGCCCGCTCCCTAACGCCGTAATCTGATTTTCTGTATTTTCTGCCATTTGAAGTAATGATTTAACAGCATCGTTCTGCTTTTTTAAGGCTGCCAGCTTACCTGGTACTTCCGACTTTACCATATTAATATTCTTCTGCATTTTTCCGATATTTTCCTGAATTTCTTTGACCCGCTTTTTAAGCATAAGCTCAAATTCTGTCGTCAGGCTCATACGTAACTGGGCAATCGTCGTTACGAGGGATGAATTCATATTTGTAACACTTGTAGAAATATGCTGGGCAATGGCTCTGTTGACAATACCTACATCCACCTCATCGTGCTTGTTAATGGATTCCACACAGCCTTTTGTCGTTCCAAAGGCACCGCCGATAATTGCCCCGGCATTTTTCCCGACAACCGCGCCGCCTGGACCGCCGATACAAAAGCCGATAATTCCCCCGATAATTCCTCCGACAGCACCTCCTGCCATGGAATTAATTCCAATTTTTCGTCCGCTTGAAATGAGCCGGTCAGATACCCTGCGTTCCGGGAAGGATACGTTAAGCTTGTCATTGGGTACAAAGCTGATACCATCTAAGGCGCTGCGGTTGACATCAATATCCAGCTTCAAATCACTTTGTATCTTGCTGACTTCATCTTCCAAATCATTGGAAATATCTTCTTTAATATTCAATAGCCCGCGGGTAATCAGGTCGTTAATATCACAAATAATCTGTGTATATACGTTTTCCTTACAAATCTCCACGCGCATAGACGTCACGCAGCTTTCAAGATAGCTTCTGGCGTCAGTTCCTATATTTTGCACCTTTGTATTTGTCTGGCTTGTCATTACCGTACAAAAGTAATTAAGCTGATTGCGCCACTGGGCACTGTCCTGCTGAAAGCTCTCCATGTTATGAATCTCGTCATTTAAAGCAACAATCAATTCTTTTGTTTTTTCTTTATCCGCGTTTAAAAGCTGGTACTGAGTGGCAATGCTGTCCGCAACCTTCAGAAGCTCCTCCCGCACCTGGGAAACGAATGGCATAATCAGCAAATCCGCCCGCTTCTTTGCAATCGTTCCCCATATCGTATCTTCAAACTGCTGGTAATTGCTGTTCACATACATAGCCTTGCTTCCTCTTTCAAGGTAACGCAGCTTCGCCGTGCTTGATACGGGAATAATTTCAATTTCCTCATCGGGTATGCCAAGCGTCCTTTCAATCTTTTCCCGGTTATCCTCCGCAATCACCGGGTAGTTCGCGTTAAGATCCTTTTTAGTCAGCGGGAAAATCACATTTTTACAATACTGATAGCCTCTTTTTAAGAAGTTTAATTCGGTTTCTGTAAACCCTGAGTTTGTATCGCTGACAAACAAAAGCAGGTCGGCGTTGGGGAGGAAAGCATAGGTTGCCTCCGCATGGCTGATATTTAAGCTTCCTACACCTGGCGTATCGACGAAAACAACGCCTTCCTTCAGCAGATCATTGGGAATTTCAATGTTAAGCAGCTTGACGTTTTTATAGTTGTTCGGATTTCCTTTTTCAGAAACATAATTTTCAATCTGGTCTCTTGTAATTCTTTCTGCTTTAAGCTCATCGCTTCCCGGCACTTCCATGTATGCCTCTACTTTTTCTGCCGCCCCGTATCTGACAATGGTCACCACATTCGTACATACATTGACATCCACAGGAAACAGGGGCGTTTTTTCATTAAGCAGGGCATTGAGCAGCGTCGATTTTCCCCGGCGCGCCTCCCCGGCAGCAACAACCATCATTTCCTTTTTAAGAAAATTTTTCCGGATTTCCTCAATATTTTCAGCGGCTGAAGCATAGCCAAAATCCCTGGCCAGCTTCCCGGCCTTAATCATCATTTCATCCGCCTGATGCTTTAATTCAAAAAATGCTGTCATCGTTCTTCTCCTCTCGTTTATTTATATAATCTATTCCAGTGAAACTATACGCCTTTCGCAGCTATCAGACGCCTGGCCCTCAATATCATACTTTGTGCTTTTTCAGATAAGCCTGGAGCTCCGGCCAAAATTCCGACATTTTTTGAGCCAGATTTCCTACATGCACACAAAAAGCTTCTCCGTTCAAATATACCTTAACACCATTCCCGGATACTAATCTGGTTTCTATCTTACAAGTAATAAAATCGTTCCAGGATATTTTTGGGGCAGATAAAAATACACCTTTAGAATAAATCCCCCACTCCGTCAAAATATATCCGATTTTTCCGTTTTGCCTCCATGTATTATTGTCACAGGCAAGCAAAATATCTGCTGTAGAAGGCACTCCCAAAGAAACTTTCAGTTTTCTAAGACTTGCTTCCGAAAACTCCCCCTTACCCTTGGTTATAAACGGCTTCTGCTTAATAAATTCCTCAACAAGCTGGGCATTAGTCTTTTCCTGGGAAGGCGCCTTTTGTAACGATTTTGGCCAGACTTCCCATGAAGGCTTTTCCCCCGTCCGCGCACTTGAAGCTGTCTGGGTATCAGAAGCCGGCCGAGCACTTGGGGCTATCTGTGAACCAGAAGCCGCCCGCACACTTGAAGCCGTCTGTGAACCGGAATCCTCCCGCATACTTGAGGCCAGCGGTTCTCTTAAATCCATCCATGCCTCCTTGGCCCACTTTCCGACCGCAGAGCTTCCGCCCATCTTTGACGCTTTCTCATACCAGCTAGCCGCCTGCTGTAAATCCTTTGGAAATGCTGTGTTTCCATTAGCATAAGCCTGGCCCAAATCGTACTGTGCCCAGTAATTTCCGTTTTCCCCGGCTTTTATGAGCCAGGTCATATATTCGGGAGCGCTGAGCGGATATGTTTTTCCCAAAAAATATTGGGCTAAGGCGTGATTTTGTGCCGCCGCCTTTTCAAGCCACAGACGGGCCTGCCCGGTATAAAAAGCTTCGCTGTTGTCATCGGGTGCGTCAAAGTAAAGCTTTCCCAGACGGTACTGGGAATAAAGCTCCCCCGACTCGGCCCGTTTTGTGAAAGCTTCAATAGCTATTTGACGGTACTCTTTAGCCTTATTTTTATCATTTCCCACGCCTTGTCCGGTTTCATAAACCTGCTCAAGATAGGCAGATGCCTCTGCGTCACCATTTTGGGCATATTTAACCCATTGTTCCAACGCCCGTTCTATCCACATCCGGGCGTTTTCCTCATTCTTGTCAACGCCGGCACCTATATGATACAAAAGGCCCAGGTTATACTGCCCTGCCGGATCGTTTGCCATGGCCGCTTTGGCGTACCACTTCGCGGCCTTTTCCATATTTCCCCGGATATATAGCCCCTCATACATCTCTCCAAGCCATGTCATCGCCGCTCCATAGCCGAAAGAGGCTGCTTTTTCAAACCAGGGTATGGCTTTCTCCATATCCAGGGGAACACTGCTGCCCTGGGCCAGGCGGCAGCCAAGCTCATAGCAGGCCTCGGCATTTCCCCGGCTGGCTTCTTCCTCCACCAACGACAGGTCTGCCATGTGGAAATTAATATCCTTGTGTTTTTCCGTGTTAATATCTTTCTTTTTTTCTATGTTAGTATTCTTGTGTTTTTCCATGTTGGCAGCCAACGTTTTTGTATCCGCATACAAGGCACCGATAGCAACCGCCAGCTCCAGATCTACAGAACAATAAACAGGAACCTTTCCTGCAAATTTCCGTACAAGCTCCTGTACAAGACGGACACGGCTTGTACCTCCAACCATTAATATTCCAGCAAGGTCTTTGACGCCGATTCCCGCAAAAGCCAGGGCCTCCCGGCAGGTATCGATCGTCTGGGCTGTCAAGGGCGCGATCATCCCATTAAACTGTTCCAGCGTCAGCTCATAAGCGACACTGTCAAACCCCACAGGTATATCTTCATTAAAAACATCGGAGCTGCTTAAATGATGTTTGGCCTTTACTGCCTGCTCCCCTAACTGACATTCAAAACGCCGCCAGTAAAGTTCATTGCATTTAAGTTCTTCCAAAGTTTTTGCGCTGACCTTTGAGAGCATATCCTGAAAAATAAGACGGTCCATATCAATACCGCCGCACTGGCTGATTCCCATCGGCTCCGCTAACAGGGAAAAACCGCTTTCTTTGTATTGGAGAACAGAAACGTCAAACGTACCGCCGCCGAAATCATAAAGCAAAAACTTCTGGCCGTTTTGCAAAAGCCCTGTTTGGGTATAGCACAGCGCCGCAGCCGTAGGTTCGTCGACAAGCACTGTGTCAAACAGCCCGGCCGCCCGGGCCGCGCCAATAATTTTTTCCTTTTTCTTTTTGCCATAGGCGGCAGGACAGGTAATATATGCCTTTGTAATACAGGTTCCATAAAGCGCTTTCACACGGTCCTGCATATGATTAAACAGCTCTGTATAAAAGTCCTCCGGCAAAAAACTGGCGCTGCCTAAAAAAACCGGAACATCCTGTCCAAGATCTCTTTTAAATTCCATACGGAAGTTCTGCGGCTTTTTGCGGCGGCTGTTCATTGCCGCCTGGCCCACAAGTATTTTCCCGTCCTCCTCAACAAACACCGCCGAAGGGAGGGAATATTTACTGCCGTACATACTTGTTCCTGTTGCTGTGTCTACGGGCTGTATTTTTCCTGCCGTATCCATAACGCAAATACTGGAATAGCTTGTTCCTATATCAATTCCCGCAATCATCACATACCCCCGAAATTATCGTCTGTCCGCTGCCAAAGCAATCTCTGTTCTTACTGCTTTTCAATATCTCTGCAAAAATAGCTGTAAAATTTCTTATTGATTTTAAGATATTG
>JAGZDD010000063.1 GCA_018369015.1 Clostridiales bacterium | reverse complement strand
ACGAATACCGGCGGCAGATGGTGGAGTGCCGCAGGCACGGAACCATCTGGCTTTCATCCGTGGTGGTGCCGCGCGCAGCGCGGCATGAAAGTTTACTATGAAAGCTATCAAGTGTGCAGACACAGGGGCAAGTTTACTTGACCCTGTGTCTGTACATTTGATAACCCCAAGGTATGAGGACGGTTGCTGCGTGCCTGTGTTGCTAAGCGCCAGTGGCGCTTGTCCAGCAACGACCGAAGCGGAGCGTAGACCACGCGTCCAGCAACGACCGGAGTGGAACGCAAAGCACGAATACCGCCGGCGATTGCGGGAGCGCAAAGCGCGGAGCAATCGGCTTTCATCTGCGGTGGAGCCGCGCGGAGCAATCGGCTTTCATCCGTGGTGGAGCCGCGCGCAGCGCGGCATGAAAGTTTACAAAGGAATATAGCTATGTTCTAAGCCGTCTTCGCTTCGAGTCTTTCCACTCTTTCAGTCAAATCACGTAATTGTTCTGCCATAATCCCTATGTTTTTATGCTCTAACTGCTGTACTGCATAGCCTTCCTTGAGCACCCGGAGTTCCTCTTCAATCCGGTCAAGTCTATGACTCATAACCCGGTCAATCTCCTCCAGTAAAAACTCTGTCCTGTCATCAATCTTCTTATTAAGAGTTCTGTAATTTCTCTGAACACGTTTAGAAAGCAAACAAATACGGCGGTCCAGCTTATTAAGCTTATCATCCATTGAGATCTCCAATGTCTTAAGCTTATCATCCATCGAGATCTCCAATGTCTTAAGCTTACTATCCATCGAACTCTCCAAGGCCTTAAGCTTACTATCCATTGAGATCTCCAAGGCCTCTAGCTTATCATCCATCGAGATCTCCAATGTCTTAAGCTTACTATCCATTGAGATCTCCAATGTCTTAAGCTTATCATCCATTGAGATCTCCAATGTCTTAAGCTTATCATCCATCGAAATCTCCAATGTCTTAAGCTTACTATCCATTGACGTTTCCAGTGCTTTTTGCAGTTCTTTCTGGCTTTGATTGATCAATGCTGCAATCGCATTCAAATCACCTTGCTCTAACATTCTTTTTCACCTCCCCTGATGTAAATATTTAATTCCTTTTATATATAATTTATCTTTTGTATTTTTAAGCTGCATCTTTATTATCCTACATTTTACACCTACAAACAATATCTAAATTTTATTTTTCATCGACAGCAAACGACAGGTATATCCAGCAAAATTCTTCGATACTTTCATCGATAGACTTGACTGTGTATACCTGTCTATAAATACTGTTTGCGGCTAGATTGTAAACAGTAGTATTTATTCAGTTCTCAAACCATCTAATATATTTTCCCGGCGCACTTTTCTGAAAGAGTATGCCATAGAAACTGTAACAACAATAATAAGCATAACGACCGCTGCCAGTATATACGGAACCGGCAGAGAAAATTTAAAAGTAAACTGGTCGCGCATCATATAATATTCCCATGCAATCACAGCAATACCAATGGGCAGGCCGTACAACAGCGTCTTTATGCCGTAAAACAGGCTCTCAAAAATAAGCATACGGTTAAATGCCTTTGGAGCCATGCCAACAGATTTTAGCATAGCAAACTCTCTTCGGCGCAGATCGATTCCTGTAGATACAGTATTCAATATATTCGCTGTACAGATTAACGTCATTAAGGCAATAAACCCATAGCAAAATACTTGAAGCATCGTCATCAGCGCCCGATCACTCTGCTCGGTTTCCCAAACCGAATAATAGCTGACGAATTTCCCCCTATGATTATCATAAACCTCTTTGACCGCTTCTGTTAATGCCTCAGGATCCGAAGATTTCATATAAATAAATTTATCATCCACACCCTCGGCACCTTCTCCGAAAAATTCTCTGGACAGAGCTTCTACATAACTGTCCAATGTAATCGCATAAAGACTCATACCAGGATAAAAATCCCCGCCAATCCCCATAGGGCATTTATCAGTCACTCCTGCAATATACAAATCTACAGCCCCTTCGATTTCATGGAACCTCCCTTCGTCATCATAGCTGTCCATATTCATAGAAAAAACATCACCCACAGAAACGTCAGCAACCGTCATATCCGTCCATTCATAATCCCCTGTCACCATGTTGTAACGGTTCACAAGAATCACAGGCACAGCGCCGCTTTCCTGTCCGTCAAAAAACTGCCATGCATCCATTCCCTGCTCCTGCAAAAATTCTTCAAGCTTTTCCCGGGTCATCCCGCGAAAAACAATATCAACACGATCGATCGCTAAATCATTAAGCTGCTGCCTGTAATCCTCTGTAATTACCTCGTTAAAATCACTGGTGTTGAAATGCACATCAACATATCCCCGGGTAACTACATTGTAATCCTCCACCTCTTTAAGAGATGTACACAGTGCTACTGCCTCCTCAGAATCTGATCTGCTGTATGCATACACATCAAAATCACTGGCGTTATAAGTCATAAAGAAAGCCTTTTGAAGCATTGTCACATATCCGGCTACACTCAAAAATAAAGTAAAGCTTAAAATGAGAGAAACAATTGTTACACGATAACTTTTTTTATTTCGCTTAAGATTTTTAAGAGCCAGTTCTCCCTCAAAGCCAAACAGCCAGCGTGTAAGCCGGGAGGTTTTTACCTGGCGGCGTGTGAGTTTAACATCTCTTGCCTGCCGGATACTGTCAATCGGCGTAATCTTTGCAGCACGCACAGCCGGAATCCAGGAGGATACCAAAATCGTAATCGCAGCCAGAGCCACGGCTATGATTACCGTAGAAGGCTTGACAACACAGCGCATAACATTTTCTCCGCCAATAATCCGGCTTACCATAGGGCCAATACACTTAAATGTCACAGCCATACCGCCAATACCAGCTAAAAGCCCCAGGGGAATACTGATGCCTCCAATGACAGCTCCCTCAAAGAATACAGAACGCCGTTTTTGATGCCTTGTAGCGCCCACGCTGGACAACATTCCAAGCTGTCGGCTGCGCTCTGATAACGAGATGGCAAAAGCATTATAAATAAGCATCACCGAACCGATCATAATAATAACAATTAAAAATCCACCAATCATTTTCAGGAAAAGATTCATCCCATCGTCTGCAGTCACACCATAATATTTTAGCAGTGATTCATGTAGCCGATAATCGTTGTCTCCGATCTGTTCGGAAATTTCTGAAACAATTTTATATGTGCCAGAATCCACCCGGTTAAGAAGTATACGGGCATTAAAAGCCTGATCCTTTGGCCATTGTGTAATATCAAAAAAAGTAATTGCCGTATACCCGGCAGCCCAGCTATAAACTTCTGGAGGAGTTTCAATAAAACCAACAATCGTATAGCTTGCCGTCCTTCCATCAGACACGAAGCGTTCCCCATATTCATCATTGCCCTGATAATTCGCACTCTGGTCAAGAATACTTATCTGTCCGCTGTCTTCCATCTCCATTTCACGGTGGCCAAACTCTAAATGAATCGTATCGCCAATAGCATAAATATCTCCCATATCCGAAAGAAGCTCAGAGGAAATAACGATTTCTCCGTGTTTTTGCGGAAGCCGTCCTGAAACCAATGTCAGATTCATATCTTCCATGGCATTGTTGTCCGCAGCTTCCGTGTAAATATATTTTTTATTTGCGTTATTTGTTTCCCCTAGCTCGCTGTAGCCAAGCTCGCCGCGAACCATCACTGCTTTCACTTCTTCATTATTTTCAAGCATCTTAAGCTGACTGGCATCTATGTCCTGATACTCTGCAATCCATTGCCCGGAGGACTCAATTTCTCTCTGGCGGAACATATCCATAAAAGACTCAATCGAGACAAGAACCGCGGTAATCATTGCCACAGAAATAATAACGCCAAAAATTGTCACCAGCGTCCGTTTCCGGTTCTTTTTCATATACATCCATGTCACTTTTGATACAATATTCATACGCTCACCCCAGGAACATATTCCTTATGTGCCGCCTGGCGCAAAACCTCATCCCGTGTAATTTTTCCATCTTCAATATTTACAATACGGTCCGCCTGCAGAGCAATACTTTCATCATGGGTAATAACAATTAATGTTTGATTATACTTACGGTTTGAATACTTTAGCAGCTCAACAATCTCCTGGCTGTTCTTCCTGTCCAGATTTCCCGTAGGTTCGTCTGCCAGTACTAAAGCCGGATGTGTCATAAGTGCCCTTCCAATGGAAACTCTCTGCTGCTGCCCTCCTGAAAGCTGGTTCGGGAGATGATGTATCCGTTTTTCAAGTCCGAGTGTTTTTATCAGCTCTTTTGTATATTCCTTGTCTGTTTTCTGGGCGTCTAAAAGCAGCGGCAGCGTCATATTCTCCCACACATCCAGTACAGGGATCAGATTATAAAACTGATAAATCAGTCCAATTTGTCTGCGCCTGAAAATCGCCAGATTTGTTTCATTCAATTTGTAAATATCTGTTCCTTCAATAACAACATTGCCGCTCGTAGGCGTATCGACACCGCCAAGAATATGGAGCAACGTTGATTTTCCTGAGCCTGACGGCCCTGTAATTGCCACAAATTCACCTTTATCTACCGAAAAGCTCACATCATCTAAAGCTTTTACCGCAGTTTCACCTTTACCATAAACCTTTGTCAAATGGCTGACTTCCAAAATCTTCATAATTTCCCCTTTCCTGGCCGTCTTTTTTCGGCCATACAGGCAGCCCCCTTACAGGAGTGCCTTTTTTCTTGCTGACCTTTGTGTACAGCAGCGCCGTGTTCAGCGCAGCATTTCTTTTTAAATTTAGTATATCCAGAAGCTATGACCATCCGGTGACATAAAAAATGACAAATTTGTCACAGTTTAAAACCAATCCCACCATATAAATACAATAATCCAGCTAGATGGCTGATAAAGGCCAAAAGTTCCTCTTTCCTAACGCTCACGCTACTGCGCGGATGTTCTGGCACCCGTCGCCTTTGTGCGGTATGCGCCTCAAAAGCGGAGGCGCTTTCTATTTTATAGGAAGCAAAATTTCCAATTGATAAAAAATACGGCACAAAACAGATAAGCAGCCGTATCTGTTCTGTGCCGAATAAAACGAAATGCAGCCTGTCAAAACAGGCTATCCAGCCATGTTCCCATGGATTCGCAGCTAACGCTGCTTTTGGTCAAATTTTGATAATCTTTTAAAAAGCCGGGCCAAAACAATAACCGCAGCAATCGATAAAACAACTTCTGCCGTAAGCTGGGCGTAGGCCAGTCCGTAAAGCGGGAACAGGAAATTTAAAATACATAATGCAGGGATTTCCAGCAAAAGTTTTCGCATAATAGCAAAAATAAGTGCTTCTTTTCCCATACCAACAGCCTGAAACACACCCACTGCCAGGAAATCCACGCAAAGGAATGGGAGCCCGAGGCAAAATCCCCTAAGGAAACGGGTACCGTAATCCACAATGCTGGCGTTATCCATAAACAGGCTGATAATCCCATGAGCAGCAGTATAATAAATAATGGCCACAGCAATAAGAAAACAAAGTGCTGTCCTGGCCGCAAACATTACTGTCTTCTTCATTCTCTTATGGTTCCCGCTGGCATAATTGTAGCTAATCAGCGGCATAATTCCCTGTGACATCCCCATGGAAATGTACATAGGAACCATATTTACTTTATAAGTTATACCCATAGCAGCCACAGCGTCAGCGCCATAACCGGATGTAAAATTATTTAAAATGGTCATCCCTGTCACATTTAACAAATTCTGAATCGACGCCGGTATTCCCACCCCAAAAACACCCGTAATAATTTTTTTGCGGAAGCCAAACATTGTAGGACGTATACAGACATAGGTGCGCCCCCGCTTTACGTATAATAAAATAAAGAAATAAATGCAGGCGACACAATTCGATAAAAAGGTTGCCAGGCCTGCCCCCTCGGCGCCCATATTGAGCCCCCAGGGCAATATAAATATCGGGTCCAAAATAATATTGAGCAGACAGCCGCTCATTGTTCCTATGCTGGCATGAAGGGCCGCCCCTTCAGAACGAACGAGGTAGGCCATAACAACATTAAGTATTGCCGGCGTTGCTCCGCAGGAAACCGTCCACCGCATATATCCGGCTGTTGCCGACGCAGTGTTTGCATCAGCTCCCAGAAGCCCAAGCAGAGGCTCAGCGAAAACCGTACACAAAACAGAAAAAATAACACCGCAAATCACAGCACAATAAAATCCGAAGGCAGAGCTTCGATAAACAGTGTCATAATCTTTTTTTCCAAGAGCCCTGCTCATCATACTAGAGCTGCCCACGCCAAACAGGTTATTGATGGCATTAAATGCCAAAAGCACGGGAGCTGCCAGGGTAACAGCCGCATTTTCCACCGGATTATTTAAAATTCCGACAAAATAAGTATCTGCTAGATTATAAATAACCATAACAAGGGAGCTTAAAATGGTCGGTATTGCCAGTTTTGCCACCGCTTTAGGCACAGGAGTTTGTTCAAACAAAGCGATCTTTTTTGTATCCTCCATAATTATCCCCTTTCATCTTTTGTCAAAGCGTATATCTCGATCTGCTTCACTGCTTGCTCATAACCTTATTGCCGCTTTGTGACATTTGGAAATGAGCTTATACTCTTTCCCAAACGGACAGGTCTTATTCCCGCATAAGAAGCGTGAAGCTTTCCCTGGAAAATGATTATGCCGGACATCCTAAGAATGTCCGGCACACAGCACATCCAATGGATATACAGGCAAGTCCTGTTTTGCTTAAGAAGTTCACCAGCTTGGCGGCTAACGCGCCCCATCGAAGCGAAAGCGCCAAAGGTTGCGCAGCAAAACTTTAAATGAGTCCGTGACGGTTACTGTTTACGTAAGCTGTGAGCGGTAACAACATTTTACCCGAGATAGCTTTTAAGAAGCTC
Source organism: Clostridiales bacterium (assembly GCA_018369015.1). Lineage (GTDB taxonomy): Bacteria > Bacillota > Clostridia > Lachnospirales > Lachnospiraceae > Catenibacillus. The sequence continues at coordinate 13,435 of JAGZDD010000063.1, read as the reverse complement.
TACTTTATCAAGCTTCTCCCACGGCAGATCCAAATCATTGCGGCCAAAATGCCCGTAGGCTGCGGTCTGCTTGTAAATTGGCCTTCTTAAATCCAGCATTTTAATAATTCCGGCAGGACGAAGGTCAAAATTTTCACGGATAATTTCAACTATCTTCTCATTGGAAAGCTTTCCTGTTCCAAAAGTATCTACCATGATCGATGTCGGATGGGCCACACCAATAGCATAGGAAAGCTGAATCTCACACTTATCTGCAACACCTGCGGCAACAAGGTTTTTAGCAACATATCTTGCCGCATAAGCTGCAGAACGGTCAACCTTTGTGCAGTCCTTTCCAGAAAAGGCACCGCCGCCATGACGGGCATAGCCGCCGTAGGTGTCAACAATAATTTTTCTTCCTGTCAATCCGCTGTCGCCGTGAGGCCCGCCAATAACAAAACGACCGGTAGGATTAATAAAAAATTTCGTATGCTCATCGACCATATTCTGAGGAAGAATAACATCAAATACATACTTTTTAATATCATCATGGATCTGTTCCTGTGTCACATTATCATCATGCTGTGTCGACAAAACAACCGCATCTAAACGCACCGGCTTGCCATTTTCATCGTATTCCACAGTTACCTGAGTTTTTCCGTCAGGTCTTAAGTAAGACAGGGTACCATCCTTTCTTACTTTTGTGAGCTGACGTGCCAGCTTATGTGCCAAAGCAATAGGATATGGCATATATTCCTCAGTTTCATTTGTTGCAAATCCAAACATCATTCCCTGGTCACCAGCGCCTATAGCGTCAATCTCGGCGTCAGACATTTTATGTTCTTTTGCCTCAAGCGCCTTATCAACACCCATGGCAATATCTGAGGATTGCTCGTCAATGGCAACAATAACGCCGCAGGTTTCTGCGTCAAATCCGTATTTTGCCCGTGTGTAGCCAATCTCTGCCACTGTATCACGCACAATTTTCTGAATATCTACATATGCGCTTGTTGTAATTTCACCCATAACAAGAACAAGTCCTGTCGTCGTGCAGGTTTCGCAAGCCACACGGCTCATCGGATCCTGTTCCAGTAAAGCGTCTAATATCGCATCGGAAATCTGATCGCACATTTTATCAGGATGGCCCTCGGTAACTGACTCTGATGTAAATAATAATTTTTCCATTTTTTCTCCTTTCATCTTTTCTGCCGTGTTTTTTACGGCATCATGGTATCCCTTTACGGGGTTTCATCTTTTCTGCCGTGTTTTTTACGGCATCATGGTATCCCTTTTCGGAGTTTCATAGTAAACTTTCATGCAGCGCTGTTGCGCGGCACCACCACACATGAAAGCCAGATGGTTCTGTGCCTGCGGCACTCCGCCATCTGCCGACGGTATGTCTACGTTCCACTCCGGTCGGCGCTAACCGCGTGGTCTGCACTCCGCTTCGGTCGGTGCCGGACAAGCGGTCTACGTTCCACTTCGGTCGGTGCCGGACGCGTGCCACTGGCACGCAGCACCCCGCACTCATACCACCTTGCCCGTCCGATGTCCATGAGTCATTGCGTGCAAGCACGCCCTGCCTCATAGCCGCCGTCCGGGGCTTTCATAGTAAAAAAACAAGCCCGCAAAAGCGGACTTGATTTCATCTTTTTCAAATCCTCTTATTGTTCGAGATTACTCGCTCAGGTTGGCACCTTCCATTTCAGGGGTTGCCGCAATTTCGCAGATCCTTAGTCTCCATTGCTCTGAATAAGAGAGTTTTTATCCAATTTTTAATTTAAATTTTTGTGCTTCCTTATCATCGTTGACCCGTTCAATCATACCGCCAAGAGAGCGGAGCTTTCCTTCAAAGTTCTCGTAACCTCTCTGAATATAATGAATATCATCAACGGTCGTAAAGCCTTCAGCCGCAAGGCCTGCAATGACAAGCGCGGCGCCTGCGCGCAAATCAGGAGCTGTCACCTTTGCGCCCCGATATTCACCGACACCAGTAACAAAGGCGGTATTTCCTTCAACTTTAATATTGCTTCCCATCCGGGCCAGCTCATCCACATATTTAAAACGATTTTCAAAAATACTTTCTGTAACAATGCTTGTCCCATCAGACAATCCTAAAGCAATAAGAATCTGAGGCTGCATATCTGTCGGGAAACCAGGATATGGAAGCGTTTTAATATTTGTAGGATGGCACCGGCGCGTTGCGACAACACGGACAGCGTCATCGGATTCCTCAATCTGTGCTCCCATCTCAAGAAGCTTGGCTGTAATGGATTCCAAATGCTTTGGAATCACATTTTTAACAGTAATATCTCCTTTTGTGGCAACAGCCGCACACATAAAAGTCCCGGCCTCAATCTGATCGGGAATAATGGCGTATTCCGCGCCTTTTAAGCGGTGTACGCCCCGAATGCGGATCACATCCGTACCTGCACCCTTAATATCGGCTCCCATGCTGTTCAGGAAATTTGCCACATCGACTATATGGGGTTCTTTAGCGGCATTTTCAAGAACCGTCCGGCCCTCTGCCATGGCTGCGGCCATCATCACATTGATCGTTGCTCCCACAGTAACAACGTCAAAATAAATATGGGCGCCTACAAGGCGGTCCGCCTCTGCCACAATCATCCCGTTTTCAATACTTACTTTAGCGCCAAGCGCCCGAAAGCCTTTGATATGCTGGTCAATAGGCCGGCTCCCAATCGCACATCCGCCGGGCAGAGCCACCTGTGCTTTTTTATACTTGCCAAGCAACGCACCTAGCAAATAATAAGAAGCACGTATTTTACGAATAAAACCATCATCTATACAAAGTGAATTAATATTAGCACCATTTATCTTTACTGTATTTCCATCAACGCGCTCTACATTGGCACCGATAGAAGAAATTGCCTGTAATAAAATATTTGTGTCATTAACATTAGGCATGTTCTCAATGAATACATTTTCATTGGACATGACTGCGGCTGCCAAAATACCGAGAGCTGCATTTTTTGCGCCGCCGATATTGACTTCGCCAACCAGAGGGTTACCGCCTTTTATAATATATTGTTCCATTGCACACCTCTTAAAATTTACTATGAAAGCCCCGGACGGCGGCTATGAGACAGGGCGTGCTTGCACGCAATGACTCATAGACATCGGACGGACAAGACGGTATGAGCGCTAGTTACGCCATAGGCAGAACGTAAAGCGCGAATACCGTCGGTGATTGCGGGGTGCTAAGCGCCAGTGTTGCTGCGTGCCGGTGTTGCTGCGTGCCAGTGGCACGCGTCCGGCAACGACCGAAGCGGAGCGTAGACCACGCGTCCGGCAACGACCGAAGTGGAACGCAGACCGCTTGTTCAGCCCCGACCAGAGTGGGAGCGGAGACTCCGCAGCACGGAGCAATCAGCTTTCATGCGTGGTAATGCCGCGCCCAGTGCGGCATGAAAATTTACTGTACGGCATAAACTCAACTGCAAATCAGCTGTGCCGCACTTTCTATGTCCTTCGCAGGGCTTGACTTCGCGGCATTCGCCGCTTGGTCACGGTTGCCAGGCGTCAGTGACGCCTGTCCGGCAACGACCGAAGCGAAGAACGTTCGCCCGATGCTGCGGGCAAGAAAAAAATTCGTCTGCAAGCAGCCGATTTTTTCTTTTCCGCAGCGCCCTGCTCTTTGCCTAATGGATATTATACCATATAAACAGGATTTGTAAATTAGTTTTTAACTTTTTATGAAGGTAAGGTGATTTTCGTAATATTCTGTTTATACATTATAGATTGTGATTTTTTCTTTTCTGCCTTCTACAAAACAGAACCACAAATATCAGACAACTTCCTGCTGTGATAAGGAAACCAGGAATGAAGCCGGATGGAATGTAGGTCATTTCCACAGTGTGCTCGCCAGCGTCAAGATGGATATACATAAGCGTTCCGTCGATTGAGTCGACTTCAACCTCTTTACCATCTACCTTTACCTTCCAGCCATTGTCGTATGGAATCGATGTATACATAATCCCATCTTCTTCGGCCTGTATCGTTCCGCTGATATGGGTGGAGGACCACTCACTGATTTCCCATTGGTGCTGGCTCACCTCATTATAAAACTCTTCAAATACATCCTCGTTATAAGAAAACAAATACAGCTTCACTGTTCCGCTGGAATGGTCCTTATCAGTCACAAATTCCAATTCCACATGGCCATCAGAGCCAAGCTCCACAATGTGGCCCCGGGTATCTGAATAAGTCTTTACCGAATCATTCTGGCTGACCTTCAGTTTGTCGCAATTTCCAGCCTGGTAATAGATATACCTAGTTTTTCCATCCGTAATGTCCAGGCTAAGCTTTATACTGGCCTCGTCGTCCTTATTGGCTTTTGTGTAGGAATACTGGCCATTGCCCGTGTCTGACACATCACAGCCATCTCCCGTCAGTCCGGCCACTTCCTCATCAATAAACATAAAACGTGTTGTTCCTGTTGTTTTCTGTACAAAATCATTAAGTACATATTCCGGACGCGTCACATTATGGTTCCAATTCTCATACGCCTGATCCACCATAAATCCAAGAGACAGTGCATAGGGATTTTCATAAAGGTGCTGGCTTCCCGAAGTATACGTATAATTAAAGGTCCGTATTTTGTCCTTTTTATCCGTAGACACTAAATACTTCAAGCCAAAAATACTGTCCGTCAGAGGCGTTGCCCCTACATAGCTATATTTATTTGTCGCTTCAAAATAACCGACCCGCCCCATAAGGTCATTAATATCCGCCCCCATCGTCGAAGCAAACAGAGATACCCCGGGATAGTCAAGCCACATATTATTATTTCTAGCCCCAAAGGAATCCAGCTCCATGCGGTAAAACCCGTCATTTTCCTTATCATCCGTGATTTCTTTAAGCTCCCGGGAGGAACTTAAATATTGATTGTAGGAGGTACGGCTGATGCTCCCATTTTGACACAGGCCGTAAATCGAATTTCCGGCGACCTCAATAAGAATCAGCGCCATTGCCGCCCCCCGGAAAAATGCCTGCCGGGAAAGACAGCTTTTATACAGGCACATCCATAGGAAATAAAGGACAACTAAAATTTCTGTTATAATATAAGTATAGATTTCCTGACTCGCACTTTTGTCCAGCCAGCACCATAAAACAAGACCCTGGGTCAATGCAAAAGCAATAAAATATTGCCAGTACTTATATTTTCGCAGACCGGAAACAACCTCATAAGCCATGGATAAGGCTAAAAATGCGTATATAAATGTAAATCTGGCGGGCAGGCTGTTTGGAAAATGAAAGCCGTGCCAAATATAATCCAACATTCTGAAATTCGTACTAAACAGCAAAAAAGCCAAAAGAGCCAGCTTCATTACCCGGACATAAGCAGGGATTCCCCGGCGAAAAGCATATAAAAACACAAGAAGCATTGTAATAATGCCAAAATATAAATTAGGGCTGCCACTGAGATCTGTCGGCTTAACAAACGCAAACTGCTGGCTTAAAAGCTCTGTAAAGCTGTGATAAAACTTAATCTCCAGAGGGAACTTAGAATTTGCGGAGTTGGAAACAGCCAGGGCCGCCAGCGTGGGCAAAAGCAAAACAGCGCTTGACGCCCCAGCCAAAAGGGAATATCCGGCAAATAAAAAGCCTCGTTTGAAAAACAGCCGTACACCCTTTTTTCTCTGTTCAAAAAACAGGACAAAAAAATAGAGAATAAGGAACATGCATACCATAATTGCAATATAATAATTGCTGATAATACATAAAGCCAGGGTAATCCCGTAAAGCAGCCCCCTTCCCTGCTTAACAAGGCGTTCCAGCCCTAAAATAATGAGCGGCTGAAGCACAAGGCAGTCCAGCCACATAACATTCCAGTTATATCCTAAAACCCAGCCGCACAGCCCATAAAATAAAGCAAAATATACAATCGTGATATTATATTTTCTAAACCTTTTGCTTATATAATAAGAAAAAGCCGCGCTTGCCAAAGCGATTTTAAGCATTAGTAAAAAAGTAAAGCCTTCCAGCAAAAAGCCGCTTGGAAATAAAAGAAGTAAAATATTTAAAGGGCTTGCCAAATAGTAGGCAATAATCGCCCAGAAATTCATGCCAAGCCCGCCGTTAAAGCTGTAAAACAGACTTTCTCCGCTCCATATTTTTCTGTGGAACTCTGAAAAAAAGGGCGCATACTGGTGGTAGGAATCAATAATCTCCACCTGGCGCTCCCCGAAAGGATAAACACCCAAGGCAATATAAGCCGCTGTCAGTATAAGCAGCGGTATAATAAATGCCATTAAATAATATCTGTTTTTCACAATAAAACGCCCGGGCATTGTTTCTTTGTAAAAGTTTTGTAGGATTTTTCTTACTTTAATTCTCATTTCTCCTCTCCTCACATGGTCATAATTGGATAGAGGAAGGGGTTCTTCCCATATCCGCTGCGATATAATAGCCAGCTCACAGCAAAGCTGGTCTTCGCTCCGGTCGGCGCAACGCGCGTGGTCTACACTCCGTTCCGGTCGTTGCTGGACAAGCAGTCTGCGTTCCACTTCGGTCGTTGCTGGACGCGTGCCGCAGCGAAGCGAAGACCTGTTCGTGCAAGCACAGCAGCCGCTTGCAGGGCTTATCGCACAAAATTGCTGCTTATTTGTCAGGATCGTTTTATAAAAGCCTGCTGCACACAGCCTCCCGGATCTTCTCAATAGAGCCTTCAATCGATAAGCCATCGACATTCACTGTCATATCCGCGTATTTTTCATACAATGGACATCTCTCATTATACAAATCAAAAAGTGTATGGCCCTCTTGGAGAACAACCCCTCTTTTATTCAAATCCCCAAGACGGCGTTTAAGTACTTCATAGGATAATTGTATGTAAACGATCAGGCCCTCCTTCTTTAGGGCTTTCATGGCCTCTGCACAATATACCGCACTTCCCCCGGTGGAAATAACACAATCCTTCACATGGATATCTCGGTTGACCTGGTTTTCAATTCTCAGAAATCCATCAATCCCATGCATGGAAATAAGCTCATGGAGTACCTTCCCCTCCTGCTTTTGGATCAGCAAATCTGAATCAATAAACTGATAGCCGAGAATTTTAGCCAGAACCACGCCAATAGTACTCTTTCCCGCTCCCGGCATACCAATAAAAACAATATTTTTCATAGACTTTATCTCCCAAATAACATAACATTTATGCCGCCGGGCCAGGCGCCTGGCAACATCCGCAAGGCTGTGCAAAAAAAATCACGCTCACCCCTGTTTCATTTTCTGACGGCCAGCGCAGCTAGTGCGCAGACCTGACGGACAGTAATCATTTTATCACTATAAAAAATGAAACACAACTATTTACACAGTAAATTCAAACTTTTATACTATAAATATGGTAACTATTCAGCCGTGCTTCTCGGATTCACGCCTCTATCGCGGCTAAATCCTTGATTAGGGCTAAGCGCCCTAGACTTAAGGATGACAAAACCTCTCTGCAAGCCAGCTTGCGGTCTACGCTGTGCTCCGGTCGGCGCAGGACAGACATCCACCAGACGTCTTGCGCCGAGGTTTTGTCATCCTCAGCCGCACGGCTGAATAGTTCCTAAATATGATTTATTTACTCTGATCCACGGCTTTCTGAAAACACCTGCTGTTTGCAAAAAGCCTGTGATTTGCCGACGAAGGAAAGGTGAGATGTTATGGCAGCTTCCAGAATTATCTTCCATATTGATGTCAACAGCGCCTATTTAAGCTGGACGGCTGTAGAACGTCTAAAAAACGGGAATAAGGACACACTGGATATACGGGCGATTCCCGCAATTATCGGCGGAGATATTTCCAAACGCCGCGGCGTCGTGCTGGCGAAATCGATTCCCGCAAAAAAATATGGTATTGTTACCGGTGAGCCGGTAGTGGATGCGTTCAAGAAATGCCCCACGCTAAAGTCCTATGCCCCGGACCACAAGCTTTATGCCCGCTACAGTCAGACATTGCTCAGCCTTCTGTCAGAATATTCTCCAAATATAAGCCAATACAGTATTGACGAGTGTTTCATGGAATATGTTCCTATCCCCGGAATACAATCGCCGGTGCAGGGAGCCAGGATCATTAAAGACCGTATCCGTGATACCTTAGGTTTTACTGTCAATATCGGCATTTCGACAAACAAGCTGCTGGCAAAAATGGCGTCTGACTTCAAAAAGCCAGACCTTGTCCACACACTTTTTCCTTGGGAGATCCAAAAGAAAATGTGGCCCCTTCCGGTCAGGGAGCTGTTTATGGTTGGCCGCTCCAGCGCCGCCCGGCTTGAGCTTTTGGGCATACGTACCATCGGAGAGCTTGCATGTACAGACCCGGCCATTCTTTTGGCCCATTTAAAAAGCCACGGCCAGATGATATGGGAATATGCCAACGGCATTGAAAGCTCACCCATTGATACCCGTTCCAAAACGGACGCAAAAGGCATTGGCAATTCTACGACCATTTCCTTTGATGTCACAGACCGTCAAACCGCCGCCTATTTTCTAATGGAGCTTTCCGAGTCTGTTTCCCGGCGCTTAAGGAAAAACCATATGCTGGCCGGTATGGTCAGCGTAGAAATCAAATACAGCAGCTTTGAAACCGCTTCCCACCAGACCCAGCTTTTAACGCCGGATAATACAACAGACGCCATCTATAAAACTGCCTGCCGGCTTTTTGATGAGCTTTGGAGTAAAAAGCCAATCCGGCTCCTTGGCATACGAACGTCAAAGCTGTCCTCTGACAGTATGCAGCAGCTTTCTATTTTCGACTATCAGACAAATGAAAAGCAAAAAAAGCTGGACAGCGCCCTGGATAATATCCGAAAAAAATTCGGGGAGCAGTCGGTTGTGCGGGCAAGCCAGCTAGGAAAAGCCCCGAGCCATATTTCTAAAGACGAGTGACTGGATGGTTAGTATTTCCAAACCTTATGAAATATGCTAAACTGATAATATCACTTTACAGGAGTAAAAATTTATGGATACATCAAAAAAAGAAATTTATGTTTTTGGCCATAAAAATCCGGACACAGATTCCATATGCTCTGCCATTGGCTATGCCTATCTGAAAAATCAGATTGCCAGCCATATTGACAACGACAGTGCTTCATTAAGCGCTTTTGTCAGCGCGGCCAAGCCGCAAAGGGATACTGTCTATGTTCCCCGCAGGGCAGGACAATTAGGCCCGGAAACAGAATATGTTTTAAAACGCTTTAACACTCCGGCCCCAGCCTACATTAATGATGTGCGCGCCCAGGTCAGCGATATTGATATACGAAAAGTCGAAGGCGTTCTGGAAACAATCTCCCTTAAGCAAGCGTGGACAATTATGCGCACCGTCAATATTGCCACCCTCCCCATACTTAATAAAGATAAAACATTAAAAGGGCTTATTACGATCGGCGACATTGCCCGTTCCTATATGGCCGTCTATGACAATACTATCCTTGCCAAGGCAGGCACACCCTACGAAAATATTCTCGACGCCTTAGACGGGGAAATGATCGCCGGCGGCCGCGAAAACCATGTAACCTCCGGAAAGGTCGCAATCGCCGCTGCAAATCCGGAGCTTATCCGGGAACATATTGAGTCTGGCGATGTGATTATTCTTGGAAACCGCTATGAAACACAGCTCTGCGCCATTGAACAGCACGCTTCCCTCATCATTGTGTGCGAAGGCTCAAAGGTTTCCCGTACCATCCGTAAAATTGCCGAAAATAATGACTGCGCGATCATCAGCACCCATTACGACACCTACACCGTTGCCCGGCTCATTAACCAAAGCGTTCCTATCAGCTATTTTATGAAAAAGGATGACCTTATTACCTTTAAAACAACGGATTTTATCTCAGATATTAAAGGAACAATGCTGAAAAAACGCCACCGTGACTTTCCGGTGCTTACAAAAAACCACAAATTTGCAGGCATGATCTCCCGCCGCTCGCTTATTAAAATGCCGCAAAAAAGAATCATTCTTGTGGATCATAACGAGCCGGAGCAGGCAGTAGACGGCATTTTAGACGCCGAGGTCGTAGAAATCGTTGACCATCATAAGCTTGGCACGGTAGAAACTATGAAGCCTATTGTGGTGCGTAACCAGCCGGTAGGCTGCACTGCAACGATTATTTACCAGATGTTTACTGAAAATTGTATGGATATTCCGCCAAACATTGCCGGTCTGCTCTGTGGGGCCATTATTTCCGATACGCTGCTCTACCGCTCCCCCACATGTACGGACGCTGACCGTGCGGCGGCCAAAAGCCTTGCCGCCATTGCCGGAATCCAAACCGATGAGCTTGCCCGGGAAATGTTTGCCGCCGGCAGTAATCTCCATTCAAAATCCGAGGAAGAAATTTTCTACCAGGATTTCAAACGCTTTACCGCCGGTTCTGCAACCTTTGGCGTAGGGCAGATTATGTCTATGACCCAGAATGAGCTGGATGAAATCAAGGAACGCATGATTCCCTACATGCACAAAGCCAAGAAAAATCATGGCGTCGACATGGTATTTTTCATGCTCACAAATATTATTGATGAATCAACCCAGCTTCTCTATTCAGACAAAATGGCTATGGAAATTGCCGAAAGCAGCTTCATGGTAACAGCAAAAGACAATGAGCTTTACCTTCCCGGCGTTGTTTCCCGGAAAAAACAGCTCATTCCCCGCCTTATGGCCACATTACAGCAATAGGAGGAGCAGAGGATGAAAAAAGAAGTCAATATCATCGGGCATAAAAATCCAGATACCGATTCCATATGTTCTGCGATTTCCTATGCCTGGCTAAAAAATAAAATCGAAGAAAATACTGCCGGCCAATGCCGCTACATTGCCCGGCGTGCCGGACAGATCAGCTCGGAAACCGCCTTTGTCCTAAATGCGTTTCATATGGAAGTTCCTTCCTATATTAATGATGTGCGCAGCCAGGTCCAGGATGCCAATTTAGACGAAAGCCACCCTGTGGACAGCACCTTGTCATTAAAGAACGCATGGAGGATTTTAAACGAGCGTCATCTAGCGACCCTTCCGGTCGTTGACAAAAGTAACCATCTCGAAGGGCTTATTACTCTGGGCGATATTGCAAAATCCTTTATGGGCGTTTACGGCAGCACCATTTTATCTGAAGCAAAAACACCATACAAAAACATTCTGGAAACGATTGACGGTGAACTTCTTGTAGGAAATCCCGATGGCGTAGTGACCCGGGGCAAGGTACTCATTGCCGCCGCGAATCCGGATCTTATGGAAAATTATATTGAGGAGGACGATATTGTTATTCTCGGGGACCGTTATGAATCCCAGCTATGCGCCATCGAAATGAATGCGTCCTGTCTCATCGTGTGCATGGGCGCCGACGTTTCCTTTTCTATCCAGAAGCTGGCCCAGGACAAAGGCTGTGCCATAATGAAAACAGAATATGACACATTTATTACAGCCCGCCTTTTAAACCAGAGTATACCTATATCCCATTTTATGGTACGCGACCATCTGATTACCTTCCGCTTGGATAATTTTGTAGAAGATATAAAAAATATCATGGCAGGGCAGCGTCACCGGGATTTTCCGGTACTTGACAGCGAAGACCGTTTTATCGGTATGCTTTCCCGCCACAGCCTCATTGATATGAATAAAAAGAAGCTTATCCTTGTCGATCACAACGAAAAATCCCAGGCGGTGGACGGTATAAATGACGCTTATCTCCTCGAAATTATTGACCATCACAAGCTGGGCCATGTGGAAACGCTGGCCCCGGTCAACTTCAGGAACCAGCCTGTCGGATGTACTAGTACAATTATTTATATCATGTACAAAGAAAACAACATCGATATTCCTCCCGAAATTGCCGGCCTCATGTGTTCTGCCATTATTTCCGACACCCTGCTTTTCAGGTCGCCAACCTGCACGCCCTTAGACCGCCAGGCCGCCACAGCTCTGGCCCAGATTGCGGGAATTGATATGGAAAGCTATGCCCGGGATATGTTCAATGCGGGCAGCAATCTCAAACACAAATCCGCGGAGGATATTTTCTATCAGGACTTCAAAAAATTCACAGCCGGAAACACAACCTTCGGGGTCGGTCAAATCACAGCCATGAACCAGGACGGGCTTGATGAAGTGAAAGGGCGTATGATGGAATATCTGGAGCTGGCAAAAGCTCACCATGAGGTGGATATGATCTATTTCATGCTAACGAATATTTTATCGGAATCAACAGAGCTTTTATGCTACGGAGACAATGCCGCCCAGATTGCCTCAGATGCCTTTGGAAAGCTGTCCAACGGACCGAGCCTGTTCCTTGAGGGCGTTGTTTCCCGAAAAAAGCAGCTCATCCCAAAGCTTATGGGAGAGCTGCAGCAGCAGTAATTACAGTATGCCGCCAAGCCCCGGCAATCACAGGTAACGCCGCCAGGGCGGCATACCTTTATGCCGTTAAAGGCTGGCAAGAATAAGGAAAGGTGGATGAAGATGTCAAAACAACAATGGAAACCGGGAAATATGGTTTATCCTCTGCCTGCTGTCATGGTAAGCTGCGGCGATAAATCCGGCAAAATAAATGTAATGACCGCTGCCTGGACCGGAACAATTTGTTCAGATCCGGCGATGGTTTATGTTTCCATACGGAAAAGCCGTTATTCCCACGCAATGATTAAAGAAACCGGAGAATATGTCATCAATCTGACAACCGAAGCGCTCGCTTATGCCACAGATTTTGTCGGCGTTAAGTCAGGAAAGGATATGGATAAATTCAAGGCCATGCATTTAACTCCGGTCAAGGGAACACTGCATTATGCCCCCATGATCGATGAAAGCCCGGTATGTATTGAATGTAAAGTTGAAAATATTGCGGAGCTTGGAAGCCATGATATGTTTATCGCCCGGGTTGTGGCCGTTTATGCCGATGAAAAATATATGGATAAAAACGGCAAATTCGATTTAGAAAAGGCGAAGCCTCTCATTTATTCCCACGGCCAGTATTATGGCACAGGGCGTCATATCGGAAAATTTGGTTACTCGGTCCAAAAAAAATAATGCAAACAGCGGAGCATACAACATGCCAGATATCTGGTCAGTTATATGCTCCGCTCTGGTCAGCGCTGTCCGCTCCCAAAAAACTATGTTTTTGAGGAGCGGTTCTAAGCATCAATATTTATTTGTTATTTTCTGCAACTTCTCTTTCTGCCAAAATCTCGCTGTTTTCTTTGCCCTTCTTGTTCGTCATACGGATCATCATAAACGGAATAATCGCAAGAATGAACATTAAGGCCGGGCCAAGATTAATCACTGCATTCATCCCTAATACAGCGCTCGGAGTCTGCACATCGGCTGTGGCTACATAGCCAACGGCAGCCAAAAGCAGAACGCCAACGGAACCTCCAATCGCATTGCCAAGCTTTGTAGAGAAGGAAATACAAGAATAAATTGTTCCGTCAGCACGGACATTTCTGCGCACCTGTGTATCATCAAT
>JAGZDD010000062.1 GCA_018369015.1 Clostridiales bacterium | reverse complement strand
TTGCGGCGTAAGAACATGATACAGGTGTGAGCAGGCTCTTTTTGCGCGAAGCAACGAGCCAAACTGGGGAGCTTGCTCACCAGCTTGGCGACTGCCGCGACCCGTTGAAGTGAAGCGTCAACGGGTGCGAAGCAAAAACTCTAAACGAACCTGCGAAGTTACTATTCCCGGCGCAGCCGTGAATAGTAACAACTATTTCTAACAGTTCAGCCATGCGGCTGGGAAGGGCAGGCTTTGGCGCCAGACCTTTGGCGGACGTCTGCCCTGCGCCGGAAAAAAACCGGCAAAGACCGCAATCCACTACTGCTCAAAGCACATCGCATCCATATAATAGTCATTAAAATCAGCATCGTTGCCAAGGCTTATCTCCTCAGTTTCCTCGGCCAGTACCTTTGCTGTTTTAAGACAATCTGCGTGTAAAAGACATGCCTTTGCCCCTGCCAGTGATGAATTGCCGGCAATACAAATTTTTCCGCCAAAGCCTTCCGGGAGAAGTCCCACAAAAATCGCCTTTTCCACATCAAGCCTAAAGCCGAAGCCGCCTGACAAATAAATCGTTTTAAGGCTGCTGCAATCGGTTCCGAATCTTTTAAGGAGCACTTCAATGCCTGCCCGCACCGCCGCCTTTGCAAGCTGGATTTCCCTCACATCCTTCTGAGTAAATACAATCGGTTCACCACAGGACTTTTTCCCGACAGGAACCCCCGTTTCAAAATATTCATCGCAGAGCAGCCCGGTTTCATCCACAATCTCATGCTTTATAAGCTCTGCGGTAATATCCATAACCCCGGTGCCGCAAATTCCTACCGGCGCCTCATTGCCAATAGTTTTATAGGCCATTGCTTTGTCCTCCAAAGTTACTGCATAAATCGCCCCTTTTACACTCCCGGTGCCGCATGAAATATTTCCCCCCTCAAAGGCCGGCCCTGCAGCCGTTGATGTAGCAATGCGGCGAAATTTATTGCCAATCGCCATCTCGCCGTTTGTTCCCAAATCAATAAGCATACATATATCCTCGCTTTTGGCGAAATCGCATACAAGAAGTCCTGCAACAATATCCGCCCCCACAAAGGCAGATATCCCAGGCAATATGACAAGTTCCGTCTGCTTTGCCATATCCGGTGTAAAAATGCTTCCTTCCAACATCTCTCCCATCACAGAATAAACATCCGTATATATTGTTTGAATATTCACCGGCGTAAACGGCGAGGCCCCAAGGGAATCGCAGGGATAACCCATGAGTAAATGGCACATCGTTGTATTGGCGCTAATAACCATACGCTTTATCTGGCCTGCTGAAATTTCCGCCTGTTTTGTAAGCTCTAAAATACCGGACAAAAGATCCCGGCAAATAGACATTTTCAGAAGCTTTCCATTGCCGTCCACAGACGCCTGTATTCTTGAAATTACATCAGCGCCATAGGCCCTCTGATGGTTAATCCGGCTGTCCTGGGCACAGGTCCTCCCAGATGCAAGCTCACAAAGCTCCATCGCAATCGTCGTTGTTCCAATATCTATAGCCACCCCATAGGTGCCGCTTCCGGCAAAAGCCTCCTTGTCTTTGGCGTTTGTGCCAGTTCCCGGGGCCTTGCCATCCTTATCGGCACTTATAGCTCCTGTCGTCAGTATGTCAAAATCCGACTCATCCTCCGTACATAAAAGAATCGTACACTCTGTCTTTGGCCGCGCCTGGCAGGACAAGCGTACTCCCTGTGCAAGGCTTGCAGCGTCAAAAGCCTTTTGGTCTGCTTGTGTCACCTCAAGATCCCCTTCTAAAAGCTGTATACGGCATTTCCTGCATGTGCCTCTCCCGGCGCAATAAGCAGGCACATAAATATCCTCACGCTTAAGGGCGTCTAAAATCGTTTCATTGTCCTGACATTCAATTTCCATTATCTTCCCGTGATTCACAATTTTAATTTTCATATCCAACCCTTTCCTCTAATTGCTGTGTTTTTTTACAGCATCAAGTTATCCCCTTGCGGGATTTCATCTATTTGCTGTGTTTTTTACAGCATCAAGTTATCCCCTTGCGGTCCTCTTCTGTCTCTGACAGCCAGCGCGGCAAGTACCCCTATCTGTATCAGCAGCTATACCTTTCGCCTCCGGCAGCCCACCGCAGGACAATGGCTGCAATCATGCCATGCGTTAAATATTGACGTTTCGTCGGATAGCAAAAAGACAAGACAGCTTGTTTTCACTGGATCAAACATATAGCCGCTGCTTAACTCCATACCTAAAAGCGCCTTCAGATCGCAGCGCTCGTAAACATATTGATGAAATTCAAGGGGTATGTCCATTGGCGCCTCCATGCGGCGCAGGACGCCAAAACCAGGAACCGCACAAAAAGCTTTAACTTCAGGCATCACCTGATCTTCAAACAAAAAAAGATACTCGTCGGCCATGGCGCCAAGCAACATTCCTGACAAATACTCCCCAGCCTCAAATAATTTGCTGCTATAATTTTCTGGTTCTTTCCCTAAGGTCATCACTAAATATAAAAATCCCCGGCTCTTTGGCTCTAAATAAATCCCCGGCTCCGCTTTGCCCTCCGGCAGGCGCAGGCGTTCTAACAGTGAAGAGCTTTGAGGCTCCCAGGCAATAACCGCCTTTGGATGAACCTTTTCGTAAAGCCATGGTTCAAGCCTTTCATACTCCCTGGCAACCTCCCCATATACCGTGCTTTCCTCATGGCAGTCCATAATTTTAAAAACACTTTCTTTATTTAATACAAGCTGGGGAAACTGATCCAGCACTTTTATTTCCATAAGCTTACCTCTTCTTCATCAAATGAAAATACCCCCCGCCAAGAACGGCAGGGGGTACCTGACAGATACTCCTATTATAATATCTAAATGATTACTTTGCAAGTACAGCCTCTTTAGCGACTTCGGCCGCGGTTGCCGCATCCGGCGTATAATAATCTGCGCCAATCTGCTCTGCAAATGCCTCGTTGACCGGAGCGCCCCCGACCATAACAATATATTTATCTCTCAGCCCTTTTTCCTTTAAGGCGTCGATAACGACCTTCATATTCGGCATTGTTGTTGTCAACAGTGCAGACATACAAATCACATCAGCGCCCACATTTTCCGCCTCAGTAATGAACTTCTCTGTATCTGCATCAACCCCAATATCATAAACCTCAAAGCCTGCCCCTTTAAGCATCATTGCCACAAGATTTTTTCCAATGTCATGTAAATCGCCTTTAACGGTACCGATAACAACCTTGCCTACCGGCTCGTTTCCTACTTCAATAAGCTTTGGTTCAAGAATTGTCAGGCCAGCGTTCATTGCACGGGCTGCAACAAGAACCTCAGGAACAAACACTTCATTCTTCTTAAACTTTTCACCAATAATCATCATCCCAGAGAGAAGGCCCTCATTTAAAATAGCTTTGGGATCAAGACCTTCCTCAAGTGCCTGAGTTACCAGCGCTTTCACATTTTTAGCTCTGCCCTTCTGCAAAAATGAGGACATTTCTTCTAAAATTTCCATTCCCATGTGTATTACCTCCATATATTTTATACATACCAGTAAAATTATTATAACATACACATCAGAAACTCTTGGGATTTTTTACAGAAAATCCGTAAAATTTTTGCAAATTTTAGAACTATGCCATAAAATCATCCATTTTTTAAAACTTAAAGACTGTACATAGAATCCGCTTCTGTGCTATACTGTTTTTTGTAATATTTTTATAAATTCTAAATTTTTTACTATGAAAGTTATCAAGTGGGCAGGCACAGGGGCAGTCCTGGCTTTCATCCGTGGTGGCGCCATGCGCAGCGCGGCATAACAGTTTACAATAACTTTAGGCATAATGATAAGAGGAATACTTATGATACCTTATTTATATACGATTGTCGAACAGAATAAGCTTCAGGAAATGCTTAAGGCATTCCACTGCTGTACAAATCTTCCCATTCAGGTGCTTGATGACAGGGGGCATCTGTTAGACCCCAAGGCGCCGCCCTGCGCCTACTGCGAAATTTTCAGAAAATATGCAGGTACATCGGATTCCTGCGAACATATCCATCTTGAAGCATGTAAATATGCAACCTCCCTGGGTGAAACCTATATTTTTACCTGTCCGGCAAATTTAAATCATATCGTTTTTCCGTTAATGAATAAGACAACCCTTTTTGGTTCTATCCTTGTCGGGCCATTCCTGTTAGATGCTCCGGATGCCATTATGCTGTCTGAACTATCGAGGCGCTATCCGATCCCCACGGATGAACTTTTAGAGCTTTACGATGAAGCCCAGAACATTCCCGTCATCACGCCTCATACCGCTGGGCAGGTAAGCAAGCTGCTTTACTATCTTTTCTCGAATCTGATGAGCGAAAGCCGTCAGATCTTCCTTGAAAAGCAAGAGCGGCTCCAACAACAATCTAAAATCAACGAAAGCATCCAGATGTATAAAAACCATATTATTGACACAACATCCGCCTATCCTCTCGAAAAAGAAAATGACCTTATCACAAAGGTCAAAAATGGCAATATTGCCGAGGCCAAAGGGATTCTCAATGATCTTTTGGGTTACGTCCTCTTTGTTGACGGCGGGAAGCTAGAAACGATTAAATCCCGGGCATTAGAGCTTTGCACCCTTTTATCCCGGGCTTCTATTGAAGGCGGCGGAGCTTCTGAAACAGCCCTGCGCCTGAATACCCAGTTCATCCACAAAATTGCAGACTGTTCATCCTATGAAGCGCTCTGCTATATTTTACAGGAGATTGTAGAAACCTTTGCGGATAATATTTTAAGCCATGGAAATATTAAAAACCGTGAAATTATGAAAAAAGCAGTAAACTTCATCAGCCAGCATTACAGCGAACCCATTTCCCTGAACTATGTTGCCAATGAAGTCCATTTAAATCCAGCTTATTTTTCAACACTTTTCAAAAAAGAAATCGGCCTTTCATTTAAAGAATATTTGAATCATGTAAGAATTGAAGAAAGCAAGCGCCTCCTGACCAACAGCAACTTCTCCATTATTGATATTGCTATTGCTGTAGGCTTTGAAGACCAGAGCTATTTTTCCAAGGTATTTAAAAAATATACAGGGATGACGCCAAAACAATTCCGTTAAGCGTCACCCCTTATCATCAATTTTCGCCATGCACAGTCCTGCCGGGCTGTGCATGGCCAATAACTTCACCCATCTGTACCTTTGTTTCATATCCCAGCGCAGTATTTTGGCACAAATCCCTGTCCATAGCCACCCGGCTGCCCTCAAGAAGCAAAATCACCGTAGAACCTCCAAATTCAAAATATCCCTTCTCTTCTCCCCGAACCACTGTACCAGCCCCTTGGTGGTTCCTTATTTTTCCTACCATGAGGGCGCCGACCTCCATCTGAACCATATCGCCAAAATTTTGGCTCCTAATCATTGTAAACTCCCTTGAATTTTCTTTGTACACATCAATCTGCTCTACCGCCGCAGGATTGACCGTATGTAAACAACCAGAAATATGATAATTTTTTGTTTTTTTACCGCTGTCCACATAACAGTAACGGTGATAATCGTCCACCGTCAGGCGTATCAGCACACACCAGCCGCCCTCATACTTCCTGGCCAGCTTTTTGCTTCGTGTTAAAGATTCCACAGTGTAGGCTGAATTTTTTATATAAAAAGCGCTGCGGCTGCTGATGGGGTAAACCGAAAGCTTCCCGTCACAGGGGCTTATAAGCAGATCCCCGGTCAGATTTACCGGACGCAGCCCCGGCCGGATTTTCCGTGTAAAAAAGTCATTGTAGGACGCATAGGAACACGGCTCATACAAAGACAGATCGATTTTATTGGCCCTCACAAAAGGCCCAACCAGCGCCTTTGACAAAGAGCTTTTAAGCAGCCTCTCAAAAAACCTTGATACACAAGGAAATGTCAGACATTTTATCACCCTGCGGGTAAGGCTATGGGCATACACCCAGGAAAGAAAACGGTCCTGTCCGCTGTTTTCCTCCCACCGGTTCCCTTTTCGGTCACAGTATTTCATTTAAAATCCTCCCATACCGATACAAAGCATTACAAGACGCACAATAATAAACAAGGCAATAATGCCAAGAATGACCGTCATTTTTAAGTCCGGCTTCTTCACCTTAATATCAAGGATAAAAAGCAGGGCAATGACAACAAGTACCGCTTCATAAAAAACGGTAAATTTTGTATTAAAGTAATGCCGTGTCAAAAACACAAGCGGTATAATGACAGCGACACTTGTCACCGGAAGACCTTGATAGTAGGCTCTTTTTTCATCGGTTTCCTGCTGCCGCTTTTCCTCAGTCACATTAAAGTACCCAAGCCGGATCACCGCAGCTAAAACAAAAAGTACAAGATAGGCCTTGCCAAATATGGAACGTACCCCCAGAGAATAGCCGATGACTGCGGGGAATACACCAAAACAGACAAGGTCACAAAGCGAATCAATTTGTATGCCGAACCGCTTTTCATCTTCTGTCCGGTTTTTCTTCATCCGGGCTACCTTTCCGTCAAACATATCACAAATTCCCGATGCCATCAGGCACAGCAAAGCAACCGGATAATTCCCATCCAATGTCTGTACCATACCAAAAATAGAAATTGCCAGACTTAAATAAGTCAAAATCACCGTATAGCTATATAATCCTATCATCAACCATTTTCTCCCCTCTTCGACAAATCAAATGAGCCCAGCAAGTGACAAGGCCACTGAGCAATACAAGTATATAATAGCTGATCCCCCGGCTTAACAACATTCCAGGAAGCACAAGTGATGTTCCGAAAATTCCCGCAAACATTACCATAAAGCTTGCCTCACTGGCGCCAATGCCGCCGGGCAGCGGAAGCATATCCACAGACAGGGATATGATCGTCTGAAGGCAAATAATTTGCCATACATTCGTTCCGTGAAGCCCAAAAGAACGATATACAAGCCATGTTACCGCAAACAGGCTTACTCTCTGGACAATCGTTATCAAAAAAACATTCACAAGAACCATTCCATGACTTTTTAAATACATTGCCCCGGCATGATAGCGGTCTAAGGATACCGAAATTTTATCCATCCGCTCCTGCTCATGCTTCACCAGCTTCCACTTTGCCAGCCAGTGAACCGCCTTACGGCTGCATATCCGCACAATCGACGTTTTAAAAATAACGACGAGAAGAAACGCAATAAAAATACCGTTGACAATAATCCCGTAAAGCAGTATATAGCGCACACTGCCAAGGTGCTTCTGGATAAATCCCCGCTCGGTAAAAAAGGCAAGCCCGGACAAAATCAGCAGAACACCTTTGTAAGCCACAGTAACCACCATTAGAATAAGAGAAGATACCGAAATATCCAGGCCGTCTTTATTCATATAATAAACCTGGGCAGGCTGTCCTCCCGTAGCCGACGGCGTTACGCAGCTAAAAAAGAAACCAATAAACGAATACCGTATACAATTTTTAAGAGGCGCTTTATATTTCAGCGTCCTCATCATATAGTGGATAATGACCGACTCGCTGCACACAAATATAATGACAAGAATAATCCCCGCCAAAAGGTATCCTGGCTTTGCCTGCCGGCAGGCTTCAAAAATCTTTGGCAATTC
Organism: Clostridiales bacterium; assembly: GCA_018369015.1. Taxonomy (GTDB): domain Bacteria; phylum Bacillota; class Clostridia; order Lachnospirales; family Lachnospiraceae; genus Catenibacillus. Next base: position 13,118 of record JAGZDD010000062.1, on the reverse strand, counting down.
CTGATCCTTAAGAAGGAAATATAACGTCAATCCGATCAGCAGTGCAAGAAAAAGGCCGTTTAAAATCCCTTTTAAATATTTTTTCATTACATTGCCTCCCCACAGCCGTCAACGGCCGCTGCATACAAAAGAGTATAGCTTATAAAATGACGGGAAACAATAGACTAAGGAATAACGTCAAAAAATCTTTATTTTCCTTAGAGAAAATTAAAAATTTCTTTAAATTTCCTTCCAGCATTAAACACAATCCCATCCACACAAAGCGTTTTTTGCTTTCCAGAAAATTAATAAGAATTTACGGAAAGTCAAATACCCATATGCCAAAATCGGGGTTTTGGTCTACGTTTCACTTCAGCCGGCGCTTTAGCGAAGCTGCCACTTAACGCCCCTCGCGGCAGTCGCCAGGGTTAGGAGGACTTGGCTTTGGCTCATTGCCCGCGTAAATAAAAAATTCCTGACAGTAAGCTTTCATGCCGCGATGCGCGCGGCTTTGCCGCACATCAAAGCCAGATGACCCACGCCTACGGCATTCTCGCCATCTGCTTTTCGTGTTCTACTGTCAGGATAAAATGTTTGACTTATTAAAGGTCACAGTTCAGACAAATAAACTATACCTCCGTATATTAATTACAGACGGTCAAGGCTCTGCTTCAAATCCTCGATAATATCCTCCACATTTTCAAGGCCTACAGAAACCCGGACCATCCCAGGAGTTACCCCGGCGGCAACAAGCTGCTCATCGGTAAGCTGGCGGTGAGTTGCACTGGCCGGATGAAGGACGCAGGTGCGTATGTCTGCAACATGGACTTCATTGGAGGCCATCTTAAGGCCATCCATAAATTCCACAGCCTTATCCCTGCCGCCTTTAATCACAATCGAAATCACGCCGGAAGTTCCCTTTGGCAAATATTTCATCGCGCGCTCATGGTCAGGGTCACTTTCAAGCCCTGGATATTTCACAGATTCGATTTTATCACAGCCTTCAAAAAATCTGGCAACCGCCAAAGCATTCTGGCAATAGCGTTCCATACGCACTGGAAGGGTTTCTAAGCCAAGATTTAATAAAAAGGAGGAATGAGCTGCCGGATAGGCGCCAAAATCTCTCATAAGCTGCATACGGGCTTTAATAATATAAGCCATTTTACCAAAATCTCTTGTATAAACAACACCGTGGTATGTATCGTCTGGCTCTGTAAATTCAGGGAACTTCCCGCTTGTCCAGTCAAAATTTCCGCTGTCTACAATAACGCCGCCCACCTGAAGGGCATGGCCATCCATATACTTCGATGTCGAATGAGTCACAATGTCTGCGCCAAACTCAATAGGCTTGCACAGCATCGGCGTTGCAAATGTATTGTCCACAATCAGGGGAACATGATTTTTATGGGCGATATTGGCCCACTTTTCAATATCAAAAACAACAAGGGCCGGATTTGCCAGCGTTTCTCCAAAAACAGCCTTTGTATTCGGTTTAAATGCCTTCTGGATGGTTTCCTCGTCGGCATCGCTGTCGACAAAAATACACTCAATCCCCAGACGCTTTAAGGTTGCCGCAAACAGGTTGACCGTTCCGCCATAGATATCCGGAACGCTGATAATGCTGTCTCCGGCCTTGCACAGATTTAAAACCGCAAACAAATTTGCCGCCTGCCCGGAGGATGTACACATAGCTCCTACGCCGCCTTCCAGGTCAGCAATCTTCTTTTCCACAACTTCAGTTGTCGGATTTGAAAAACGGGAATACATATGCTCTGTAGGCAGATTAAATAAATCGCCAATGTGTTCTGTGGAATCAAATACATACGTCGTACTCTGTACAATCGGCATGACTCCAGGAGCGCCATTGGCCGGCGTATAGCCTGAACGGAGGCATTTTGTTTCATCTCTCATGTCATCAATCTCCTTGTAAAAATTTCTCTCCACATAAGACGGCAGGCCCGTAAAAGATTGCTGTGCCTGATTTCCGTTCCTGTGCGGTCTACTGTTTGTTATCATAACATATTTTTACAAAATATCCAATGGTTTTCATAACAGTTGTTACTGTTTGGTAACAGTTCAGCCAGGTCTTGCAGCTACTGTTCACATGTATCCTATGAACAGTAACGTCTTGTACGCTTGCTGCGCTGACGCGCTTTTCACTGCTGGCCTTTTTATATAAAAAGCAGTATAATGTTTTTATTCTATAGGATACTTCATTTCCTACAGAATAAAATACACCGATACAAGCATACGGGGTATTTAGTCCGCATTTTACTTCGGCCGGCGCTTAACAAGCGCCTGGAAAAACCTGTGCCGCCATCCGCCGCCCAGGTCCGCAAACCTCCGCTGGCACCGAACGTTTTTCTTTGCGCTAATATAGGCCCGGCTAACATAAGGAAGGGGAAGTTTATGAAAGAAACGATTTATACCATACCTTTAATGGACGCTTTTAATGCCAATGACGAATGTCCGTTTTGTTTTATTGAAAGAAAGTTAGAACAGGAAGCCGTCAGCTTCATCATGGGTCCGGCTTATATGGAGGACGACATCCGCGAAGAAACGGACCGCCTGGGGTTTTGCCGCCACCATTTTAAAATGCTTTACGATTATGGAAACAAGCTGGGCTGCGCTCTTATGCTCCATACCTACTATCAGAAGCTTAATAAAGACATGCATCAGCAATTTAGCTCATTTACGCCCCAAAAGGCAGGCGCCTTTTCACGGCTTAAAAAGGCCCGGCCTAAGGAAAAGCGGGAAAGCAGCCTTGGCCAGTGGGTCAGCGCCCGGGAAGACACCTGTTATGTATGCAATCATTTTAAAGAAAAATATCCGCGGTACCTGGACACTTTCTTTGAACTTCTGACACACAACGATGAATTTTTCCATACCTTTGAAACAGGCAAGGGTTTTTGCCTCCACCATTTCGGGGATATTATAGAAACCGCGGAAAAAACTCTGTCCGCCAGGGAAAAGGAAAAAATCTATCCTGTGCTTTTTAACCGGATGGAAGAAAATATGAAACGTCTGGAAAATGATATTGCGTGGTTTGTCGATAAATATGATTACCGGAACCGCGAGGCAGACTGGAAAACATCCAAAGACGCCATTCAAAGGGGAATGCAAAAGCTTGCCGGCGGCTACCCGGACGATCCGGTATTTACAAAGCTTTAAACATATCCTCTTTAATATAATCGTGAAATGTGCCGGCCCGAAGCATTTCAATCTCATATTTATAAGGAGCATAGGATTTTTTAGGATTGCCCGGGTCAGGCACATAAGGCGTTTCAAGGATTTTGGGTACATTCATAAAATCCTTATGATGAACAATATAGTTTAGAGCATCAAAACCAATCGTTCCATAGCCGATATTGCTGTGGCGGTCTTTGGCCGCCCCGCGGGGGTTTTTGCTGTCATTGATATGGAAAACCGCAATCTGCTCTTTTCCGAGAATTTTATCAAAGCCTTCCATAACGCCGTCAAAATCGCCGGTAATATCATAACCAGCGTCGTTCGTATGGCAGGTGTCAAAACACACCCGAAGCCACTGATTTTCCTGAACGCCGTCATAAATAGCTGCCAGTTCTTCAAAGGAACGGCCAATCTCACTGCCCTTCCCCGCCATTGTTTCCAGGGCAATATACACGCCCATATCCTTAGTCATCACTGCGTTTAGCCCTTCGATGATCTTGGCGGTTCCCGCCGCTACGCCCTCGCCCACATGAGAACCCGGGTGCAGGACTAACACTTTGCTGCCCATGGCTTTTGTCCGTTCCAGCTCCTTGGCGAGAAACTCTACCGCAAGCGTGTAGGTTTCCTTTTTAACACCATTTCCAAGATTAATAATATATGGCGCGTGAATAATAAACTCATCAATTCCATGGGCCTTCATATACTCCCAGCCCTCGTCGATACGAAGCTGTGAAAGCTCCTTTCTCCGGGTATTTTGAGGTGCCCCTGTATAAACCATAAATGTATTTTCTCCAAAAGCGGCTGCTTCTTTTGCCGAGCCTAAAAACATTTCTTTTCCGCTCATGCCAATATGTGAACCAATTTTTAACATCTCATCCTCCTGTATATGTTTTTCTGTAAACCTTTCCAGGTTCCAAAGTTATACCATTTTTTTCAAACAGCTCCTTGACTGTGACAAAAGTATAGCCGTTTTCCATCATTGTGTCAATGGCCATAAGGGCGCCGCGAACGCTCTCCTCAAATATATCGTGAAGAAGTATAATATCCCCTTCCCGGGCAGTTTCTACAATATAATCTGCAATATCCCCGGCGCTCCTTCCTGTCCAGTCCCGCGTATCAACGGACCATAAAATAATCGGGCAGTCCACATTACTTTTAACGGCGCTGTTGATTTCCCCAAAAGGCGGACGGACAACCTTTAAAGACTGCGGCGCAATGTCTTCGATTTCCCCAAAACACAAATTCAGCTCCTGCCAGGCGTCTTTGTTGGAAAGATTTGCGAGATTTACATGATTAAACGTATGGTTGCCAATCAAATGCCCATCCTCAGCCATCTGCTCTACAAGGGTCTCATTTTCCTCCACCTGCTTCCCTATCAAAAAAAAAGTCGCATGGACGCCCCGTTCCCGAAGGCCGTTAAGCAGCAAATCTGTTGTTCCCGCCTTTGGGCCATCGTCAAAAGTCATCGCAACATACTTGCCGCCTCCCAGACCGTTTTCATTCCCGTCTAAGCTGTCAGCTTTTATACCGCCATTACCAGGTGTTTTTGCAGCAGAAATATTTTCTACGGACAAAAGCCCCGTAGGGCTGCCAGTCAGCCACCCATAGCTTAAGCTTAAGACAATGGCAAGGCACAAAAAAGCAGCCATACGTTTTTTTAAGTTAATCTCCATAAAACCATCCGGCTTTTAAGACTCTTAAAATATTGTATGACTGCCTCTTATTATGTATTCCTTTACCTTTAGGAAAATAGCGCGGCGCCTCTTTTAAGGCGGCATGTTTATGGCTGTCTGAAATGCTTTTCAAAAAGCGCTTCCACCGCTTCCCCTGCCTCCTTAACAAAGCCCTGATAACAGGCGAGCATCTGCCGGCCTTCTGGAGTCAGGACGGCTCCGCCGCCGCTGCGGCCCCCGGCATGACGCGCTAAAAGAGGAACCCCAAGGGCCTGTTCAGATTCATTGAGAATCTTCCATGCCTTGCTGTAAGCCATTCCCATGGCTGCCGCTGCCTTATTTAACGAATGATATTCCTCCGTCAGCTCCATAAGCCGGGCAATTCCCGGCCCAAAAGCCTTTTTATCCGTAAACAGACGAAAGCTTATAACACATTTGAGATCCTCACGGTTCATAGTTTTCCCCTGTGTCTGCCAAAGCTGAAGCAGCCGCATTGCCGCTTTCGGTATCCGGCACGATTACCTTTCCGTTTTCACCTACAGCACTATAGGCCTGCGCGCCATTATAAACGTCAGTTTCCGCACTCTGCTGCGCGCTGCTTTGGCTTTCTGTCTCAGCTTCCCCAGGCACTTGGCTCTCTAAAACAGTTTCAGATTCATTCACCTGAGTTTCCATGCTCTGTGCTTCCCCGGATTCTGTTTCCATTGTATCAGATTCACTCGTTTCTGTTGTATCGGACTCACTCGTTTCCATTGTATCGGATTCTCCGGTTTCCTCCGGCACTGCCAAGCGGTTAATCGTCACCGTATAAGTACTTGTATTGCCCGACGGCGCTGTCACTGTAATAATCACTTTGTTTTCGCCAAAGCTTAATGTATCTGACTTTTCCATCGTCACAACCGAATTTTCATCCATAGGAATCGCACTGATAGCTACATTTTCATCCTCATAAGCAGCCTCAACAGTATACTCATAAACATCGGGATCAAATTCCTCATTCATCTCCCCAGGAGCTATGAGAAGCTCACTAAGCCGAGTTTCAGAAGATTCCTGCTTATTTGTAATAACTTCCACATTCACACTATCCGAAGATACAGGAACAATATTAAAGGTTTCAGCCTCTGAAATATAGGTGTCCGATACACTTAAGGAGGAGCTTCCCAGCTCCAGAGCCTTAAATGTCAGTGTATAGGTAACAGAAGTTACAGGATCAAGAAATTCTTCCATAATATGGATCATTCCCGATGCCCCGGCAACAGCGCTGCTGTCACTCTTTACATATTCCAATACCTGGGGATCATAGCCAAGCATTGTGTCAATATTCTGCATAGCGGCATCGCTGGACACCGTGACCTTCACAGAAAATTCCTGCTCTTTTTTAACGGTCTGGCTATCCGTACTGATGGAAATATTGGCGCTGCTGGCCCGTGAAGTCACGCCGCTGACAATAACGCCGCAGACAATCGCACATATTAAACATAAAGCAACTGTAATTTTCTTTTTCATAATCAATCGCCCCTTCTAAGCCTTACTGCGCACGGCTTATATTTAATGTATAAGTTGTTGTTGTTCCGTTTCCTGCCGTACAGGTCACATTAAATGTATTCAGTCCTGTATTCAGATTATATGTACCTGTTCCTGAAATTCCTTTCGCATATGCGCTTACTGAGGAAGCACTGATCGTAACCTGGCTCACTCCCACAGGAACAACAAGATCATAGGTTGTTGTTTTATAATTAAAGGTCGGTGTCAGCAGCAGGTTCTTGCCGCCGCCAGTAACAGTCAGAGCTTTCAAATAGCTGTTTGGATTTCCGGAGTAAGCCGGAAGCTGGCAGGCACTTGCCGGCATATTATTATATACAGGAATATAGAAAACAAACTGCTTATCCAGTACGCCCATATTCTTGTAGGAATTGTAGATCGATACGGATTCACTCGACGGTGCCTGTATTCCTGTCATATATTGATGCTTGTACAAGGCCTGGTGATAAACCACATTAAACTTCTGGAAATAATTCGTATTCTGTCCAATGCGGATATAGGAGGCGCCAAGGAAATCCGCCCCGCCGACAATCGCCTTGTATGGATTCGTCCACGGCCTTCCGTAGCTTGTATTTGTTCCATTGCTGCCGCCCTTGGCATAATTAAGGCCATTGGCAATCGGATCTGCGCCGGAATTTGCACCGATATTGTAATAATTATAGTAGCCCTTATAGGCTCCGTAATTTCCTGAGGATGAACCGCTTCCGTTGACACCCAGCTCCTGACGGCTTCTAGCCGCAAGGAAATACGGGCTTACGCCGGAGCTTTTTCCAGCCTCCATATAGGTATCCGCATAGTTCTTTGTCACTGTGCGTCCGCCGTCTGTATAGGAATAATTACCCGCCATAAATGTTCCGTTCAAAATGCCCTGGACAACATCCTTTGTCTGGGAGCTGTCATAAGCCTGAGATTCAAACTGGAAAATATACTTTTCAGTGAGCATATTTCTCGGATCCATATAATACTTGAGAACATCCTCAGATACAGTGTAGAATCCGCCCGCATCGCATAATGTATATTTATCCGTTGCCCAGTCATAGGCGCCGTCCATTGTGGAGAGCTTTCCAAAATCCGTATTTCCGTTAATTGCAGTCTGGATAACATTCACTGCCAGCACATTTTCCCCGGCAATGGCCGAATTCCAGTCAAGCCCTGTATTTACAGCCTTAAATACCCAGTTCGGGTACTTCTCATGGAGCGCCCGTAAGGAGGCCTTGTAGGATTCAGGAAATGCCGCAATCTGCTGCTCAAAGGCTGTATCTGATGTGCCCGGATTTTGGTTATTATTGTTGTTATTGTTGTTGTTATTATTATTGCTGTTATTATTATTGTTGTTGTTACTGTCTCCCGTATTAGAACCGCTGCTGCCGGAACCGGAATTTACCGTAATGTAATCGGAATGGACATAGCCAGTCGTCGTGCGGCCGTAAAGAATAACGGATACCTTATACCACTCGCCCTCTGTTCCAAGAATAAGAACGCTCGCGCCCTTGCTTAAGGAACCGATCACCGTATTTCCTGTGGACGGGCCGGTACGTACATTTAACGGGCCGTCATTTACAACACCGCTCTTATTGGTATTTGCATTATTATCAGAGCTACCGCCGGAACCGGAGTTCCCCGCAGATCCGGAGGACTTTGTAATATACTGGGCAGACACATAGCCGGTCACAGTACGTCCGGAAAGCGTAACATTCACTTTATACCAGCCGTTTTCAGTGCCAATAATCTGAACGGAGCTTCCTGTATTCAGATACCCTAAAATCGAATAGCTTGTTGACGGGCCGGTACGTACATTTAATGGGCCGTCATTCACCGTTCCCTTTTCATTCGTTACAGAAGTATTTCCTGAATTTCCGGAATTACTTCCCGAACTGCCTGAGCCAGAGGACACAATGGTAATATACTGGGCTGATACATAACCAGTCTGCATTGTGCCATTCACTGAAGCCTTAACCTGGTACCAGTCTCCGGATTTTCCAAGAATCGTCACTTCCTGGTTCATATAAATACAGCCGATACGCGTCGAACTTGTAGAAGCTCCTGTACGGAAATTCAAAGCGCTTGTATTTACCTTGCCTGTACTGCCGGAAACCCCCGTATTTCCAGAATTGCCTGTATTCGTACTGCCGGAGCTGCTGCCCGAGGAGGTACGCGTAATATATTCAGCAAAAACATAACCAGTGACAGTTGTTCCCGAAATATCAACAGAAACCTTATACCATGAGCCTGAGGTTCCAAGAATATTGACAGTTGTTCCGCTGTATATAAGCCCTACAATTCTGTCGCCCGTAGAAGGGCCGGAACGGACATTCAGCCCGCTCACATTCACCTTGCCGGTTCCGCTGCCGGAAGAAGTGCTCCCTGAGCTTCCCAAGCCGCCGGATACATTAATATAATCCTTATGTACATAGCCCGTCCGGTTCGCGCCGCCAATATTGCAGGTTACTTTGTACCAGTTTCCGCTGGAACCAAGAATTGTCACGCTCTGCCCCTGATAGATCAGGCCAATGCGGGAATAGCTTGTTGATGCGCCGGTCCTGACATTCAAAGCAGAGGTATTTACCACGCCTGTTGTTGCAGCATAGGCTGGCAGCGGTGCTGCCGCGGCAATTTCAACAGACAGCAGCGCCGCTGCCAGCAAATAAACCATTTTTTTCATTTTGCGTCTCCATCCTTGTGTTATCGTTTCTAAATGTTAACATATTACAATAATGTTACATTTTCTTTTATAATTATGTCATATCTTCGCAATAAAATCAAGCAGATTTTTACACTTATTCAATCCCCATAGAAAACTTTTTAATTACATGGTACAATAGCGAGGAAAGTGGCTGCTCAGGCTTGCATGAGCAGTCATTTGACGAGCGTTTCCATCGAGACATCGTCGAGATGGTACAATAGCAGCGTAAGCACACATGCTGCGCTGCATAAAATTTTAAGGAGTTTTGCCATGATAACTATTTATTTATCTCATTATGGCGATTGCCCGGTGAAAGAAAAATACCGCACGGAACACCAGCTTGGACTTTCTCTTTTATCTGGTATTTTGGAGAACCGTTTCGGTCTTTCTTTCTCTGACACCGCTTTGCCGGAACAAATTGAAAATAATATCTATGGAAAACCTTATTTAAAGGCTTATCCCTTCATTCATTTTAATATCAGCCACTGTGACGGTCTCGTCGCCTGCGCCGCCGCCACGGCTCCCGTAGGCATTGATATTGAAAAAATTCACCCCTTTAAAGACTCAATTTTAAGAAAGGTGCTCACCCCGCCTGAAAAAACATTCCTCGAAGCTTTCCGCAATACTCCGGACAAATATATGGAAATTTTTTTCCGCTTCTGGACGCTTAAGGAAAGCCGTATCAAGCACTCTGGCTTAGGGCTGTCCATGCCACTTACGGATTTTTCTTTCACCCTTGACCTTTCCCGTGAGCCGGCCGGAGTCACCTGCTCACAAAAAGGGCTTTATTTTACCCAGCGGCGCATTGAAAATGACTATTTTCTTTCAATATGCAGCGGTGAGGAAAATGAAGAAATCCAAATTCAACAGTTCGATAAAGAAACATTGTAACGGAAATAGGGTTGCCTGAAAAAAAGCGCTGCGTAGAAAATTAGAATAAAAAAGCTGCTTATCGTTTATTCCCAATGAAAAAAATGGGGCATCGCGCCTGAGTTACAAAACTCACAGTGCGACAGCCCCGTAAAAGGCACAGGAACAATATTCCTGCGCCTTACAAATTCTCTATTTCATCTGTTTATCACTTTTTTGCTCCTGCGGCACGTACCGCAGAGATGACTACGTTGCCCTTAATCTCGGACACTGGGGCCCCTCTTGAGCAGTCGCAGACAACCTTATTAAAGCCCTGAAGCATTGGACCATAAGCATCTGCATGGCCAAACTGCTGGATCAGCTTAACGCTTACATTGCCTACGTTAAGATCCGGCCAGATCAAAACGTTTGCTTTTCCGGCAACCTTGCTCTCACGATTAACCTTTTTAGCGGCAACTGCCGGAACGATCGCTGCGTCTAGCTGGAACTCACCGTCAATGGCAAGATCCGGGCGCTGCTCATTAGCAATTTTTAATGCCTCTGTCACTTTATCAATCAGTTCGCCCTGGCCGCTTCCGAGCGTGGAGTAGCATACCATTGCACATCTTGGTTCCCAGTCAAGTAAGGCAGAAACCGTATCGCAGGCAGAAATTGCAATACTTGCAAGCTGCTCGGCATTAGGATTTGTGCATACTGCGCTGTCTCCGATGGCGAGCAGGGAGCCTTCGCTTCCCTCGTATCCCGGAATATCGCACAGTCCAATGCTGGAAATCGTGCTGATGCCCGGTTTCAAGCCTATAATCATCTGTCCGGCTAAAAGAACATCCCCAGTTGTATTATCAATACCTGCAAAAGTAACATCTGCCTCATCTACAGCCTGCATAACCATTGCGTAATATAAGGGGTTTTCCATACGGCGGCCTAATGCCTTTTCCTTCAAACGTGTTTCAGGCAATGCCACATATTTCTGAATCAGTTCATTTTTATAAGCTTCCTCATGGATGTCAACGATTGTGAAAACACTTTCGTCATAACCTCTTTCGGCTGCCAGCCTTTTGATTTCCTCTGCATCGCCTACAAGCACTGGTATAATGTATCCATCTTTTCCAGTTTCATAGGCCGCCTGCATCATTTTTTCGTTGGCGGCTTCCGGGAAGGCAACTTTTTGAGGATTTTGCTTTGCTTTTTCATAAAGCTTATCTAAAATACTCATATTTTCCTCCTAAAGGCCCTGTTTTTAAGGCTATAGAGGCATCCCCATATAGGATTTCCTCCTAAAGCCATATTTTTACATCTGCTCTTCGACTTTATCACAAAGTTCCCCGATGGTTTTGCATGCGGCGGCAATTGGCAGAGGAACTAAAACGTCAAGTTCATTTTCAATTTCAGATACAAGGCCAACCATAATTACAGAAGCGCCGCCAAGTTCTTCTTTCATGTTTGTATCTACAGATAACTCACTGGCATCCTTGTTATAAGACATTGCTACCAGCTCAATAATTTTTGCTTCTAATTCTTTTCTATCCATTGTTTTTACTCCTTTAATAAAATAGTTTCTCTTTATTCCTCATCCAGTGCAAATACTACGGTTTTGTAGCCGTTTCTCTGGAAGGTTTCAGCATGTACGGGAACCGGCAGCTTGCCGTTTTCCATAATTTCTTTTCTCTTTTTCTTTGTAATTCCCTTAACAACAGCATTGAAGCAGGCGCCTTCTTCAATTTCCACTTCACCGTAGGCAAAAGCGCCAAGGGCAGCATATTCCGGCTTTGTAGACAGGGCAGCCGGCATAACGATGGATTTCATTTTTCCTTTTCCGCTGATTTCTACCCACTCTGTTTCCAGATTACCACATGTATTACAAGCATAGACCGGAGGAAATTCTACAGCGCCGCAAACCGGGCATTTACGTCCTAAAAACTTTCCTTCCTCAAGGCCCTGGTAAAATTTCTCTACGACTTTTTCCAATTTAATAGCCATGATTTCCTTACCTCCTAATTATTTATCAAGGGTTCTTAAAAGTACTGCTGCAATATTCTGTGCGCCGCCATAGCCGCGAAGCATTGTTGTCTTAGGCAGCTTCTTCACCTGGCGTTCACCACACTCGCCTCTCATCTGCATACATGCCTCATAAACGTCAGCCATACCGGAGGCTGCATGGGCGTGTCCGAAGGAGGTTCTTCCGCCGTTCGTATTGATCGGCTTATCACCGTCATAAGCAGTGCGGCCTTCACAAATATATTTCCAGCCCTCGCCATATGGCAGATAACCGGCAATTTCAGCAGCGACAAGATGGGAGGTAATAATAAAGTCATTGGCAAAGAACAGGTCAAGCTCTTCCGGTTTAACACCTGTCACTTCATAAACCTGGCGCACAGCTTCCTCTGTCGCACGCACCTCAAAGTGAGGATTTGTCGCTTCCATAGCAGAGCAGCCAATGCCAAGAACTTCGATTGGTTTATGCTTCAGATTTTTTGCAATCTGAGGAATCATCTCAGTTGCACATACAATACATGCAGCAGCGCCGTCGCACTTACGCTCAACACCTTCCATACGGAGGAAATCGCCCATTTTCGGATTATATGGGGATCTCATGTAGGAAATAGCATCATCAAAGCCTTTTTCTTTTGCAATTTCAGCAAATTCCTTTCTTTCAAGCGCCAGCGGATTTTTAGCTGCATTGCGGCGGTTATTAATCGCCATCCAGTTGAGTGTATCATCCATCTGCTGAGCCGTAATGCCTCTTGTACGCACATAATCCTCTGCAGCGTCATCATAAATCAGCTCCATAGGAGCCATCATGCTTCTCGCATAGTTGCGGTCATATAACCACTGGGTCGTTGCGAGGAATTTTTCCATTGTCATTTTATCACGTTTATATGGATGCTTTGGTGTTTCCACATTGTCAGCCGGTGATGGTGTGCTGTCGCCAAATTCCACACAACCTGTTAAAACACAGTTATACTTGCCGGAAGCCACGGCATTGACAGCCTGTTCAACAGCATAGTAGCCTGTACAGCATGCCTCAGAATGGTGGATCGAAGCTTTTCCCTTCATACCAAACCAGTTTGCAATCTGTACGTTTGGAGTTAAATAGTTCGATCCGTTTAATGTACTTGCTTCGCCGTGGAAATAGAAATCTACGTCCTTAGCCGTAATCCCGGCATCCTCCATGGCCTTAAGCG
>JAGZDD010000061.1 GCA_018369015.1 Clostridiales bacterium | reverse complement strand
GCATAGATTCTGTGCGATATCCGACAGCGGCGGTTCCAAGCGTCAGGTTTTCGATCAGTCTTAAAATTTTAAGACGGTTTTCGGTTGAAACACTGGATGAGCCTTTAAAATACTTTTCTACAACAGGTCCAATGACCGGGTCTTTTAAATCTTTTTCAGACGGCGCTGTCACCATAAGACCTCCGGCAATATCTTCTGCCAGGCGGGCGATTTCATATGGAAAACGTGTAATATTCTGCTTGCAGACATTAGCCAGAAGCAGATTAATCAGATAATTTCCCGAGGCTGTAGGTGCGCCTTCTGCTGAACAGGCAATACCGCAGCAATATAACGTTTCATTCAAGTGGATCATTTCAATGAGCTTATCTTTAATATGGGAAGCCTTTGGCACTCCGTTATAGTCTGCGGCCAGGGCGGCGGCTCCGATCAAAACATCGCCCACGCCGACTTTACATCCGCCGTAGGATTGACGGTGGTATCCAGCAAAGCGTTCAACGAGCATTCCGGCAAATTCATATTCACCATTTAAGAAAATACGGTCATTGGGCACAAAAACGTCGTCAAAAACAATGAGAGCTTCAACGCCGCCAAACTCAGGGTTTCCTACATCCATAGAGGAGCCTTCAAGCTTTCTTGTGTCACAGGACTGACGCCCAATAATCATGTAAATGCCGTCGGTATCTGCCGGAACTGAAAAAGCAACGGCATAATCCTTGTCAGCTTCCCCCATGGAACAGGTAGGCATTACAAGAACCTCGTGAGAGTTGATAATACCTGTCTGGTGGGCTTTGGCGCCGCGGACAACAATACCGTCCGGGCGGCGTTCTACGACATGAAGATACATATCCGGGTCATCCTGGGCGTGTGGAGCCTTAGAACGGTCGCCTTTTGGGTCGGTCATAGCGCCGTCAGTGACGAGATCATTTGTCTGGCAATATTCAAGAAATTTAAGAAAATTGTCGTGATAATGAGTGCCATGAGCCTGGTCACACTCAAATGTTGTACTGTAAACAGCGTTAAAACCGTCCATACCAACGCAGCGCTGGAAGCAGGCAGCGGTTTTCTGGCCGCAAAGACGCTGCATTTTTACTTTTTTACATAAATCATCAGCGCTTTGATGGATGTGGGAAAAACGGTTGATTTTTTCTCCGGTAATGTGGGAGGTTGCGGTCATTAGTTCCTCGTATTCCGGCATCTGGGCCAGATCATAGGTCATGCGCACAGAATTAAGCGATGGGCGGAGAATCGGGTGGTCGACCGGATTTTCGATCTTTTCTCCAAACATATAAATCTGCATGTTCATTTTGCGGATACTTTCCACATATTGTTCGCCTGTCATCAGAGGCATGGTCATCATCCTTTCATTATTTGTGATTTGTACTCTTATTTAAGAGAGATCTACTCTTTTATACAGCAATTCACATGCCAGAAATTAAAAATGCGCCTGCGGTTTTTATTCATTCTGTTAATAATATGTGAAAAACGATCATTCAGATATTTCAGGAGAACGAACGGAGGTACCGTTCACAGGATATTATGAACAGTAACGCCCTTCGCTCTGTTATTTTATATAAAGTAGTGTTATAGTTGAAAAAATTGTGTACGAATGTTATGATACAAATGATTGACTTAAAAGACGTTAGTTCTTCTGTAGATGATGGTGCAGAAGTTTTTTTGGAGGGATGATTGTATGGATCATAATGAACTTTTAGCTGCTGTTGAGTCTGTCATTGAAACTTCCGTAAGGCCTCAGCTTCAGGCGCACGGAGGGGATGTAAAGCTCCTTTCTATAGAGGCTGGGATTTGCCGGGTAAAACTTCTTGGCCAGTGCAGCGGATGCCCTTCGGCATTTATTACAACAGAGGAGATTATTCGCGGCGAAATTGTCAAGGCGCTGCCGGAGGTAAAGGATGTGGTTCTTGTCACCGAAACTAGTGACGAGCTGATGAATTTTGCAAAGCAGCTTATGGGAAGAAATAGGCAAAACTTAAAATGAGTCCGCGAAAGTTACTGTTTGCGGGAAGCTGTAAACAGTAACAATGTTTATTTGTGAAATTGTAACTATTCAGCCACGCATCTCGGATCCGCAGCTGTCGCGGCTTTTTCGCTGCTTACGCAGCTAAATCCTCAATTCGGGCAAAACGCCCGATACTTAAGGAGGAAAAAACTCTCTGCAAGCCGGCTTGCGGTCTGTGCTGTGCTTCAGTCGGCGCAGGGCAGACGTCCACCGGATGTCTTGCGCCGAGTTTTTTCCTCCTCAGCCGCATGGCTTAATAGTTACGTGAAATTACAGGTCTAAGAAATCTTTGGTTGCCAAGTTCTGCGATCAATAGTATAATTAATTTCACGCAAGTGAAATGTGACCTAATGACTGGGCCGGTACATTCTGGCCAAGGCTCTGTATATGCCCCTGGGATACTGGGGCTGGTTTGGAGGAAAAATGTACAATGATTTATTGACCATAGGTAATTTTACGATCCATGGATATGGGTTGATGATCGGCATTGGTATTATTGCAGCCTATCTAATGACAGAACATCTGGCGAAGAAAAAAGGACTCGATCCCGACCCGGTATTTTCTTTGCTGGTTTTTGGTGTTCTTGGAGGTATTGTCGGGGCAAAGCTGCTTTATTATATAACGGTGTTTGATGAGATTATTAAAGACCCCTCAATTCTTTTAAATGTGGCAGATGGCTTTGTCGTTTATGGCGGCATTATTGGCGGTATTGCTGCAGGCTATGGGGTGTGCCGGGTGAAAAAGCTTAATTTTTGGCAATATCTGGATTGTGCGACACCGTCGATTGCCCTTGCGCAGGGCTTTGGCAGGATTGGCTGCCTTCTTGCCGGCTGCTGTTACGGAATGGAAACAACGGGCTGGTGTTCGATTACCTTTACAAATTCACAGTTTGCGCCCAATGGGGTGCCCCTGGTGCCGACACAGATTTTTTCAAGCGTTTTCGACTTTGCCCATTTTGTTGTTTTGTATTTTATTTCAAGAAGAAGTAAGGTTGACGGTTTGACAAGTGCATTATATCTGATAATTTATGGTGTTGGCCGTTTTATTATTGAATTTTTCAGAGGCGACCTTATTCGCGGCTCTATAGGCGCTCTGTCAACATCACAGTTTATCTCGATTTTTATTGTTGCCTTTGGCATATTGCTTTTGATAAAAAAGCTTCGCGATCGTAAAAAGACTGCATGATTTAAAACTTTGCCGCAATTTGCTGAACGAAAAATCCGGAAGGCTTGTATGGAAGAAAATATTCTTTCGTGCAGGCTTGCCGGATTTTTGATGTTTACTCCCGGCTGAGGGAGCGGCAGAGTATGAACAAGAGCAGCGGTGAAAAGTCTATTAGCACGGCTTTGTGGATGGCGGGAGCAAAACTGTCGGGCTTGATGAGGCAGATGGTGGTCGGCCAAGATGTGAGCCGTAATGAACCCATGAATCATGTTCTTAAGCCGGGGAGAGCAGAGTGTTTGAGACGGGCCTGAACAGTAATGAACGCCTGCCTTTGTCGAAATATGTTGATGAAAATTTATTGAAAAATACCATTGATTGTATTATTATAAAAATATCTTATAGATTACAGTATTTTATTAAGGGGGAAACTTATGGTTCATTTAAAATCCATTCCCTGGGCTCTTAAAAATAGCTGTGATTGTCAGATTCATTTTCCTATCTGCAAAATGAATCTCTATTCTTTAAATAATCCTGTCATGGCTTTCCTTTCTGGAAAGCTGCTATTCTTATAGCTGTTCACAGTCCGCTGTAAAAGTATTATTCTTCTGCAGCCGGTATGCTCCGCCAGATAAATTTGAATGAAATTGAATAAGTGAAATAACCGTGCAGCCGTTCGGCAGATCCGTTTACTTGCTGCTTTGTACACTTTCTCACCAGGCTTGAAAATAACTCGCCAAGTGTTCAATGTGTGCGCTGATCATCAGAAAATGAAACAGGAGTGTAAAAATTCCATCGCCGCAGGCGGTTTTTAACGGATTTTTGCAGGTAACAGTTTAACAGTCTGAAATATTGCAAATTGTCATTATTTATATAAAAACTGAGACAACGGTTACGTATTGATACATATTTTTATATAAATTTATCTGGATCTGAACAGATATAAATTCTATATTTTTTTCCTGAAACAAAATGAAGAAAAACAAAATATTTGGATGTTTCTGCCTTCTTACAGGCCTTTTATCTTTATATTATGGGGTAATACAGTATAGCCCCTATTATGAGAATATCAGGGCCATGGATGGATTGAGAGGTCAGGTAATGAATATTGACAGCCACGGCGTAAAAAACCGGGAAAGTTTTAAAGGCAGCGTTCACGAGAGCCCAGACGATGATATGACAAATGAAAAAGCTACGAATAATGTACGGATTGATTTTACGAGTTTAAGGCGTATAAATACGGATATTACAGGGTGGATTTATATTCCGGGAACATGTATTAATTATCCGGTTTTGCAGGGAGACTTTATAGAAGAATATCTTAATAAAGGATATGATGGCCGTGAAAACTCCCTTGGGTCGATTTTTACATATCCAGAAGTGAATATAAAATGTGACCGGCACAGTATCCTTTTTGGCCACCGCACTTTTGACCGTCAAATGTTTGGAGATCTGGAACTTTTTGACGATCCAGAGTTTGGAAGGACACACCGTGTTTTTTTGTATACAGAGGATTTTTGCCGGGAATATGAAGTCATTGCCAGTTATTTGTGCATGGCCTCAGATGATTCGTTTAACACAGAGTATGATGGGGAGACATATATACAGCTCATTGCTTCAAATGCCCGGGGAAACGGGTGGATGGCAGAGGTAGATGCCGGTGATATTAACACTATATTAACTTTAGTCACCTGTCCGTCTGAAAATTCAGAAAATTATCGCAGAGTCGTACAATGTATTAACAGGAACTAACTTCTTGTTCCAGATTCTTTACTATGAAAGCTATCAAGCGGGCAGGCGCAGGGGCAAGTTTACTTGCCCCTGTGTATGCACATTTGATAACCCCAAGGTATGAGGACGGTTGCTGCGTGCCGGTGTTGCTAAGCGCCAGCGGCGCTTGTTAAGCACCGACCGGAGCGGCAGCGTAGACTGCAGCAGGCACGGAGCGATCCTGGCTTTCATGCGTGGTGGAGCCGCGCCCAGCGCGGCATGGAAGTTTAGGGAAAGATTCCCATCTTTTGAATCTTATTTGACATGTCTTTATTCTGCGGTTTACTTATGGTACTGAGACTGCGGTTCTTCACGATGCCGTGAATAGCAGTAACAGGAGCTTAGAGAACCGTATCCGCTCCCTTGTAACTTGAAAAATATCAGAATATGTCTGTTATCAGACCATTTATGTAAAGGAGAATTAAATGAAGCGAAGAATTATAGAACATTTTTTGCCGGCACTAAGCATTTTGGCAATAATTTGTGTAATAGTAATGATGTTGCCCGAAGTTTCTTTGTCAGTATCGGCTGCCGGACAGAGGCAGCGCGCCGTGGACGACGGTCAGCCTCAGCCCGAAGCTGATACCAGTGAATCCTTAAATGAAAAAGCTGGTATCCAATCCCAGAATACGGCTAATAGTAATGAATCTCAGAGCACGTCTGATAGTACCCAGGGCCAGAGCATGCTTTCTGGATCCCACACCCAGGGGATGTCGGATAACGATGTCTCTCAGGGAATACCTGATACCGATCAATCTCAAGCCGCATCGGAAGCGGAGCAATCCCAGACTACGGCAAATGCTGAATCGTTTCAGAACGGAACTGACACAGCGGATGAGACAGAAGATGGGATATTGCCAGCAGATACATTGGATATAGAAAATGATTTGCCAATGTACCATATTGCGGTAAGGCCAGGATTTTCCGGGCTTCGTCTGGTGTTAGATGACTCATGCACAGATTCGGCCTCTGCCGGAGATACAGTCAGCGTTGCTGTAGACGCATCAAATATGATGGGAGGACTGTGCTTTACTGGGCTTCGTGTGGTTACTGAACAGGAAGAATATATTGATACATGGTATGATGAGGGATTAGAGCAATATATGTTTATGATGCCGGATCAGGATGTTATTATACATCCGTCATTTTCGTGGATTGTTTTAAGGGCAGCGGATAGCGTGGGAACAGAGCATACGATTACAAATTACAGCGAACATATGTACCAGGGGCTGCTTAAAGTCGGCTATTTTGAGATTGACGGAGGCACTTTGGCATGGTGTACCCAACATTCATTGCCGCCGCCGGCTGTGGGTACTGTTTTGAGGACTGCACAGATTTGGAGCGGCGATGAAACATGGCTAAGTACGATGATGCGCCGGATCGCCTGGTATGGCTACAGCGGCCCTATGGCGGAAATAACGAAATCTGAGCTTTCCTTGTCGGATTCCGATTTGTGGAGATACACAGCATTGGCATTTTCCTATGCCTATGGCGGTGATGATAATTATTATGGCTATGGGCAGCGCTTTGTAGAGTGGCTGTCAAGGCTTGGCGACCGCGCCAACGCACCAGAGGGGTTATCCGTTTACAGACTGACGACGGGTTCTTTGGCAGTACAGGATCTTGTATACTGGACATATGAGCCGGAATGTCCGCTGAAATTAAAGAAGGTTTCTGAGGCTCCCGGGCTTACGGATAACCATCCGTGTTACCACCTTGAGGGCGCAGAGTATGGCGTCTATACGGACGAAAATTGCAGCAATATTGCAGGAACATTAGTTACTGATAAAAATGGCAATACCGATGAGCTTATGTTATCTCCGGGAACTTATTATATAAAGGAGTTAAAGGCCTCCGAAGGTTTTGGGGTATCTGAAGAACTTGTGAAGGTTACTCTGGAAGATGAACCTGTAATTATAACTGTTGCTGAACCGCCCTTGTTTGATGCGTTAGGACTTGCTTTGACAAAAATTGATGGAGAAACAGGTAAATCCCAGGAACAGGGTACGGGAACATTAGCCGGGGCCCAGTTTACGATAAAATATTATACTGGCTATTATACAAATAAGGACCTGCCGGAAATACCTTCCAGAACATGGGTTATTGAAACAAAATATGTGGACAGCGAGAGGGAAGGGCCTATATATTATTGCAGCCTTTCGGACGAATTTAAAATTGCCGGCGACGATTTGTATATTGATAATGGCCGTGCTGTACTTCCTTTGGGAACAATAACCATTGAAGAAACGAAGGCGCCGCAGGGCTATACTCTGGAAGGCTCATATTTTCATATACCTGGCAGCGAGGAAAAAATTACGGGTATATATGTTACAAATATTAAAATGAATGGCTCCAACGCATATCTTGAGGGCGGCAATTCCTATAAGGCTGTCAATTATCCGGGACGCGGCGGTGTCCGGCTCCAGAAGGCAGATGCTGATACAGGAGAATGTGTTGCCCAGGGAAATGCAAGCCTGCAGGGGGCGGTTTATGCAGTTATTAGTCAGAACGAAGGAAATATTATGGTGAATGGTCATAGCTATGGCAAGGGCGAGGAGGTTTTGCGAATGACGACTGACAGCGAAGGAGCGGCGGAGACAGACAGTGATGCTTTGCCCTTTGGGAGCTATGGGCTGATGGAGGTATCGGCTTCGGAAGGATATCTTTTGAACAATACGGTACAAAATTTTTTGATTTCTGAAAATGGAGTTATTCTGACTTTGGACAGTCCTTTGCCAGAAGATGTGATCCGGGGCGGCGTTAAGCTGCAAAAAAGGGATAGTGAAACTCATGGAACCTCGGCCCAGGGCGGCGCTTCTTTAGAAGGCGCGGTATTTTCTATTATTAATACAAGCAGCCATAAGGTTATTGTTGACGGAGCAGCATTTGAGCCTGGAAGCATTGTAGCACAGCTTACGACGAACGCGAAGGGAATTATCCAGACAAAGCCGGACCTGCTTCCTTTTGGAACCTACAAAATCGTTGAAGAAAGTGCGCCGGAGGGCTATTTAAAAGAAGAAAGCATTTCGCGGGAATTTGCAATTATTAAAGATGGAGCCATTGTTGATCTGACCGGGCGGGAGGAGTCTGTTTATAATAAGGTGGTCCGGGGCGGTGTAAAAATCCAAAAAAGAGATGCTGAGAATAAAACTAAAGAGGCTCAGGGAGGGGCTACTTTAAAGGGGGCTGTTTTTGATATTATTAATATGAATGAACAACCGGTTTTAGTCGGCGGTAAGCTTGCCGTAATGGGGGAAATTGTGGCGCAGATCGTTACGGATGACTATGGGGCGGCACAGACTCCGGATGATTTGTTGCCTTATGGAACGTATAAGCTTGTGGAAAAAAGCGCCCCGGCCGGCTATTTAAGCGACAAGGAATTAGAACAAATATTTGAGATTAGAAAAGATGGTGAGATTGTAGATCTGACAGATACAAAACATTCAATTTATAATGATGTGATCCGGGGCGGCGTAAAAATACAGAAACGAGATATTCAATCCGGCGATGCAATACCTCAGGGCAGTGCTATTTTAAAAGACGCTGTTTTTGAGCTTGTAAATATGAACAGCCATGCAGTTATTGCCGGAGGGGAGAAACATCAACCAGGAGCAGTTATTTGCAGACTGACGACAGATGAAGACGGTACTGCAAAGACAGACAGTAATTTTCTTCCTTATGGACAGTATAAGCTTGTAGAGGTGACGCCGCCTTCAGGGTACTTAGGTGACGGCATAACAGAACAAAGCTTTACAATTCGGGAAAATGGCAAGATAACGGATCTAACCGCAGAAGAACAGTCTATCTCCAATCAAGTAATCCGGGGAGATTTTGAGCTGACAAAAATTGACTCAGCCTCCCAAAACAGTATGTCAGATGTTCAATTTAAAATAACATCGGCCACGACCGGGGAAGCCCATGAATTTACAACGGATGCCAACGGCTTTTATTCTTCTGCGTCGAGCTGGAATTTGCACAGCCAAAATACCAATAAAGGAGGCGCTGAGGATGGCTTATGGTTTGGACTTGATAAGGATGGACAGGAAGTTCCTGTAGACGATCATATGGGCGCCCTTCCGTTTGATACATATATTATTGAAGAACTGCGGTGTGATGCCAATGAGGGCCGGCGCTTATACAAAGGTACTGTTGTAATTTCCCGCAATGGTTATACAGTAGATATGGGGAATATAGAAAATGAAGCTGTAAATATTCCAGCGCTTATGACATCTGCAAGATGTGAAGAAACAGGAACCGCCTGGGGGCTTACATCGGGGAACGTGACGATTATTGATACCGTGGCTTACAGAGGCCTTATTCCCGGCCAACGCTATACGATTAAAGGTGAACTGATCAATGCTATGACCAAAGAACCTGTTATATCCGAAGATGGCTCTGCTGTGAGTGTGCAGAAAGAATTTGAATGTATTCTTGAAAATGGCAGCATTGATGTTTCTTATAGTATTAATAGTTCAGGGCTGTCAGGGATGGATATTGTCGTTTATGAAACATTATATATGAACGGTGAAAAAATTGCCGAACATAAAAATATAGAAGATGAGGGGCAGACAATTCATTTCCCGGGAATAAAAACAGCAGTAAGAGAAAAGGACAGTGGTTCTGGAGTAACGGGAGCCAGGGAAAATATAACGCTTATTGATACCGTAAGCTATACAAATCTTGAAGCAGGGAAAACTTATACACTAACAGGAATTCTTATGGATCAGGAAAGCGAAGCGCCAGCGCTTATTGACGGACGTACGGTAACAGCAAGTACAACCTTTATTCCTCAAAATAGTTCTGGTTCTGCGGAGGTTGTTTTTAACTTTGACGGAAGCAGCTTAGGCGGAAAAGCGATTGTTGTTTTTGAAACACTTGCCAGAGGCAGCATCGTTTATGGGGAACATAAAGATATTAATCACAGAAGGCAGACGATAGAATTTACAGACATCTCAACAAGGGCTGTGGACAGTACAACCGGGCTTCACATAGGCTTTGCAAAAGAATCGGCAGAGATTACCGATACTGTAGATTATAAAAATCTTATTCCGGGCAAAGAATACCGCATTGAAGGTGTATTGATGGATCTTCAGAGTGGTGAGCCGCTTTTGGGCGGAGGGCAGACTTGGACCGCCAAGCAGAAGTTTGTTCCAGACGCTCCCGAGGGGCAGGTAAGTGTAAACTTTAAAGTACCAGGGGAAGTGCTATCCGGCAATGCAGTTGTGGTTTTAGAAACGATTTATGATAGAGAAACGGAGGTCGGTTTCCACCGGAATATTGATGATATAGATCAGACCGTTTATTATCCTGAAATTTCTACATCGGCCTCTGGAAAAGCGCCGGACAGCCACGAAATTTTAGCAGGAGAAAAGGTGACGATTTTGGATAAAGTGGTTTACCGGGGGCTTATGCCGGGGGAGGAATATTGCCTGACGGGCAGCCTTGTCAATGGAAAGGACGGCAAAGCGATTTGCAGAGCAGACGGAGAAGCGATTTACCAGAACGTTGTATTTGTACCGGAAAATTCGGAGGGGAGTATTACTGTAGAGTTTTCTGTGGACGGTACGGACTTAGCGGGAATGGATATTGTTGTGTTTGAAAGTCTGGCAATGGATGGGATTGTGGTGGCTGAACATAAAGCTTTAGAAGATGAAGAACAGACCGTTCACTTTCCCAAAATCAACACTGACGCAGTCTGTGCCGATACGGGCTTAAAGCTTGCAAACCCGGCAGATAAGGTCACGGTTACGGACACGGTTCACTACGAAAACCTGACGGTTGGCAAAGAATACCGGCTGGAAGGAATATTGATGGAACAGTCAGCTAACAGCCCTGTTGAAGTTGGCGGAAAACAGATCACTGCAGAAGCCATTTTTATCCCGGAAAAGAATGATGGCACTATTACTGTGGATTTCATATTCAGCGCCACAGAGCTTGCGGGAAAAACGGTTGTTGTGTTTGAAACATTATTTCATGGTGAAGACGTTGTAGCTGAACATAAAAATATAGAGGATGAAGGACAGATGATCCATTTTCCTTCCATAAAAACAACTGCCCGTGACAGCCGTACATCGGAGCATAGCGGCTGGGCAGCCTGCGGTGAAGATATGACAGTGGTAGATGAAGTACGCTATAATCATCTTATTCCTGGAAAGGAATATCGTATTGTGGGAACTGTTATGGATAAAGATAAGGAAAAGCCGCTGCTTTTGGGGGAAGAAAAGATTACAGCGGAGAAGGTTTTTACTGCCAATGCGGCAGACGGCTGTGTTACCCTTGAATTTAATATCCCCGGGGAAAAATTGGCAGGAAAAACGGTTGTCGTTTTTGAAACGCTATATTATGGGAATACAGAGCTGGTAACCCATGAGGATATTGAAGATGAGAACCAGACAATATTTTATCCTGATATAGATCTGAAAACTGAGGCAAAAGACCAGGAAACGGGCGGTCATACCGGAGAAGCCAAAGAAAAGGTGACGATTATAGATACAGTAACATATACCGGGCTTATACCGGATAAAAAGTATCGTTTAGAAGGTACTGTCATGGATAAGTCTACGGGAGAGGTATTTTTGAACGATGGTCATCCGGTAACTTCCGAGCTGGAATTTACTCCGAAGGAAGCTGACGGAGAAGTTGAACTAAGCTTTACTCTTGATGGAAAATCGTTTGGGGATAAAGAACTCGTTATTTTTGAAAAACTATACAGTGGAGATATTCCAGTGGCAGATCATATGGATATTGACGATGAAAGCCAGACTGTAAGGCTTGTACCACCGGGAAGCCCAAAGCTTACGGCACCGCAGACCGGACTTGCTTCACCGGCGGTTTATGCCTCTTGCAGCCTGGGGCTTATGTTAATTGCGGGAGGAATTTATCTTCTGGCCAGGAAAAAGTATACAAATAAGTAACTATTCTGCCATGCATTTCGGATTCGCAGCTGCCGCTGCTTTTTCGCTGCTTACACAGCTAAATCCCCGCTTATGGGGTAATGCCGTATGTCTGGTGATACAAAAACTCCTCTGCAAGTAAGCTTGCTCCGAGCTTTTGCCCTCCTCAGCCGCATGGCTGAATAGTTACTAAATACCAATAAAAATGAAAAAATTCATTGACATAGAGGCAAAATGTCCATATAATAAAATTAATTCATAAAGAAATTATTGGTATATATCTACTAGATTGTGACTGGTAATGCAGGCAAGACTGGCGATGTATTAAATGCGAGAGAGACAATTTTATTGGTTCTTGCTTTTTTACACCACCAGTCTATTTTTTTGATATAGGGCCGGCAAATGTATGTGAATTTGGGAGAATGTATAATCATTGCAAAGGGGAACAGCATAATGAAAATGTATAAGATTACAAGGGTCATTAATAATAATGTTATATGCTCATTGGATGAAGCAGGAAGCGAGATTATTTTGCGGGGGAAAGGTATTGGGTTCCAGAAGAAAGCGGGGATGGAGGTTATGGACTCTGATATTGAGGGGATTTTTATTCTGGAAAAGGCTCAGACAAAAAATAAGTTATTGGAGCTTTTAGAAGATATTCCTCCGGAATATATCGAGGTCAGTACTCAAATCATAGAGCATGCCAGAGGAAAGCTTGGAAGGCTGTTAGATGAAAATATTTATGTAACCTTGACGGACCACATTCATTTTGCAGTTATCCGAAAGAAAAGACAGATGGAATATATGAATCCCCTTCTGTGGGAGATCAAGAGCTATTATGGCCCGGAATTTCAAATTGGCCTGTGGGCTCTGGACGTTATTGAAAAGCGTTTAGGATTGAGGCTTAAAGAGGATGAAGCCGGTTTTATTGCCTTGCATATTGTTAATGCCCAGCTTGGCATTCAGATGAATAATATGTACCAGGTTACGGAAATGATCGGGGGAATTGTAAATATTGTAGAGGAATATTATGGGCGCCAGTTTGACTGCCATTCCATGGATTATGAAAGGTTTATTACCCATTTAAAGTTTTTTGGGCAAAGACTATTTAAAAATAAAGTGTTTGGAAAGGAAGATCCGGGCTTCCATAAAATGATAAAAGAGCGCTATGCGAGAGATTACGCATGCGCCCGGAAAATACAGGCGTATATATTAGAGAAATATGGCAAAGAGGTAGGCTCTGAGGAAATGACATTTCTTACGGTACATTTGAGACGGGTGTCCTCAGAAGATATTTAGCCCGGTATTAGCCTGCCATAATAATGATGTTCATACAAGCGGATCTGTTTATTCAGCTTTCGCTTATGAAAATAAACAAATATACGAGGGAAAGGATGAAAACAATGAAAGACAAAATTTTTGGCGTGCTTCAGAGAATCGGGCGGAGCTTTATGCTCCCAATTGCAGTTTTGCCGGTTGCGGGTCTTTTGCTTGGTCTTGGAAGCTCATTTACGAATGTTACAATGATTGAAACCTATGGGCTTCAGAACATTCTCGGAGACGGCACAGTACTCCATGGGCTTCTTACGATTATGAGCCGTGTGGGAAGTGCAATTTTTGATAATCTTCCACTGATTTTTGCAGTCGGTGTAGCCATAGGAATGGCAAAGAAAGAAAAAGAGGTTGCGGCTCTTTCTGCAATGATCGCCTTTTTTGTGATGCATGTGTCCATTAACGCGATGCTCCAGCTTTCCGGCCAGGTAGACGCTGCCGGCGTGATTGCCGGGGATGTCCTTGAAGGAACAATTGCAAATATGTGCGGTATTCCAACACTTCAGATGGGAGTATTTGGAGGTATTATTGTCGGATTAGGCGTTGCGTCTCTTCATAACCGTTTCTATAAAATCCAACTGCCCAATGCGCTTTCTTTCTTTGGCGGTTCACGGTTTGTTCCGATTATTTCGACAATTGTTTATATGTTTGTCGGTATTGCCATGTATTTTATATGGCCGGTTGTTCAAAATGGAATTTATGCTCTTGGCGGCCTTGTGACCGGCTCTGGATATGTTGGAACTTTAATCTTCGGCCTGATTAAGAGGGCGCTGATCCCATTTGGCCTTCATCATGTATTTTATATGCCCTTCTGGCAGACTGCGGTGGGAGGCACGATGACGGTCGCAGGACAGCTTGTCCAGGGCGGACAAAATATTTTCTTTGCCCAGCTTGCAGATCCGACAGTGACTCATTTTAGTGCAGATGCTACCCGTTATTTCTCCGGTGAATTTATTTTTATGATTTTTGGCTTGCCGGGAGCAGCGCTGGCAATGTACCGCTGCGCAAAGCCAGAGAAACGCAGACAGGCTGGCGGGCTTTTGCTTTCGGCAGCGCTTGCATGTATGTTTACAGGTATTACAGAACCGCTGGAATTTTCCTTCTTGTTTGTTGCGCCTGCACTTTTTGGCGTTCAGGTTGTTTTGGCTGGTTCCTGCTATATGCTGGCCCATATTTTAAATATTGCCGTTGGGCTCACTTTCTCCGGAGGAATTATAGACCTGCTTCTATTCGGTATTTTACAGGGAAATGAAAAAACAAACTGGCTGCTGATTATTCCATGCGGTATTGTTTATTTTCTGCTGTATTATTTTATCTTTTCATTTCTTATTAAGCGTTTTAATTTTAAGACACCTGGCCGTGAGGATGATGATACAGAAACAAAGCTGTACACAAAAGCGGATTATAATGCCCGTAAGTCGGATAACGACGGGGAAAGCCATGGAAACAGGGCTTTTGATGAACGCAGTGCAGCGATTACAGCAGGGCTTGGAGGAAAAGCAAATATCAGCGATGTGGATTGCTGTGCAACACGGCTGCGTATTACAGTCAAGGATGCCGGATTGGTTAGAGATGAAATTTTAAAAGGAACAGGCTCCAGAGGAATTGTGAAAAAGGGGCAGGGTATCCAGGTTATCTACGGGCCGCAGGTTGCGGTTATTAAATCAGATCTTGAAGATTTTCTTGACAGCCCGGCAAGTGATCATATTGATGAAACAGGTTTTGGCGAAGCAAAAAAAGCGACAGAGGAATCAGAAATGAAGCTGGCTGAGGCTTTGGCAGAAGAAAATGCGGACAACGCTCAAGGCGCACAGAGCAAGCCGGCAGTTATTTTGTGGGCGCCGATGAATGGAGAGGCCATGGCTCTAAGCGAGGTTGGTGATGGAGTATTCTCTGAAAATATGTTAGGCGAAGGTATGGCCATCGAGCCGTCTGAGGGTAAGCTTTATGCTCCGTCTGACGGTGAGGTGACTATGGTATTTGATACAAAGCATGCCATTGGAATGGCTTTGGATGGCGGTGTGGAACTCCTTTTGCATATGGGAATTGATACAGTACAGCTTAACGGCCAATATTTTGACGTCAAAGTTAAGGACGGCGACCGTGTAAAGAAGGGCGATCTTCTCGCAGAGTTTGACATGGAAGCAGTAAAGGCGGCCGGTTATCGCACGGTGACTCCGGTTATTGTTACGAATACAGACAATTTTAGCCATATACGCATATTAAAATCCGGTATGGTGACAACCGCAGACGAGGTTTTAGCTGTGGAATAAATATAACTGTTTATCTTTTCTGCGTCAAAGTGCCTTCAGCTGCGCAGCACTGGTGCATACTATGCTTAACTCTATGTGGAAGTTTTTATATAAAAATGATATAATGTCTGCGTAGCAGACATTATATCGCGTCTTTCGCGCGGCGAGCAAAGCGAGCCTTCCTATGCGCGAAAGTACGCATGTCAGGCGTGAAGCCATATCATGGCCGCTTGCGGCCATTGATATAATGTCTGCGTAGCAGACATTATATCGCGTCTTTCGCGCGGCGAGCAAAGCGAGCCTTCCTATGCGCGAAAGTACGCATGTCAGGCGTCAGCCGATCATGGCCGCTTGCGGCCATGATGTGATTTCACGATAATAGCGGGTTGTTTACAAATAAGTTTACGCCAAAAGAGACGCAAAAGAATGGAGTGTACTTTATGGAAATGCTGGATATTGTCGACGAAAACGGAGAGCCGACAGGAAAAGTTGTGGAGCGGGAACTTGCGCATGCTGTGGGGGTACGCCATAGAACATCCCATGTATGGATTTTAAGACCTGGGAAAAAGGGGATTGAGGTCCTTTTACAGAAGCGGAGCCGCAATAAAGACTCGAATCCCGGCTGCTATGACATTTCAAGCGCAGGGCATATACCTGCCGGATGCGGTTATGAGGAATCGGCACTTCGTGAGCTTCGGGAAGAACTAGGACTTTGTGCATCGCAGGAGGAACTGCATTATTGTGGCAAAAGGAATATTTATAAAGAAGCTTTTTTTCACAATAAACGCTTTATCGACCATCAGGTCAGCAGTGTCTTTTATATTATCCGGGATGTAGAAATTTCAAGTCTCACCCTCCAAAAAAGCGAGGTTGAGTCCGTTTTATGGATGCCCCTGGATGAATGTATGCGCAGAGTAAAAGAAAATTCCATGAAACACTGTCTGTTTATGGAAGAGCTTGAGATGCTTGCGGGCAGTATAAGGTAAACTTAAGCGCAGACGCCGCAAATATAAAATATATAGAGCGCCCCGCAGGGGAATAGACTGGTACTGTGAAAAATACAGGAGGCGCAGGAAAGGCGGAAAGATAAATGAAATATGACTTTACGACAATTATGGACCGGAGAGGCCACGATACCATTGCAGTGGATGTAATCCCTTATGAAAATGCACAGGTTAAGGAAGGCTTTGACAGAATACCTATGTGGGTTGCGGATATGAATTTTCCTACCCTCCCAACGATTATTGAAGCTATGGAGGAGCGTTTGGCCCACCATCATTTTGGCTATTTTAATGCGTCTGATGAATATTATGACAGTATTATCCGGTGGCATAAGGACAGATATGGTGTGGATGGACTTACAAGAGAGGATATTGGCTTTGAAAATGGCGTTCTTGGGTGTGTAGCTTCCGCAGTTCAGGCTTTTACCGCTCCGGGAGAAGCAATTTTGCTTCATTCTCCGACCTATATCGGCTTTACGGGAACATTAAATAATAATGGGCGGAAAATCATTCTTAGTGATCTTGTCCGTGACGACCAGGGCATATGGCGGATGGATTATGATGATATGGAAGAAAAGATCCGTAAAAATCATATCCACTGCGCCATCTTTTGTTCACCGCATAACCCGTCCGGGCGTGTGTGGGAACGGGAAGAAATTTGCCGCGCTATGGAAATTTATAAAAAATACAACTGCGTTGTTATCGCAGATGAAATATGGGCGGATATTGTTCTTCCAGGGCATAAGCATATTCCGGCCCAGAGTGTTTCCGAGGATGCGAAAGCGCGCACAATTGCCGTTTATGCTCCCACAAAGACCTTTAATCTTGCCGGGCTTGTCGGCTCTTACCATGTCATTTACAATAGCTATTTGAGAGACAGGGTGACAAAGCTTGGGGAAATGAGTCATTATAACAATGGGAATGTGCTGTCCATGCATGCCTTAATCGGAGCTTATAAGCCGGAAGGACAGGAATGGGTAGACGAGCTTTGCCAGGTGATTGGGGAAAATGTAAATTTTGCCTGTGGTTTTATCGAAAAATATTTTGACGGTGTATCTCTGGCAAAGCCTCAGGGTACTTATATGCTTTATTTAGATTGTGAACAGTGGTGCAGACGCCATGGCAAGACATTGGATGAGCTGCTTTTGGCCGGCGTGTCGGTCGGTGTTATCTGGCAGGATGGGCGTCCGTTTAATCGTCCTTATTCCATACGCATGAATCTGGCACTGCCTTATGCGAGGGTGGTAGAAGCATTTGAGCGCCTGAAAAGGTATGTTTTTGTGTAAGAGGTAATCTCCGGTGAATATTGATGATCTGAAATGTTTTGAGGCTGTGTACAGAGAGGGAAGTATTCATAAAGCTGCAAAGCACCTTTTTATTACGCCCCAGGGCCTTGGAAAAAATATCCGAAATCTTGAAAATGAGCTTGGAACCCTGTTATTTTTGCGCAGTAAAAAAGGTGTGGAGCCAACACAAAGCTCCCATTTCCTATATCAGCGGACCGGAAAGATTATGGAGATGATGGAAGAGGTTATTGGAGGAATTAAACAGCTTGAAGAGGGGCAAAGACGGCTGAGAATTGGCTGTGCCTGCGGTGTTTTTAATGTTTTATCCCTTCCGGCGCTGCTGGATTTTACAGCCTGCCATTCGGATATACAGATAACATGGGGAGAGTATCCGAATAATGAGGTGTGGCAACAGCTTGAGAGCAACCGGCTGGAGTATGGTTTTGTCGTAGGGGATGCTCATGTATCTGGTTTTGAACGCCGCCTTCTGGCGAAAAAAAAGGTGCTGCTTCTTGTATACCCCGGCCATCCTCTGTATGATGCCAGGCAGGTAACGCTTGATGAATTATCCGGCGAAAAAATGATTGTAATGAATGAGCACTTTCATATTTACCACGACTTTACAGGAGCCTGCCAGGCACGGGGCTTTATGCCCGATATTGTCGCTAAAACTGCCGATGGGAAGCTTTTGAACCGGCTTTGCCGCCAAAGGGTGGGGCTTGCGGTCATCCCGGAATTTATGCTTGAAGATACAGATCTTGGAGAGATGAGGGCGGTTCCTTTTTATGAGAAGCTGTCCTGGGATGTTTACGGTGTTTATAAAAAAGAAAATTCACAGCTATATACGATATGCCTGATGAATGACTATTTGTCTAAGGCATGATCTGGTACATAAACTGCGGCTCCCAAACAAAGAGTTGCTATCTGGAACCTTCTTGTTGCTAGATAGCAGCTCTTTTTATGCTTTATAATAATTTTATAAAGTTTTAGGAATTTTCGAGATAGCTTAAATCTGAGAGGTTCCAGGAAAGAGGTGTTTGCATGAATTATAAGAATTTATTTACACCGGTAAAAATTGGAAACGTGACAATTAAAAACCGGTTTGCCATGGCTCCTATGGGTCCTTTGGGCCTTGCGGATGCCCAGGGCGGCTTTAACCAGAGGGGGATCGATTACTATACAGAGCGAGCCAAAGGAGGAACAGGGCTTATTATTACGGGCGTTACTTTTTCTGACTGCCAGGTTGAATGTCAGAGTATGCCAAACTGCCCAAATTCTACATATAATCCCGTACATTTTATCCGTACCGCCCGGGAAATGACCGAACGTGTCCATGCTTATGGAAGTAAAATTTTTTTGATGATGTCCGGGGGGTTTGGCCGTGTGACCATTCCCACAAACCTTGGGGAGTTCCCGCCTGTGGCTCCGTCTGCGATTCCTCACCGGTGGCTGGATAAAATATGCCGTCCTTTGACTGTGGAGGAAATCCGCAGTATTGTAAAATCTTTTGGAGATGGCGCCTATAATGCCAAGAGGGCAGGCTTTGACGGCGTAGAGATCCATGCGGTCCATGAAGGGTATCTTTTAGACCAGTTTGCGATTTCTATGTTTAATTTAAGGGATGATGAATATGGCGGCTGCCTTGAAAACAGGCTGCGCTTTGCAAAAGAGGTTGTGGAAGAAATTAAGAAACGCTGCGGCCAGGATTTTCCCGTGGCATTGCGGTTTAGCTTAAAAAGTATGATTAAGGATTGGAGAGAAGGCGCTCTTCCGGGAGAAGAATTTGAGGAAAAAGGAAGAGATACAGAGGAAGGAATACAGGCAGCAAAGCTGCTTGTGGAATATGGATATGACGCATTGGATGTAGATGTGGGAACTTACGATGCATGGTGGTGGAACCATCCGCCGATGTATCAGGAAAAGGGATTATTCCGTCAGTACTGTAGAATGGTAAAAGAAGTCGTAGATGTTCCCGTATTGTGTGCAGGACGAATGGATGATCCGGATATGGCATCGCAAGCCGTACAAAATGGTGACTGTGATATTATAAGTCTTGGGCGTCCCCTGCTTGCCGATCCAGATTATGTTAATAAATTACGCTCCGGAAGACAAGAAGAAATCCGACCTTGTATTTCCTGTCAAGAAGGATGCATGGGAAGGATCCAGGAATATTCTATGATCAACTGTGCAGTAAATCCGCAGGCGGCACGAGAGCGTGTTACTGCTTATGAGCCTGTTCTGAACAGTAAAAAAGTGTTGATCGTAGGCGGCGGAGTAGCCGGCTGCGAAGCGGCAAGAGTGCTGGCGATCCGTGGACACAGACCCTATCTTGTGGAAAAGAAAGAACGTCTTGGCGGCAATCTGATCCCCGGTGGAAGACCGGATTTCAAGGAAGATGATATCAGATTGGCAGACTGGTATACACACGAGTTGAAACGGCTGGACGTTCCGGTAGAGCTTGGCAGAGAAATGACAAAAGAGGACGTTTTAAAGGCTGGATATGATGCGGTCATTATTGCGACAGGATCTGTGCCGAAGAAACTTTCTTTTGGGGATGAAGCGCATACTGTTACTGCGGCGGAAGTGCTGAATAATGAGAAAGAATGTGGAGAGAAAGTTGTTGTGGTCGGCGGAGGTTTGGTAGGCTGTGAAACAGCTCTGTGGCTTGCAGAACAGGGAAAACAAGTCACAATTCTGGAAGCGATGGATCAAATCCTTGCTGTGAACGGACCACTGTGTCATGCAAATAAAGAAATGTTGGAACGGCTGGTTCCCTATCGTGGAGTGCAGGTCATCACAAAGGCGAGAGTGCAGGGGTTTAAAGATGGCATTGTAAACGTTGAGATAGATGGAAGAATAGAGAACTATGCATGCGATACGGTGATCTTGTCCATTGGATATAAAGAAGATGACAGCCTGTATCATGATCTGGAGTTTGATGTCCCGGAGATTTACCTGCTGGGAGATTCTAAACAGGTATCGAACATTATGTATGCAATATGGGATGCCTTTGAAGTTGCAA
>JAGZDD010000060.1 GCA_018369015.1 Clostridiales bacterium | reverse complement strand
CAAACATTGAAGAAGCTGTTGGATCTGCTCTTGTAGGACAGGATTTCACAGAAGATTACTACTTCCACGGAAGAGTTTCCTCTGTAAATTACAACACATATACAGCAGAGCAGAAAGAAAATGGGGAATATGGCGGAGTTTCTTCCGGTACTTTTAACTATGGTAACTCTAATCCGGATTTGGAAGCACGTATTCAGGAAGACCTGGATACATTCCTTGCAGAACATCCAGATCTGACTGCTGAGGATATTCCTTCTGATCTTTTAACTGCATCTGGTTCCGGCCTGGACCCACATATTAGTCCGAAGGCTGCCGAGATCCAGATTCCAACTGTTGCAAAGAACTCCGGTTTATCTGAGGATCAGGTAAAACAGATCGTTGCAGATAATACAGAGCATAAAATCCTTGGGATTTTTGGCGAGGAAAAGGTCAATGTTTTAAAATGCAACATTGATATTGCCAATGCTATGGGAATTATTCAATAAAAAAGATAAGGCTGTAAAGCAGTAAGCGGTGTGATAGCTAAACTGCTGCGTAAAAGTATGAAACAGTCAGAAAAGATGATAAGAGGACGGGCGTATGCCTGCCCTCTTAAAGTCGTATTATAAGGGGGCTTGAAAAATGGACAATGAACGGCCGAATCCTGAGCAGCTTTTAAAAAAACTGCAGTACGAGGAAGAGGAACAAAAGAAGAAAAATCGGGGAAAGCTTAAAATTTTTCTTGGCTATGCTGCCGGTTCCGGCAAAACCTACACAATGCTGGAGGCCGCCCACGAGGCGATGAAACACAATATTGATGTCGTCGCCGGTTATATCGAGCCCCATGCCCGCCCGGACACCCAGGCTTTAGTTAAGGGGCTGGAGGTTATCCCTCCGCTTATGGTAGAATATAAAGGGGTGCGCCTGCGGGAGTTTGATTTGGATGCTGCGCTAAAGCGCAGGCCTAAGCTGATTCTTGTGGACGAGCTGGCCCATACAAATGCCAAGGGCTGTCGGAACGAAAAACGGTACCAGGATGTCCAGGAGCTTTTGCGGGCTGGTATTAGTGTATATTCGACAATGAATATCCAGCATTTGGAGAGCCTTAATGACCTTGTGGGAAGTATTACTCACATTGAGGTAAAGGAGCGGGTGCCGGACAGTGTTTTCGACCATGCCAATCAGGTGGAGGTTATTGATATTGAGCCTGAAGATTTGATTGAGCGCATGAAGGAGGGGAAAATTTATCAGCCCCTCCAGGCAGAACGGGCGCTTCAAAATTTTTTCCGCAAGGAAAAGCTCATTGCTCTGCGTGAAATTGCCCTTCGGCGGACGGCGGACCGGGTGAACCACATTGCAGAGGAGGAGCGCAACGCCCTGGCAAATATGGATTACCATACCGGGGAGCATGTGCTTACATGTATTTCCGCGGCGCCGTCAAGCGCTAAGGTCATAAGGACAGCCGCCAGACTTGCCTATGCCTTCCATGCGCAGCTTACAGGGCTTTACGTGGAAACGCCTCAAATGCAGGATGCTGATGAAAAGACAAAGACGGCGCTGAAAAATAACCTCGAGCTTGCAAAAGCCCTGGGGGCGAAGATTGTCACTGTGTATGGCACAGATGTTCCCCAGCAGATTGCAGAGTATGCCATTGTAGGTAATGTGTCCAAGGTCGTTATGGGCCGGACGAACCATGGTATTTTTTCGAGGCGGCCCAGGGCGGAAATGCTGGAAACACTGACGCGCAGAGCGCCCAACGTAGATGTTTATATTATCCCGGACATGAAGCAGCAGGGGAAGCGTTATAAAAAGCAAAGGCACCGCCGCGAGGATGAGGATTGGAAAAGTATTGTGCTGGATCTTTTTTGGATTACCGCAGTGATGGCTGTGGCAACGGCGGTCGCCTATATTATGCACCTTTTGAATTTTCCGGAATCTACGATTATTATGATGTATATTCTCGGCATTTTATTATCGTCATATATTGCGGACCGAAGAATTTACGCCGTCTATTCATCGCTCGTTGCTGTATTGGCATTTAACTTTTTCTTTACTCCGCCCTATTACAGCTTTGAGGCCTATGCCCCCGGGTATCCGGTGACTTTTGGTATGCTGTTTATTGTAGGGCTTTTTACAGCAACGCTGACCCGGAAAATGAAGATGCAGAACCGGGAAAACGCCAAAAATGCTTACCGCATGGAAATTCTTTTAGAAAACAGCCAGAAGCTGCGCCGCTGTAAGTCCAAAGATGAAGTGTGGAACCAGGTTGCGGCCCAGGTAGGGAAGCTGATGAAGCTGTCGATTATTATTTATCCCGTATCCGCGGACGGGCTTCTAAAAGAACCTCTGTTATTTCCACGCAAAGGAATGCCGGAGCATATGCTCGGGGAGTGTGTCAACACCCAGGAAAAGGCGGTCGTCCAGTGGGTTGTGGCGAATCACCACCGGGCAGGCGCCTGTACCCATACCCTTCCCGATGCCCAGGCTATGTACCTGCCTGTGCAGGATGCCCAGGATGTAAAAGGCGTTATGGGAATACTTCTCGAGGAGCGCCGGCCGATTCCAGAATTTGAATATGGGCTTCTCATTGCAATGCTCAATGAAACCGGGGTAAAAATGCAGGACACTTTTTTGGAGTAGCGTCCGGCTGGCTTAAATAGTAACAAGATCGGGTGCTAAAAGTATTCTTTTGGCACCCTGTCTTGATATGGGAGTAAATTTCCTGTAAAATAAAGTTCAGTATATTATGGATTTATGCTTATGTATGGAGGTGGTACACTATGAATATAGGAACAATCGGAACCGGGGAAATTGTTGAAAAGATTATAACGAATATACAAAAGACAAGTGATCTGAAATGCAGCGCTATTTATTCCCGGAGCTTAGAAAAAGGACAAATGCTGGCCGGGAAGTTTGGCATTTCTAAGGTTTATACAGAACTTGAGGCGCTTATGAACGACAGGGATATTGATATTATTTATATTGCATCCCCCAATAGTCTTCATTATAGCCAGGCCAAAATGGCGTTAGAACATGGCAAACATGTGATTTGTGAGAAGCCGATGACGCCTTTTTATGACCAGTCGAAGGAACTGTTTGATTTGGCCAATGAAAAAGATTTGCTCTTTTTTGAAGCCGCAACGATTGGCCATGCACCGAATTTTGCTCTTATAAAAGCCAATTTGGACAAGATCGGCCGTGTTCGTCTTGCCCTTGGAAGCTACAGCCAGTATTCTGGCCGCTACGACCTTTTAAGAGCCGGCGAAGTGAGTAATGTGTTTGATCCGAAGTTTTACGGTGGAGCTTTGATGGATATTAATTATTATAATATTTATGAATTTACAGCGCTTTTTGGACGGCCAAAGAAGGTGGCTTATTATCCTAATCTGTATGAGAATGGCGTAGATACCTCCGGCATTTTGATAATGGTTTACCCGGACTTTGTATGTCAGTGTACGGGAGCAAAAGATACGTGGGGAGCCAATAGTGTCCAGATCCAGGGGGAGGACGGCTATATCCTCGTGGAAGGCAGCACCAATGCCAGCGGTCCGGTCAAGGTTGTGACCCGCAGCACAGAACAGCGCTATGACGTCCAGCAAGACGGGGATCAGTGGTACTATGAACTGCAAAGCCTGAATAAAATATTTTTGGACAATGATAAAAAACAGCAGGAAGCCCTTGTACAGGCAAGCCTTGATACGGCCTGGGTGTTAGAGCAGGCGCGGCGCTTTTGCAAACGGGGATAAAAACGGAAGGGAGCTTATAGTTATGGGAAAGTATTTGAATGGGGAAGCGTTATTTTATGTCAAAGAACATATTTCGGAAAATATCCGGCTGCTCTCAGAGCTTGGAAGGATTCCGGCGCCTTCCCATAAGGAGGACAAACGTGCCGCCTTTGTGAAGAAATGGCTGGAGGAGGCAGGTGCTAAAGGGGTATACATTGATGACGCAAAAAATGTTATTTATCCTGTGGGCTGTGAGGGCAATGGCCCTGTCGTTGTTATCATGGCCCATATGGATATTGTATTTCCTGACACAGAGGAATTGCCTCTGCGTATCAAGAATGGAAAAATGTATGCCCCGGGCATTGGCGATGATACGGCGAACCTTGTGCAGCTTCTTATGAGTGTTAAATATGTTATTTCTCATAAGTTGGCGCCGTCGGTGGGGGTGCTGTTTGTTGCTAATGCCTGTGAGGAGGGCCTTGGCAACCTCAAGGGGAGCCGTGCCGTTGTAGAAGCTTACGGGAACCGTATCCGGGAATTTATCTCTTTTGACGGATATACAGGCTTTGTGACAAATAACGCGGTAGGCTCTCACCGGTATAAGGTGACGGTAAAAACTGAGGGCGGCCATTCCTATGGAAATTTTGGAAATGCCAATGCTATCTATTACTTATCTTCAATGATTCAGACGCTTTATGGAAAAAGAGTTCCGACAACCGCAAAAACAACCTATAATGTGGGAACGATTACCGGCGGAACGACCGTCAACTCTATTGCCCAGGAAGCTTCCATGCTTTATGAATTTCGTTCAGAAAGCCACGAATGCCTTAAGGAAATGGAGCAATTTTTTAATTCAGTAATTAAGGCTTACCGCCAAATGGGGATTGACGTTACTGTGGAAGTCAAAGGAATCCGCCCATGTAAGAAGGGTGTGGACGAGGCAGCTCTTAACCGTCTGACAATGGAAAATAAATCGCTTGTCGAGGTATTTACAGAGGAGGAGTGCCAGGTTGGCGCAAATTCAACGGATTCTAACATTCCATTGTCTATGGGGATTCCTGCGAATACTCTTGGAGTTATCCGGGGAAATCAGGCTCATACGAGGGAGGAATGGGTGGATCTTTCAAGTGTTGAGGAGGGCTTTAAAATCGCGCTGGGCGTTGTTTTAAGATATTTTGTAACTTGTTAGACCAATCTGGTATGGTGGAGATAAAGTGAGAAAAGAAAATTGGGTTTTGTTAAGCTTTACGGCTGTGACTTTGCTGTGCTTTCAATATTCTTTTACGGCTTATGGGGCAGGCGCACAATATGGGGCAGGTACGCAATGTGCGGAAGGTACACAATATGCGGAAGGTACACAATATGCGGAAGGTACAGAAAATATTCCGGCGCCCGGCAGCTTTGGGGAAATCACCGACTTTAATGTGCCTGGGGGTATTTTGCTGGGCCTGTATAGCTGGAACGGTGAGCTGCTTGCCTATTATATGGAAGATGGCCAGCATAAGCTGTGCCGTATGGATAGTCAAAGCGGGGAAATTCTTAGCTGTACCAAGCAGGGGTATTCTCAGGGGCTTGTTTTGGAAATGTGTGAAAATCATTTGCCTGAAAGGAAAAACAATCTGCCAGAGAGTGAAAATCATCTGCCCGAGGAAAAAAATCATCTGTCCGAGCCTGAGCAGGAAAAAGCTGTGAGCGGTAATGCCGGGAATGATAGCTTAGAGGAATTGAATAAGGAACTGCTGGGCGAATTGTTACCCAAAAACGAGAATGAGGATGATATTTATATTGAGGACGGTATTTTTGGCGAAACAGAGGCAAAGGAAGAGGAGGCTGGCCAGGATCAGAAGAAAGCGGAGCCTGGCCTGGCAGACGAAGGCGGAGAGCTTCTTCGGGTATTTATTGGCGCTGAAAATAAATTTCAATGGCTGGACCAGGAATTTCAGGTCGTTTTTGAGTATTCATTGAATCAGGAAATTTCCGGACAGCCCCTCATGGATTCAGAAAACCGTTTTTTGTATTATGTCAACTTGAACGGCGAGGTGATCCGTCAGGATTTTAGTACTGGTGAAGAAATAGTCCTTGAAGCCGGCGGCCCATTTTATTCGCCGCCTTACCTGGAGGGGATTTATAATAACGGAACGATAGCTGTTGTTTCTGGAAACTTTATGGAGAAAGGCAGCGATGGCGTCAGTGAAAATATCCGTGTTTGTCGAAATTATATTGATACAGCAGACAATGAGCTGCTTGCCACAACCGAAAGCTTTGGAACCTTAACAGGGGATGGCAGCCAGTTTTACGTGTCCATGCTTGGAGGGCTTAATCAGGCTGTTTTCGGCAGTTTTTTATACCCAGATCAAAAATGGGAATTTATTTTTGACAATTATGAGGAATATGATAATCTTTACGCCTGGCCGGAGGATGACCGGCTCCTGACTTTTCATACCCAGTACGCAGCCGATGGCGGCGCCAGGGAGCTTTGTTTTGTGTACAGCTTTGAAAGCGGGCAAAAGGTAGCCGCTTCGGAAATTGTTTTAGACTCCGGGAATGGCGGTTATTCGCCCCGCCCGGACTATGCATGTTATATCGCTGAAAATGAAACGGTTGTTTTTCATTTAAATATCCAGCCTGGAAAAATTTTTGCTTGGAATATACAAGGAGCAGAGCCTAAGCGCAGCCAGAAAAGCTTTAAGGAGGCTTATCTTTTGCCGGATTCCGAAGACCTTGAGATTATGGAAGACCTTAAAACTCAGGCAAAAGCCCTGGGAGAAAAATATGGCGTTGAAATTTATGTCGGACAGGATTGCCCGAAACAGCTCTCGGGGTACCAGACAGAGCCGGCGCTTTCCGCCGCTAAATGCAGGAGGGCTTTGATCTTTCTTGAGCAGGCGCTTAAAAAGTACCCTGAAGGGTTTTTTAGGCAGTTAGAGGAAAGCAATGGGGAAATACTTAAATTTTATTTAGTAAAGCGCCTTATTCCTGATGGAAATGACAGCCTGTCGTCGACCGTAGGGCTTTATGGTGGAAGTGCAGGGCAATATATCGCCCTGTCGATTGATTCGCCAAAGGAATTAAAAACATTGATTTTCCATGAGATTACTCATGCGATTGATTACAAGGTGTCCGGCGCGGCCGATCAAAATTATGAAAATTGGGAGTGGTCGGCCCGAAACCCTTATGGCTTTACTTATGCTAAAAGCTATCGGGCAAATGCGGCAGATACTTCGTGGGAATATGTTTTTAATGGAACTGGAGATAATGAAAACGCTTATTTCGTTGACCAGTATTCCAAAAGCTTTCCAACAGAGGACCGGGCAAGA
Organism: Clostridiales bacterium; assembly: GCA_018369015.1. GTDB lineage: Bacteria > Bacillota > Clostridia > Lachnospirales > Lachnospiraceae > Catenibacillus. The sequence continues at coordinate 14,047 of JAGZDD010000060.1, read as the reverse complement.
ATTATGGAAAAGGCCATGGGGCTTTTCCCGGAAACGGCTTTTTTTACAGCGCCTCATATTGAAGAAAAGCTTTCATATATAAGTAAAGCCATCCGGGAAAGCTTTGATACAAATGGCTGGCCCGAGGTATTGTGGTGGGAACGGCCGCTTTCCGAAGATTAAAATGGCCCCAGACCGATCCCATAGGCCAGATATAAAAAGGCCGTTGTCATTGCCAGAATTAAAAGCTGGAGCTTCCATGTCCAGCGGAACCATTTGCCGTAAGAAACTACGGTAAGGCCAAGGCAGATTAAGAGCACCGGGTTCGTCGGATAAATAATATTGCTGAAGCCGTCGCCAAAGCAATAAGCCTGGACGGCTGTCTGCCTTGTGATACCCACAAGATCCGCAAGGGGCGTAATGATAGGCATCACAAGGAAGGCCTTGGCGGAACCGGAGGAGATAAAGAAATTCAGTATTAATACAAATAAGTATATGACAGGAATGCAGGCAATGCTGCCTGCATTTTTTGCCGCCTCGGACGCATAATACAAAATTGTATCAAGAATCTGACCGTTGGAAACGATGAGCTTAATGCTGGAAGCCATGAGAATCAAAAGGACAGCCGGAAGCATACCTAAAATACCCTTTAGAAAATCCCGGCCAATATGGCGGCTGTATCTTGAAGCCTTTGCAGCCATAATACTTCCGATGGTCAGGGGCAGAATCATCAGGACCAGAGCATTGCTGCCAATGGCTGGGATAAGGACGCCGCTGACAACAACAAGCACAACGAGGATAATTGCAGCAATAAATATTTTCATGCCTTTTTTCAATCCCTGTTCACGTTCTGGGTCATAAGCTTTCTTTGGGCCTTCGGTTTTTCTTTCGATTCCCCAAGTGAGGGAACGTTCCGGCATCCGGTCGATTTTTTTTGCGTAGCGGTAAAGGAAAATGGCCAGAATGATATAAACGCATACAAAACATAAAAGGTGGAAAAGGAAGCCGGAGTAAATCGGTAATCCGGCCATTTGCTGGGCAATGCTTAATGTAAACGGATTACTGACTGCGGTGGCAAACCCGAAGCCTGCGGCAAGAACGCTCATTCCAAGGCCGATAAGGCTATCCCAGCCCATAGCCAGAGAAAGGGCTACGGCAAAGGGAACTAATGTAGCGCTCTCTTCAAAAACGCCGACAAAGGCGCCGAAGAACATAAAAATAAAGGTAATAAGCAGCAGCAGGCGGTAACGGTTTTCTTTGTTTTTTTCAACGACCCGTTCCATAGTGTAAGACATGATACCGCTCTGATTGAGCAGGCCGATAGAGCCGCTGATAAGTACAATAAAGATAATAATACCAATAATTGTGACCGCATCATCGCTGGCTAAAACCTCAATAGGAGCGGTAAAGATCCGGTAAAAGGGGAGACGGCTTCCGTCCGTAATCGATGTGTAAGAGTCTGCGATGACGACCTCACGGCCGTCCGTAATTGTGCGTTCGTAGCTTCCCTGCGGCAAGGTCAGTGCCAGTATTCCGGCAATAATCATCAAAAGCAGTAAAATGGCTACGGATGACAGAAATGTTTTTTTGGATATTTTTAGAGCCTGATTATCCATAACAACCTCCTCATATATATATGTAAGAATCACACCTATTATAAAAAGCGGTCAAAGGATTGGCAAGAGGCTAATTGGCTAAGTACGTGAAAAAAAACAAGTTTTTTTGTTTAAATCCCCCATTTTTGGAAAAAATCTAATTGACATTTCAAATAAGAGTTGCTATACTCAATGAGTGTGCGCAGGCAGTTTATTTGTGGTGCGCTCATTACCGAAGATGAATCATTTTCGGCAACCAGAGTTTATCTAATTTCTCAGGAGGTGAAAATAATGCCAACATTTAACCAGTTAGTAAGAAAAGGAAGACAGACGGTAGAAAAGAAATCTACAGCACCGGCTCTTCAGAAGAGCTACAACTCTCTGCATAAGAAGACAACAGATATGTCCTCTCCACAGAAACGTGGTGTTTGTACTGCCGTTAAAACAGCTACTCCTAAAAAGCCTAACTCAGCTCTTAGAAAGATCGCCAGAGTTCGTCTTTCCAACGGTATTGAAGTAACAAGCTATATCCCGGGTGAAGGACATAACTTACAGGAGCACAGCGTTGTGCTGATCCGCGGCGGCCGTGTTAAGGACTTACCAGGTACAAGATACCACATCATCCGTGGTACACTTGATACAGCAGGTGTTGCAAAGAGACGCCAGGCTCGTTCCAAATACGGTGCTAAGAGACCAAAGGACGCTAAGAAATAATTGTTTTCAGTTTGTACTATTTGCGACGAATGTAGCATTATTTTACCAAAGTAACAAAATGGTTGCAGGTTTAATATAAATAGCAATTCGAGCGCGAACACATATAAGGCACAGGGATGTGCTTTGTGAGTACCGATGATTTAATCAAATTATTAAGGAGGGAAGTAACGTGCCAAGAAAAGGACATATCCAGAAAAGAGACGTATTAGCCGATCCGATCTACAACAGCAAGATTGTCACAAAGCTTATCAACAACATTATGTTAGACGGTAAGAAGGGTGTTGCTCAGAGGATCGTTTACGGCGCATTTGATAGAGTGGCTGCCAAGACTGGCAAGGAAGCTCTGGAAGTATTTGAAGAAGCTATGAACAATCTTATGCCAGTTCTTGAGGTTAAAGCAAGACGTATCGGTGGTGCAACATATCAGGTGCCAATCGAAGTAAGAGCTGACAGAAGACAGGCCCTGGCTCTTCGCTGGCTGACATTGTTCTCCCGCAAGCGCGGTGAAAAGACAATGGAAGAAAGACTTGCAAATGAAATCATGGATGCCGCTAATAATACCGGCTCTGCGGTTAAGAGAAAAGAAGACATGCACAAAATGGCAGAAGCAAACAAGGCATTTGCGCATTACAGATGGTAATTTGTATAAGAGCTGCCTTTTAGCTTCGTAAGTGATATTAAGGAGGAATTATCCTTGGCTGGAAGAGAATATCCATTAGAGAGAACCAGAAACATCGGTATTATGGCGCATATTGACGCTGGTAAAACAACCACGACAGAGCGTATTCTTTATTATACCGGTGTAAATTATAAGATTGGTGATACTCACGAAGGTACTGCAACCATGGACTGGATGGAGCAGGAGCAGGAAAGAGGTATCACGATCACTTCCGCTGCCACAACATGCCACTGGACACTGCAGGAAAACTGCAAGCCGAAGCCAGGTGCTCTGGAACATCGTATCAATATTATTGATACCCCGGGTCACGTTGACTTTACAGTAGAGGTTGAGCGTTCACTTCGTGTGCTCGACGGCGCTGTCGGTGTCTTTTGTGCGAAGGGCGGTGTGGAACCACAGTCTGAAAATGTATGGCGTCAGGCTGACACATACAATGTACCCCGTATGGCTTTCATTAATAAGATGGACATTCTGGGTGCAAACTTCTACGGTGCAGTAGAACAGATCAAAACAAGATTAGGTAAAAATGCAATTTGTATTCAGTTGCCAATCGGTAAGGAAGATGAATTTAAGGGGATTATCGACCTGTTTGAAATGAAGGCCTACATCTATAATGATGAAAAAGGCGACGATATTTCTGTTGTTGATATTCCTGAAGATATGAAGGATGATGCAGAGCTTTACCGTACAGAGCTTGTAGAAAAAATCTGCGAGCTTGACGATGATTTAATGATGGAATATCTTGAAGGTGAAGAACCATCAAACGACGCTCTCAAGGCCGCTTTAAGAAAAGCAACCTGCGAGTGCAAGGCTGTTCCTGTATGCTGTGGTACAGCGTACAGAAATAAGGGTGTTCAGAAGCTTCTTGATGCAATCATTGAGTTTATGCCTTCTCCAGTGGACGTTCCGGCGATTAAAGGTGTGGACATGGATGGCAATGAAGTGGAAAGACATTCTTCGGATGAGGAGCCTTTCTCTGCTCTGGCATTCAAGATTATGACAGACCCATTTGTTGGTAAGCTGGCATTCTTCAGAGTTTATTCCGGTACAATGAACTCCGGTTCCTATGTGTACAACTCAACAAAAGACAAGAAAGAACGTGTTGGACGTATCCTTCAGATGCATGCAAATAAGCGTTCTGAGCTTGATAAAGTATATTCCGGTGATATTGCTGCTGCTGTTGGTTTCAAAATCACAACAACCGGCGATACAATCTGTGATGAGCAGCACCCGGTAATTCTTGAATCCATGGAATTCCCAGAGCCTGTTATTGAGCTTGCGATCGAGCCTAAGACCAAAGCCGGCCAGGGCAAGATGGGTGAAGCTTTGGCAAAACTTGCTGAAGAAGACCCGACATTTAAAGCTCATACAGATTCTGAAACAGGACAGACAATTATCGCAGGTATGGGTGAACTTCACCTTGAGATTATTGTTGACCGTCTGCTCCGTGAATTTAAAGTGGAAGCAAATGTAGGTGCTCCTCAGGTTGCTTACAAAGAAACATTCACCAAAACTGTTGAAGTTGACAGCAAGTATGCAAAACAGTCCGGCGGACGCGGCCAGTACGGTCATTGTAAAGTACGTTTTGAGCCGATGGATCCTAATGGTGAAGAAACATTCAAATTTGATTCCGAGGTTGTCGGCGGTGCTATTCCTAAGGAATATATCCCAGCCGTTGGCGAAGGTATCGAAGAGGCATCAAGGGCCGGTATTATCGGCGGGTTCCCTGTATTGGGTGTTCACGCTACGGTATACGACGGTTCTTACCATGAAGTCGACTCTTCTGAAATGGCATTCCACATTGCAGGTTCCCTTGCGTTTAAGGATGCTATGAATAAGGCTGGCGCTATTTTACTTGAGCCGATTATGAAGGTTGAAGTAACTATGCCGGAAGAATATATGGGCGATGTTATCGGCGATATTAACTCCCGTCGCGGCCGCATCGAAGGTATGGATGATATTGGCGGCGGCAAGATGGTTAGAGCTTATGTTCCTCTTGCTGAAATGTTTGGATATTCTACAGACCTTCGTTCTAAGACACAGGGCCGTGGTAACTACTCTATGTTCTTCGAGAAATATGAGCCAGTTCCAAAGTCTGTTCAGGAAAAAGTTATTGCCGCAAAAAGTAAATAATCGATAATGATTTTTTCTGCCCGGTGCAGAGTGAGAAGTAAACACAAAGCGTCGGCGCAGGGGAATAGTTCAGCAGGTCTGCGCACTTGCTGCGCTGACCGTCAGAAAGTGAAACAGGAGTGCAAAAATCCTATCGCCGCAGGCGATTTTTAATGGATTTTTGCAGGTAACAGTTCAGCATGGCTGAACTGTTACGGCACAGGTTTAAAATAATTAAAAACAGGCTTGAATATCATGCTAAAATGCAATATAATTAGTTTTAGCTAGGCGAATTTTAAATCATTCATTGTGCCCTTGCCTATGGGGTAATTATATTAAGGAGGACTTTTAAAATGGCAAAAGCTAAGTTTGACAGAAGCAAACCACATTGTAATATTGGTACCATTGGTCACGTTGACCATGGCAAAACAACTTTAACAGCTGCTATCACAAAGGTATTAGCAGAAAGAGTTCCGGGCAATGCAAAGGTAGACTTTGAAAATATCGATAAAGCTCCGGAAGAAAGAGAACGTGGTATCACAATTTCTACAGCTCACGTTGAGTACCAGACAGAAAACCGTCACTATGCACACGTTGACTGCCCGGGCCATGCTGACTACGTTAAGAACATGATCACAGGTGCTGCTCAGATGGACGGCGCTATCCTTGTAGTTGCTGCTACTGACGGTGTTATGGCTCAGACAAAAGAGCACATCCTTCTTTCCCGTCAGGTAGGTGTACCTTATATCGTAGTATTTATGAATAAGTGCGATATGGTAGACGATGAAGAGCTTCTTGAATTAGTAGAAATGGAAATCACAGAAGTTCTTGAAGAGTATGAATTCACAGATTGCCCGATCATCAAAGGTTCCGCTCTTAAGGCTCTTGAAGATCCTAACAGCGAATGGGGCGACAAGATCATGGAACTTATGGCAACAGTTGATTCCTATATTCCAGATCCTCAGCGTGAAACAGACAAGCCTTTCCTTATGCCAGTCGAGGACGTATTCTCTATCACAGGCCGTGGTACAGTTGCTACAGGTAGAGTAGAGCGTGGTGTTCTTCATATTTCCGAAGAAGTTGAAATCGTAGGCGTTAAGGAAGAAACACGTAAGGTTGTTGTAACTGGTATCGAAATGTTCCGTAAACTCCTCGATGAAGCTCAGGCTGGTGATAACATTGGCTGCTTACTTCGTGGTGTTCAGAGAAACGAAATCGAAAGAGGACAGGTTCTTGCTAAACCAGGTACAGTACATCCTCACAAGAAATTCACAGCTCAGGTTTACGTATTAACAAAAGATGAAGGTGGCCGTCATACACCTTTCTTCAACAAATACAGACCTCAGTTCTATTTCAGAACAACAGACATCACAGGCGAAATTAACCTTCCAGAAGGTACAGAAATGTGCATGCCTGGCGATAATGTAGAAATGACAATCGAACTGATCCATCCAATCGCTATGGAGCAGGGTCTTACATTCGCTATCCGCGAAGGTGGCCGTACAGTTGGATCAGGCCGTGTTGCTACAATCATCGAATAATGTGAAAACCTAAAGCCATGCATCTGTATGGATAAAAAGCTACGGCAAGCCGAAGGTTTGCCGTAGCTTTCTTATCCATACAAATATAGGGCGCAGCCCGCAGCAAACACAGCAAAGCGAAGTTTTACTGACATAGCTTTGCAGAGAAAACGTAGGGTATGGCTAAAAGGCCCCCTGGCAAGCCCTTGGTTTGCCAGGGGGCCTTTTAGCCATATAGACATACGGCGCAAGCCCCGGCAAAACGCAGCAAAGTGAAATCCCGCCGGCATGGCCTTGCAGCAAATATAAGTTATATAAATTGATAAAATGTAAAGCAATTACTAGTGATATTCAAAGAAGGGAGTTATGGAAAATGAAGGCGCTGATTATTTATTACTCTCAAACCGGGAATACTCAAAAGGCTGCCCGAAAAATTCGTGACGGGCTGAATGCTGAAGGGTGGGAAACCAAGGTCTCTCTGCTAAAATATACAAGAGCAGAGGATTTGGAAGGCTATGATCTGATTGGAATAGGTACGCCTGTGTGGTATGAAATGCCGCCGAATATGAGATTATTTGTAGAAAGCCTGCCCGACCAGAACGGAAAGCTGGTATTCTCCTTTTGTACCCACGCAACGATGCCGGATCTGTACTTTCCTTTAGTGATTCCAAGGCTTAAGCGCGCTGGATTTAAGGTTTTGGGATGGGATAAATGGTATGGGAATTGTTCGATTCAGATTTTTCCCGAGCCTTATTATACTTATGGACATCCCGATGAAAAGGATCTTAGCGATGCTATGGATTTTGGGAGCCGTATGGGGAGGATGGCTGCCGCAGTGCTGCGTGGGGAAAATGTAAAATTTCCGGAAGACCCTAAGCCTGATATGATGCCAATGCACGCTAATGCGGCCATTGAGCATTTGGGCGGTTTTCACAATGTCCATGGACGGCTTGTCAGGGATAAAGAAAAATGTCTGTATCCGAAATGCCGGATTTGTATAGATAACTGTCCGATGAAATATAATGATTATGGTAGTGATCCGCAAAAATATGGGAACCTTGGGGATTGCTGTGACAACCGGCACGGATGTACCTACTGTGAAATGCTTTGTCCTGTGGGAGCTATCCATCCGGAGGTTCCTTATGAGGAAGCTGCGCCTGTGGGGAAGGACCATGGCTCTGAGTTATTTTGTACCGTTCTTGGAAAGGCGGAAGCGGAAGGAAAGTTTCGGCGACTGATCCCATTTGAAAAGGTCGGCACAAAAACACCGTTTTACTCCATACATTCAGAACATCCCCGCTTAAAACCTTTATCTACAAAAGAAGATAATTAGCCTTATACGCTTTGGACGCAACACTCCATGCAAGGATGCAACAAAAGGGAACTGTAATTGTTCAGATAGGTGAGCAGTTATGGTTTCCTTTTTGGCGTAGTGGAGCTGCGCACAGCGGACATTTTGCGCCAAAGTTTGCCCTCCCTGGCCACATGGCTGAATAGTTACTAAGAAATAAACGTATTGCAATATAAACGTTTACTTGGCAAAATCGAATTTTTTTAAAATGTGGCACGGAATTTGCTAATTAAATATATTGAGAAATATATTAAGTGAAATATATAAGGGAGTGTCAATTTTATGGAAGCAAAAAAAAGAGTTGCCGTCTTGGGGGCAGGAAAGATGGGCCTTGGGATTGCCCAGCTTTTTGCCACAAAAGGTTACGAAGTAAAGGTTATTTATGTTTACGATGATAAAACCCGTTATGATGCCCGGGCTGTCCTTAAAGGCAATCTTCAGGTTTTAGCAGACAATGATGCCCTGAAGGCTGAAGAAATTCCTGCAATTCTTGGCCGGATCGGCTTTGTGGATGAAATTGAAGATGTTGCAGATTTTGCAGATATTGTTTTTGAATGTATTGTCGAAAAGCTTGAAGTTAAACAGGAATACTTTGCAAAAATGGACAGTATTTTCCCTGAAAAAACAATTTTGGCAACAAATACCTCTGCGATTGCGGTTACAGAAATTGCAGAGAAGTCTGTCCACAAAGAAAGAATTATCGGAACCCATTATTGGAATCCGGCCTATCTTGTTCCTCTTGTTGAGGTTATTAAGACAAAATATGTGTCGGACGAGATTGTACAGGCAACCTATAATCTTCTTGCAGAGGCTGGAAAGAAACCGGTTATTGTAAAAAAAGATGTGCCTGGCTTTCTTGCAAACCGTATGCAGCACGCATTATTCCGCGAAGCCTTGTCGATTATTGAAAATGATATTGCTGATCCAAAGGATGTGGATGATGCGATTAAATATGGTTTCGGTATGCGATTAGGTATTTGCGCTCCTGTGGAAGTCATGGACATGGGCGGCTTGGATCTGACTTATAATATCCATAAATATTTATTCCCGCATTTGGAAAATTCTACGCAGCCTTCCAGGCTTCTCACCGAAAATATTGAAAAAGGGAACCTTGGGTTTAAAACTTTAAAGGGCCTTGAGGAATGGAGCGAGGAAAGCGTAAAGAAAGCGAATGAAGAATTGACAGAAGGGCTTATCAAGGTGGCCCGGGCACTTGGCCGTCTGTAAGCGCTGTAAAAGGTTTGGACACAGCACGGGCAGAACGGCGGATGTTTTGCCCCGGCTTGTCCAGGCTGTACAAATATAGTGAGGTGAATGAAGTTGAGAAATGTTGTTATAGTTGCAGGCTGCCGCACGCCTATCGGAACAATGGGAGGACAATTTAAAACCCTGACCGCTCTGGATTTATCAATTCCTGTGATTTCCGGACTTGTAGAGCGCTCAGGCGTTGATCCGGCAATAATTGACGATGTTATTTGGGGCTGTAATTATCAAAGAACCTATAAAGAAAATAATCTTGCCCGTGTTGCTGCGGTAAAGGCAGGGCTGCCTGTGAGTGTTCCGGGAATTACGATCCATAGGAATTGTACTTCATCCATGTCTGCAATCCAGATGGGATATTATCAGATTAAAGCCGGGGAAGCGGACTGCATTATGGCAGGAGGCGCAGACAGTATGAGTACCGCCCCCCATATGGTATTTAATGCCAGATATGGACAAAAATATGGAAATATGGAAATGAGAGATTCTATGTGGGATTCTCTGACAAACCTTGGCGTAGGCCCGGCAATGGGAATTACGGCTGAAAATGTTGCAGACAAATATGGGATTAGCCGGGAAGAAATGGATGAATATGCTCTTAGTTCTCAAAAGCGGGCTGTGGCTGCCATCGATGCCCATAAATTTGATGATGAAATTATTCCAATGACTGTGAAAACACGCAAAGGCGAAACAGTTTACAGTGTGGATGAATATCCCCGCAGAGATGCGTCTCTTGAAGCATTAAAGAAGCTTCGCCCGGCCTTTAAAGAAGATGGTAAGGTGACTGCGGGAAATGCCTCAGGAATGAATGATGCGGCTTCCGGCGTTCTTCTTATGGAAGAAGAAAAGGCCAAAGCCCTGGGCCTTCCAATACTGGCCCGTATTACCGCGACGGCAACGACAGGCGTTGAGCCTGAGCTTATGGGAATCGGGCCGATTAGCGCAACACAAAAAGCGCTTTCAAAGGCTGGGCTTTCCATTGAAGATATTCAGCTCTTTGAAATTAATGAAGCTTTCGCTTCCCAATGCCTGGCCTGCCAGAAGGCCCTTGGAATCCCGTCCGATCGTTTGAATGTTAATGGCGGCGGTATTTCATTAGGACATCCTGTGGGAGCCACGGGTTCAAGAATTGTTGTCACTCTTATGTATGAGATGAAGCGCCAAAACGTGCGCTATGGCGTTGCGACACTTTGCGCCGGCGGAGGTATGGGAACAGCAGTGATTATTGAAAACTGCACGATGGAGAACTGAGATTTATGAAAGACTTCGAGTTTTCCCTTCCGACAAAAATTATTTTCGGGCGAAATGCCCAGAGCCGTGTCGGGGAAATGTCTGCCGCATTTGGGCGCAGGGCGTTGCTTATGTATGGAAGCTTAAGGGTTATTGACAGTGGCCTGATGAGGGAGCTTACAGAAAACCTGGAAAAGCATGGCGTTGCTTACCGGCTTTTTGGCGGTATTACGCCAAATCCACTTCTGTCAGAGGTTAAAAAGGCGGCTAAAGAAGCGGCTGCTTTTGGCGCAGATTTAATTATTGCTGTGGGCGGCGGAAGCGTTATTGACGCTGCAAAGGCGGTATGTCTTGCCTGCAAATATCCGGGAGAACTATGGGATATATATGAAGGGAAGAAAATACCGGAGGCTGCGCTGCCTTTAGGGGTTGTCCTTACAATGGCCGCAACGGCCAGCGAAGCGAATAACGTTTCCGTGATACGAAATGACGTCAGCGGAAAGAAGGCGGCGCTTACCTGCGCTTTAACGGCTCCGGTATTTGCCCTGCTAAATCCAAAGCTTACATTTTCTGTTTCAAAAAAACAGACGGCAATCGGTGCTATGGATGCTTTTTCGCATGCCTTTGAGCGGTATTTTCACGCAGAACAAAAAGGAACGCTGCGCAATTATTTATGTGAGAGCATAATGAAAACCGTGATTGAGGAATTGCCCAAAGCCTTGGAACACCCGGACAGCTATGAAGCACGAAGCCAGCTTATGTGGACGGCGACGATGGCTCACAGCGATATGATTGGCAAGGAAGGCGTTTATGTATGCCATGCGATGTCTCATATTCTTACGGCTTCTTTTGGGATGGCTCACGGTATGGCTTTGGCGGTACTTATGCCTGCCTGGTGTAAATATGTGATGATAAAACATCCCGAAGACATTGCCGGTTTCGCAAAAAATGTGTGGAATGTGGAGAATACCGGAAAAGATGCGTATAACGCAGCACAGGAGGGAATTTCCAGATTTCAGCAATTTATCTGTAACTGCGGGCTTCCCGTAACATTAAGAGAGGCCGGGGTTAAAGCGGCGGACAGCAAACGGCTGGCCCGGGCGCTTATGGCCGATAAAAGTTTTATCGGTGAAAACTATGAAAAATTTTACGAAAAAGATATTCAGGCAATGTTTGACCTGGCTATTGGATAAAAGGAGGATAATGAAATGGCAAAAAAATCTTTAGTTGCACTGGCCAAAGGCACAGATATTCAGGAAAATGTGACACGGGTATTTGACCTTATGGGCGGTGTAGAAAATGTGATCAGAAAAGGCTCTACAGTTGTGTTAAAGCCTAATGCAGGCCATGCGGAGCCGCCGGAAACTTCCGTGTGTACCAACCCTGAGGTTGTGCGCGCCGTGATCCGTGAAGTAAAAAAAGCAAATCCAAAACGTATTATTGTTGCTGAGGCTGCGGCGATTGGCTGCGATACAATGGAATGCTTTAAGGTCAGCGGTATTGAAGCTGTCGCTAACGAGGAAGGCGTAGAGCTTAAAGATATTAAGCGTGACAAAGAACTTGTCAACATCGCTGTCCGCGGCTACCGTTCAAATATCGACCATGTGCTTTTACCAAAGTTCCTGCTTGAAGCAGATCATTTAATCAACCTTCCGATTTTAAAGGCTCATGCCAGCATGGTATTTTCAGGAGCGCTGAAAAATATTAAAGGCGTTGTTCAGGATAAGGTACATATGCAAATGCACCAGCAGAACCTTACAATGGCAATGATGGATGTATGGTCTGCCTGCCGTGCGGATGTCAATATTATGGACGCTATGCATGCTGCCAGCGGCTACAGCCCTCATATGCCAGTTCCTATTGACACAAATATGATCCTTGGTTCTAAAGATCCCGTGGCTATTGACCGTGTAGCCTGCGAGGTGACAGGCATTGACACAACCTGCGTAGATTATTTCAAGGTTGCAGAGGAAACAGGGCTCGGAAATTATTCTATGGATCAGATTGAGGTTGTGGGAAATACTATCGAAGAATGTTATAAGAAAATGTGGATTCCATATATCGGGGATATGAGTACCCGCTGGCCGGAATATGATGTGCGCTGCGAGGGCGCATGTTCAAGCTGCCAGGCGCTTCTTGCCATTAATATGGAGGAGCTTAAGGCTGTTAACGAATATGACAAGAATGCAGGAATGACTATTGTGATTGGCGGAAAAAATGAAATTCCAAAGGATATTCCTGATGAGAAGATTGTACTGCATGGAAACTGCACGAGAAAATATTTAAAAGATCATCCAAATGCATACTGGATTCTTGGCTGCCCTCCAAACGAGCCGGCGCTTTATCTGACCGTTCAGAGAAAAGAGGTCATCAATGGAATGGGCGACCAGGAGGAGGAAATTATCCGTCCATGTATGGCCAGAGACGCGGCTGTATGGCGTGATTATGTATTCAAGGCTGCTGAAAAATATTATGAAGAGCATCCGGAGGAAAAATAAAGCATAAGGCCTAGAGCAAACATAAGGAAAGGACAAAAGCTCATGGACGACGGATATGTACGCATTGAGGCGGATGAAAAATTCAAAAAGCTGCTAAAAACCATTTTTACTGATGAATTTATGCAGGCAAATACAAATTTTACAAATTTTGAAGGCTTTCAGTATTCCAGCGCTGTGATTACAAATTGGAACAGTGATCATATGGTATATGCAAGACTTCTTATGGATAATTTTGTAAAAGAAAGCACCCGCTTTAATAGCTGGGAAGAAATGGTTATGGCCGCCTCAGACGCGCGCTTTGGAAAATAATAAATCCCTGGCAGGCGCACCAAAATATACGGTGCACTGCCAGGGATTTATTTATAGGTGAGCTGTTACGGAATATTTGTCTGTTTGGGATATTCAATATTATATTGTTTAATTTTTCGTGAAATGGTCGAAGCATTGATTCCAAGCTTTTGCCCTGCATCACGCAGAGAGTGGGAATTTCTCAGCGTCCGTTCCAGAAGATCCTTTTCAAAGGCGGCGACTGCGGAGGCAAAGCCGCCGCCTTCATCTGGGAGAGCCTCCTGGGGACAGGAGATATTTAAGAGGCCGGAAAGAACGCTGTCGTCCACCTGGCCAATACCGGCACTGCAAAGAACAAGGTATTCAATGATATTTTCCAGTTCGCGGATATTGCCCGGCCATTCATAATGCTTAAGAAACTCCATCTGACGGGAGGTGAGATGGAAAGGACATTCGTATTTTGTGCTAAACTTCTCAATGAAAAATTCGCATAATGCTTCCAGGTCTACAATGCGTTCACGAAGCGGAGGAACGTAAATCGGAATGACGTTAAGGCGATAGTAGAGATCCTGGCGAAAACTTCCTTCTTTAATTTTTTCTTTTAGATTGGAGTTTGTCAGTGCAAGAAAACGGATATCAAGCTTTATCGGAGCCGTACCTCCAATACGGGTAATTTCCTGCGACTGAATGGCCCGAAGAAGCTTAACCTGTAAATCCATAGGCATATCTCCAATTTCATCGAGCATGAGCGTACCGTGGTTAGCCAGTTCAAAAAGCCCTGGCTTTCCCTTGGCGTTTGCTCCGGAAAAGGCCCCCTTTTC
>JAGZDD010000059.1 GCA_018369015.1 Clostridiales bacterium | reverse complement strand
CCAGACCGCTTCGTTCGACTTGCATGTGTTAAGCACGCCGCCAGCGTTCATCCTGAGCCAGGATCAAACTCTCATGTTCGAGTCTTCGACTTAGCGAGGCCTTTTCGAACTTAGTCGAAACCGACATCCTGATACTTGGCGAGGTTTTCCGAGCCTAGTAGAAGGATGTTCCCTTGCTTCATCGCATTTGATTCTGAACCAGAACAACAACTAGCTGTTATCATTCCTGTTCTTTACTTTGGTTTTTGTTCTTAAAAATTCTCTCCCGCCAGTCTTCTGACTGACAGCTTTTGGAATTTTCGGGATTGTTTTATTGTTTAATTATCAATGTTCTGTTTTCATTTTTACTGCTCTCTCAAGCAGCTTTAATAGATTATCACACTTGCCAGTTTTTGTCAAGTACTTTTTTTATTTTTTTGAATTTCTTTTTTCAAGAGATTCTTTTGTTTGCCATCTCTCGCAGACAGCTTCCATATAATATCATCTTATTTTGCATATGTCAACACCTTTTTTCAAATTTTTTCTATTTTTTGTAACTATTAGTTACTGTTCACAGCCTGGCTAATCACCCGCTGATTAGCCAGGCCTGACAGTGATTCAGGAGTGAGCAGGTTCCTTTTGCGCGAAGCAACGAGCCAAACTGGGGAAAAACAGCCGACGGGCATGAAAAACCCGCCGCAAAAACTCCCCTGCGGCGATACACAGAATAGTTACGCCCTGTGATTTCCCACAGGGCGCACGAGAATCACTCGCTCCGCCTGTACTGTCTGCACACAGCCTTCTTGCCCCTTGCAAACTAAACATTTACCCTCATATATCCATGGATTTAAAAACCGTCATACTAACAAATCTTCCAGTCGATTGTCTTTAACACCACAAAGCCTTCAATCGTCTGAAGCAAGAACCTGCATTTGCCGGAATCTTTAGGCACTGCCAAAACTACATCACAGCTTCCCTCTCCGGCTTGCAAAACGATATCCTCCAGTTCCTTTACATCCCCTCCTGCCGCCAGGCGAGCCTGTTTTTTTGCTTCATATGCTATGGTGAGCTTTATCTTTTCTGACGGCAGGCCTGCCGTATCAAAAGTGTAAGCAACCTCATTGCCCGGATGTAAAACCAGCGCAAAGCGTTCCCACCCACAGTCAAAAGCAAAGCGGCGTTTCTGTTTTTTATATTGTTCAATGACTTCCATGCCACAGCGGCGGCGGTAGTCTGATAGATTACCGTAAAAGGCGTCAGCTTCGCTCCTATCGCCGGTTCTCGCCATTTTGCTCAAATCCGGCGTCTGTTCCACGCTGTCAAAGCTCTGTTCCAATGCCGCGCTGTCGACACTCTTCTCCGGCAACGCGTTGTCAAAAGCCAGCTCCGGTACCACGCAGTCAAAGTCCACCGCCTGTAAAGAAAATGGAGGACGCCGAAATACATGGTGGGTCACAGCCTCATTATAAATACAATTTTCGTATTTCATATTTTCTAAATACTCGCAAAAAATCCCGGCGGATCTTGCATACCCCGGATGAGGACCTCCTTCAATATAGGAAAGGATTTCTTCCCAGCCCTTTGGGCGCTTAATGGAGCAAGGGGAATTTGTACAGTCCATTTTCTTCCACGGCCATAAATTATATCCAATGCCAAGACTCTCGGCCAGAGGATATAAGGCCGCATACCAGGCATTGGTATTTTCTCCGGTTTCTCCCATCCAAAGAGGAACCCCCAACTTACGTCCGGTTTTTATATACGGTTCAAGGCAGGCAATTTCCGGCGGTTCTGCGTAACGGTGAAAATGAAGAACCATATTTTCATCATAAAGCTCATCAAAAATACTGACATCCGTCGCCCAGTGAGGGCCTTCAATGGACAAGAGATGGTTTTTATCCACACGTCTTATTTCCCGGACAGTTTCTCTGTAAAACTGCTTTAATTCCGGAATAAGCCAGTCAAAATCGCCGTTTCCCGCATTTGCCGGAACAATCGGCTCATTCAGCAGATCGTAGCCGCCCACGACCTCCCTGCCGGCATACCGGCGCGCCAGCTTTTTCCAAAGCTCTATGGCAGCCGTCCTGCACTCCGTATCAATAAACAGCCGGGGAACATTGTCCACGGAATCATCAATATTAGAACCCGTCTGGCCCCCCGGCGCCCCATGGAGGTCTAAAAACGCATATAAGCCTTCCTCCTCGCACCAGTCCAGGCACCGGTCAAGGAGGGCAAAGCCCTCCTCCTTCCAATGAAGCCCCGGCCCTTCTTCTATAAAAACCTTGTAGTGGAATGGGATACGCACCGAATTGTACCCCAGCCTGCGCATTGCCTGAATATCCTCCCGTCGGATATAATTTTCCTGAAATCTCTTCCAAAACCAATATGCAAATTCTTTTCCTGTTAATTGTTCAACCACCTGTTCGATACGTCTTTGCCGGTCAAACCTCGGACTTGTGCATTGCCACATATAGCCTTCCGCAAGCAGCCAGTTACCAAGGCCCCAGCCCCTTAAAATAATTTCTTCATCCCGGCCATTGACAATTTTTT
Organism: Clostridiales bacterium; assembly: GCA_018369015.1. Lineage (GTDB taxonomy): Bacteria > Bacillota > Clostridia > Lachnospirales > Lachnospiraceae > Catenibacillus. The sequence goes on along the minus strand of JAGZDD010000059.1, from coordinate 18,556 downwards.
GTTCCTTCCTGTGTAAAAAACCGTAAATCATCTGTTCCTCCTCTATCCTTTTACAGCGCCAATCGTAATCCCCTTAACTAAATATTTTTGCAGGAACGGATAAATCACCAGCACCGGTAAAATACCCATCACAGCAATCGCCATTTTTATTCCTGTGGATGGTATCGCCGTTGTATCAATATTCAGCCCCTGACTGGCGCTGCTCATAAGAAACTGGGTGTCCAGGAGCATTTTATTAAGTAATACCTGAATGCTATATAAGGCGTCTTTATTAATATAGTATAAACCATTGAGCCAGTCATTCCAATAGGCAAGCCCGACAAGAAGACCGATTGTCGAAAGAATCGGCTTTGACATCGGAAGAATGATCCGGCCAAGCACCCGAAATTCTCCTGCGCCGTCCATCTTCGCCGCTTCGATCATTTCCTTTGGTATATTCGTCGTCAAATAAGTCCGTGTCATAATCACATAAAATGCAGACATCAGCAAATTAGGTACAAGATAGGCAAATAATGTATTCTTAATATGAAATGTCTGTGTCCACATAATATATGTAGGAACAAGCCCGCCATTAAACAGCATTGTAAAAAATAAGAAAAAGGATATAAATTTCCTGCCCGGCAAGTCTTTTCTTGACAGCGGATAGGCAAAAAGCATTGTAAACGTCAAATTCACAAGAGTGCCAAGTCCTGTTACCAGCAGGGAAATGCCGTATCCCCGGACAAGCCCCGGCGAATCGATAAGGATATATTTATAGGCGCTGACATCTAAGGCGCTGGGGATAAATGAATATCCGTTTTTTATGAGCTGTGCTTCCCCGGTCAGTGACGAAGAAAAAAGCATTAGCACCGGAAGCAGGCAAAAAATTACAAGAACAATCATCAGGCAATGGACACTGCCTTGAAATATTTTTCGTTTCATTTTTCACCGCTCCTCTCAAAATAACGCGCTGTCTTCGCTGAATTTTTTGACAACCGCATTGGCCGCAAAAACGAGAATGAAGCCGACCGTTGACTGATAAAAGCCTGCCGCCGCAGACATTCCCAGATTATTTGTTTCCATAAGCCCCCGGTAAACGTAGGTATCAATCGTATTTGTCACATCAATCAGCGGCCCGCTGTTCATTGGCACCTGATAAAATAATCCGAAATCTGAATAAAAAATTTTAGAAATCGACATCAGCGTCAGTATGCATATGGTCGGCCTTAAAAACGGCAGGGTAATATACCATATTCTCTGCCAGCGGGTCGCCCCGTCCACAATGGCCGCTTCATTGCAGGACGGGTCGATGCCAACCAGTGTTGCATAATACAAAACCATATTATATCCAAGATTTTTCCATATATTGACAGTAACCAAAATTAAAGGCCACCAGGCCGGGTCCGAATACCACGATACCCGGTCCTTCCCCATGTGCTCCAGCAGCTTATTGACAAAACCGGACTCTGTGGAAAAGAAACCATAGACAATATAGCTTACAACAACAATGGAAATAATAAAAGGTATAAGCAGGCATGTCTGATAAACCTTTTTGCTCCGGTCCGACGTCAGCTCGCTCAGCAAAATTGCTACTGCAATAGCGATAACTGTTCCAAGTATAATAAATATCAAATTATACCCCAGAGTATTTCTTGTGATCGTCCATGCGTCCCTTGTTTTAAAAAGAAACTCAAAATTTTTAATGCCGTTCCATGGGCTCCCCAAAATTCCCTTCTGATAATTAAACTGCTTAAAAGCGACCACGATCCCAGCCATGGGTAAATAATTATTAATGACAAGATACGCTGTGCCCGGAAGAAGCATCACATAGAGGGGCCAATATCGTTTAAGCTTTTTTAGCAATCTTCGCATCATTTATTTCCCGCTTTCCATCCACGCATTAAGCTGTGTTTGTTTTTCCTGAATAATCTTGTCAATGCCTGCGTCCTCTAAATCCTTAATCATTTTAGGAAGCGCGTCGTCTGGATTGAGCGAACCACAGTTTAAAGCATTTAAGTATTTTGCCGTCACGTTATTGCAGGCTGTAATCTCATTAATCACATTGGAATTATCCCACACAAAACCAAAAGCCGTACTAAGCTTTGCTGATTGGTTAAAGGTATCCGTCTGCTCCCAAATGTCCGCGCCGTCGGCCTCCCACGGCGTACTGATCAGTTCATTAGGCCATACCCAGGCAACGCTGCTGTAGCTTGTGTTTGCCGCGTCCACACCCTCTGGATAGGTTAAAACGCCTTTTTCTGTATCTAACATATAGTGCTCGCCTTCAAGCCCATTAATCAGAAGGTTGGAAAGCTCCGAGTTCGTATACATTTCATTGAGTACCTCCATCGCCCGCTCCGGCTGCTCGCTGTTATGGGCAATAAACCATGTGTTCATTCCAGTGGTTGATGTGCGGTAAGGCTCAATCAGCTCAATGACCGTAATATCGGTGCCGACTTTACGTGTCCATTCCTGCTCTATCCCCGGCTTTGTATTACAGAAATATGAAAATCCCTTTCCTGTCGCCATAAGGTCATAAGCATTTTGAGTGTTGGTTGCCGCGTCAGGCATAATGTAGCCCTTCTGCGCCCAGTCATACCGGCGCTGTACCGTTTCCTTATAGGAGTCGGTTTCAAAAAGGTTCACGACCTCGGTGTCATTTTCATCAAGGCAATTTTCAAGAATACCAAAATCGCCGCCCAGCTCATCCTTATACATCATCAAATAACCCATCTGGCCATTATCCGAAACAAGGGGATAGGTGTCTGGATATTTTTCCTTAACCGCCTCAAACAGTCCTGTAAGGTCGTCTTCGGTCTTAATTTGGGAAATGTCATAGCCCGTAGCCTCCAGCATATCGGTGCGCATAGCCAGGCCAAAGCCTTCTGCCTTATCCTTGTTATTAGGCACGCCATAAATAGAGCCATTAATTGTATCGCACTTTAAATCTGCTTCTGGAACAATTTCCAAAATTCCCTGGCCATACTCGGCAAGAAGATCATCCAAAGCAAGTACCTGGCCCGTGTTTGCCGCCGTTATAACAGATATAGCAAAGTTTGGAAACAAATCTAGCTTTTCCCCGGAAGAAAGCATAAGATTAAGCTCCTCCGCAAAGCTTCCGTAGCTCAAGCGGGCAAGCTCAATCCGTGTATTATATTTTTCCAGTGTAATTTTCGAGGCTTCCTCCGCCACGGCTTCACACGCCTCGGTCGTTGCATCGCCGACGCACACGATCTTGCATACATATTCCTCCCGGCCCGACAAGGCGCCGGCGTCCTTGCCACCCGCAGTATCAGCGCTGCTGCCGGCATCATCTCCGCCAGCCTCATCGTTTCCTGCGGCACTTTGAGCCGCCTGATTTTCCCCGTTTCCAGCGCTGTTCCCGGAAGCGTCCGTACCGCTGCCGCCTCCGCACCCGGCCATGGATGCGGTAATTAATGCTGCTGCTAAAAATCCTGCTAAATACTTACCTTTCATTGAAACAACCTCCCTTTTAATTATCGTAGTCTAAGGGTATCACATTTCTTATAGTTTCTCTGCCTATTTTGTAACTATGTATTATCAATAATCTTACAAGCTTTCCACACAAAACATTAAAACTTATATTCATTGTCAAAAACGTAACTTTTTACTATAAAAATTATCAAGTGGGCAGGCGCAGGGGCAAGTTTACTTGACCCTGTGTATGCACATTTGATAATCCCAAGGTATGAGGACGGTTGCTGCGTGCCGGTGGCACGCGTCCAGCAACGACCGAAGTGGAACGTAGACCGCTTGTTAAGCACCGGCCGGAGCGGCAGCGTAGACTCGCAGGACGGAGCAATCCTGAATTTTTATTGTATAGTAATGCCGCCGTCAGGCGGCATGTCCGTTTATTGTCGAAAATGAGTTTCCCTTTCACTATTGCCTAAAAGAAAACGTCGAACCCTGTTGAATTTATTTTAGTCATGTGTTAAACTCATCCCATTAAGGAGCTGGAAAATTTTACCACTTCTCAGAAACATTCTACGCCTTAAACAGCAAGATGTTTAAGGCTTGTCTGAACAGTAATGGGAGGTTTATATGGTACGGGAATATCTTGAACAGGATGTATACGAGGCCCTTAAGGCACGGTTAAAGCTTATTTTTGAAGAATTTGATAATATCTATGTTTCGTTCTCCGGAGGAAAGGACAGCGGCCTGCTTCTCAATCTGACTCTGGAATTTCAAAAGACATATTATCCGAATAAAAAAGTGGGTGTATTTCACCAGGATTTTGAGGCCCAGTATACAATGACGACAGAATATGTCGAACGGACATTTGAAAAAATAAAAAATGATGTAGAGCCTTATTGGGTCTGTCTTCCCATGGAAACCCGGACGGCCTTAAGCAGCTATGAAATGTTCTGGTATCCATGGGATGATACAAAAAAAGAGCTTTGGGTGAGGGATATGCCAGACAAAGAATATATCATTAATCTGGAAAATAATCCTATGACAACTTATCGCTACCGGATGCCGCAAAAGGAGCTGGCAAAGCAGTTTGGCCGATGGTATAAAATATCCCACGGAAACAAAAAAACCGTATGCCTCCTCGGCATACGGGCGGATGAATCGCTCCAGCGGTACAGCGGATTTTTGAACAAAAAATACGGTTATCACGGCGAATGTTGGATCAGCCGTCAGTTCAAGGATGTCTGGTGTGCCTCCCCGCTTTACGACTGGCGCTCTAAGGACGTCTGGCATGCCAACGCTATTTTTGGTTATGACTATAATCATTTATATGATTTATATTACAAAGCGGGGCTGAAGGTTTCTCAAATGCGGGTCGCCTCCCCATTCAATGATTACTCCAAAGATTCCTTAAACATGTACCGCGTTATTGACCCAAAAGTGTGGGTTAAGCTTGTCGGCCGGGTACGGGGCGCCAATTTCGCCTGTATTTATGCGAAAACAAAAGCTATGGGCTACCGCAGCCTTCAGCTTCCAGAAGGATATACATGGAAATCCTATACTTATTTTCTGCTTGATACGCTCCCGACGCGGCTGAGAAATAATTATGCAAAAAAATTCAACACATCCATCCGCTTTTGGCACGAAACCGGAGGCGGCTTAGACGAGGATGTCATCCAGGAGCTTTTAGAGCATGGCTACAATATACGAAGAAACGGAGTATCTAATTATACGCTAAATAAGAAATCCCGTATCGTTTTTGTCGGAAGTATTCCTGACGACACGGATGATATTAAATTAACCAAGGACATACCAAGCTGGAAACGCATGTGCTACTGCATTTTAAAAAATGACCACACCTGCCGTTTTATGGGCTTTGGCGTGACTCAGGAACAACAAAAGCATATTGATCTTATACGAAGTAAATACAAAAGTATTGAGGAGATGGATTATGGCAAATAAAAGTCCTGTTTACAATATCATTGCGGTTCCCATCGAAAAGATTATACCTAATACATATAATCCCAACAATGTGGCTCCACCGGAAATGAAACTGCTTTATGACAGCATTAAATCGGATGGCTACACAATGCCTATTGTATGTTATTATGCTAAGGAAAAAGATGTATATATCATCGTTGACGGCTTCCACCGTTACCGGGTCATGCTGGAATACCCGGATATTTATAAGAGAGAGAAGGGGCTTTTGCCTGTTTCCGTCATTGATAAACCTTTGGACCAGCGGATGGCAAGTACCATCCGGCACAACCGGGCCCGGGGCAGCCACGATGTTGATCTTATGGCAAATATCATTAAAGAGCTTCACGAGCTAGGCCGTTCCGATGCATGGATTTCCCGCCATCTTGGTATGGATAAGGATGAAATCCTGCGTTTAAAGCAGATTACCGGATTAGCAGCCCTGTTTAAAGAAGTAAAATTCGGGAAAGCTTGGGTTCCTTCCGAGGAAGAACCTCTTGAAGATGGCTAAGCATACTTTTCCAGGCTCACTGCTCTATGTATCCTTTACCCGGCTTCGCTCCTCTGTCGGGCTTATGCCAAATGTTTTCTTATATGCCTGGGAAAAATGGGAAAAATTGCCGTAACCGACCTTTTGCGCAACAATACTTATAGGAAGCAGAGAGCTTTTAAGCATTGCCCGGGCCATTTTCATTTTTTCCTGAATAATAAATTCTTTCAAAGAGATTCCTGTTTCGCTTTTAAAAATTCTGGATAAATAGTTCGGGTTCAAAAACAAGGCCGTAGCAATGTCCTCACGCTTGACTTCTGTATCTAAATGCCTGTAAATGTAATCCTTAATCTGATTAATCCGCACTTTTGACCAATCTTCTGTTTCCATACCGCTGTTAAAATATGCGGTCACTGTACGCAAAAATTCTTTCATCCCGTCAAGGCTTTCATAGGCATGGAGCGCCAGCTCCATAGCCTCCGGTGTTGTAAAAATTTCTTCATATGCCGTATTTGTTTTTTCCTCAACGAGTGATAATCTTTTGTAAAATTCATTATAAAAACGTTTCAGAACGGACGAGTTCATTTCTCCCTGCTCCGACAGCTCAGTAAAATAGCGGATGCTCTCATCATAGACCGCTTTTCCCATTCCCTGGACAAGATAGTTTTCCCATAGTTTAAAATCCGGCAGCTTTACAGGTGTTTTTTCGCCCCTGCTTTCCATGGCTAAAAATACGCCGCTTTTCTTAGCTACGTTATTTTCCCGGCTCCATTTAAGCGCCGGTATCATCCTTCCAGATTTTAAAAACTCGCAGACTTCTCCTAAATACAGGGTGAGCCTGCACCCAAAAAAGTCGGAGGCCACCTTGTGGAAGCGTTCCATCACCGCCAAAAATTGCTCTGCATCCCCAGTTTTTTTTGCGGTGGGAAATCGCCCTGAGTTCCCCGGGCCGCCAGACTGTGCTGTCGGCATATAGGCCGCCTTATTCTGGCATACAATAGCCATATACAGGCCGCCGGCAATTTCCCAAAAGCTTGCGCCAGCTCCCAGGGGTTCCAGCATTTCCCCAAGAATATTTTCGCAGGAATATCGAAAAAGTTCCTTCTTCCAAGGTTCCTGCGTCCAGGACACTTCCTGCAGCACAAGAAGAACCCGGGTCGTATCAAAAATATGTATATTCATTTTGTAAAGCTTTTCCTTTAGCCGTTCGTACCGCGTTGCATCGCCATCCTCCTGGTACCATTCGCGGACACACTGGTCAACAATCGTTTTTCTCTCATCAAACAAAAGCTTCCCATAAGCATAAAACTTCTTTTGTTCCCTGCGCTCCTCAAGCTTTTGCCGCGCACGCAAAAGCGCGTTGGTCACTTCCTCATATCGGGCTGGCTGTAAAATGTAATCCAGACTTTCAAGCTGCATTGCTGTCTTGGCATAAGCAAAGTCGGCATGAGCTGTGAGGAAAATACATTCCAGTTCCATATGCTGCTCCCTTGTCCAGCGGTAAAGGGAGAGTCCGTTTTCTCCAGGCATTTCAATATCGCAAAGCATAACGTCCACGGAATTTAGAAGCAGTATTTCCTTCGCCTGAGCGGCGCTGTAAGCCGTAAGCACCCGATCCATGCCTGCTTTTGCAAAATCTACGCCTGATACAAGCCCTTCCACAACATTTAATTGGTCATCAATAATTAAAACCGTCATTTTTCCTCCCCTTCCTTTACAGGCACAAAAATGTCGACACATGCGCCTTCCATATTGCTAAATACAAAGCTGCATGAATTTTGATATAACAGTTCAAACCGCTGCCTTACATTATATATGCCGATATGGTCGCCTGGAAGCCGCATTTGGGGATGATTAAGTATATTCAATACATCAGCAGAAAAACCGCGGCCATTATCCATAACCGTAAGATTTACAAATGTCTGATCGCCGTCAACAAAGCTTCGGGCCTTTACAAGAATATGCACGGGCTCTTGGGAATCCTTTTCGTATTTAAAAGAATTTTCCACAAGCGTAAGGACAGACATGGGCGGAATCAAAAATGCTTCCAGGCTGCCGCTTATATCCTCCTCATAATCAATCGCATTGGCATTGCTCATTTGCTGGAGTGAAATATAGGACCGCACGCCTTCAAGTTCCTGGCTTAAAGGCACGCTGGCAGAGTAATCCTTTAAAACAACCCGCAAATATTTAGAAAGCGTAAGAATCATTTCCTGCAACTGTTCATACTTTTTCCCGGAAGCCATTGCGTAAAGGTTTTTCATGCAGTTCAGGAAAAAATGGGGCCGGATCTGTATTTGATAATACTGCATTTTTGTCTTCTGCACCTGGATCAGCCGGTCGTAAGCCAGAATTTTTAAGTCCTTAATCCGTTCCATCATCGTATTAAACGTATATTCGATTTTTTTATATTCCTGAACGTTTGTCTGAATCGATAAATTTTTTTCCAGTTCCCCTTCCTTAATTTGCTCCATTGTCTGTACAAGCGTTTCTAAAGGTTCTAAAAACTGCCGTTTCATACTTTTGTAGCAATACACAAGCAGCAAAATAAAGACAATCGTGGCGCAAACAACAATAATCGGAAATGTCTGAGAGCTATAAATCGGCCGGTAAGCCTCTACAGAAAGAAGCCGGCTCCCGAAAAATTCCTGCTGCCCGGCAACGACAAAATATCCGCCGTCGCTTCCGCTGATATAAGCGCTTTTCTTATTCAAAAGAGTTACGCCAAGGCTTTCGAGATCCTCTCCGTAAGCCAGGGCTTTTCCGCCTTTTTCAAAAAGAAGGTAACTTTTCGTACCATTATTTTCTTCCACAGAAGATATGTCCTTAGCATCAATCACACAGGCTATATAAACGCCGCCATTTCCCATGATTTTATAAAAATAATTGCGCCCTCCAATTTCCCCGACCTGCCACGCAGGAATCAAAGCCTCATTATTTTCGGCAATCTCCTGATTCAGATAATCAATAACAGCTTCCTTGTGTTCATAAGGAATCTCCTTATGAAATGTTCCGCTGCTTAAGCCAATCTTCGGGCTTATCAGAGCAAAGCCCGATACGCTTGTAATGATTTTCATAACGGATTCAAACTTTTCTCCCAGCTGGTACGTCTGAAGATAGCTTTCTGTTTCATCAACGGGGTACATCAGCGCCCGGTAATTGCCGTCATTGGCAATCATATCCGACATAAAATATTCGATATTTTTAATATCCTCTGAAAGCATTGATTCAAACATGGCGATTTTCGTCTGGTTATTTTCCGCTAATCTCTGACGGTACATGCGGTTACTGTACACGTTAAGAAAAATAAGAAATATTAAAAAAGGGATTAGAAACAGCAAAACTGTTTTCCACAGTGTAAATTTCGCCGAGCGCTCTTTCTCCATACTTTCCTCTTTTCCGGCCTGCTTTTAAGGCCATACAGGTATCCCCTTGCGGGGCTTCCTCTTTTCCGGCCTGCTTTTAAAGGCCTTGCAGGTATCCCCTTGCGGGGCTTTCGGATTAATTATATAAATACAAGTCCATTCTGTAAAGTTTAACATTTTATAATTGTTTTGCTCTTTTTATTTCCTTATCAATCGAACAAAAAAATTTTTCTTTCCCCGTTTGTTCCCCGGCCAGTACATCGTAAACCAAATAACCAGACAAATCATGCCCCACTAATTTCCAGCAGCGCATAGGCGTACAAAAAATAAAAGCGTCGATTTCAGAATTTTCCTGAAATCGGCGCTTTTCTTGTATTTGCATAGACAACAACCCGTACAATCATTTTTGTCAACCGCCTAGTCATGCAGCTCAACCGACAATTGCAGCATACTTACGTTATCAATATATTTTTTTAGGATCATATAATATATTACCGATTTTTCCATCCAGCCGCTTCCCAAATGCTCCTGTTTTCTTTGCACTATATGCCTGGCGGCCATGGAACAGCACTGGTATATGATCATCGCTCCCCTCCAGGATTTCCCGGCAGACATCAATCGTATTATCCAAAATTACTTTGTCTATAAATTCTTCCCCATGAGAAACTATTACCCGATCATAAAATTTTTCATAAGCTCTTTTGAATTTTTCAAGCGTCATCCTATACTGGTCTACAGTGGAAGCTGTCTCATCAAAAAGAAATACGCCGGGATTGCAGGCATCTCCGAAAATTATTGTACGTGCTTCTTCCAACAAAATAGCTTCTGAACCTTGTGTATGCCCTGGCAGCGGCAGTGGTCTTAATGTTACGTTGCCCAGGTTGAAGGTTTCTATCATTTCTAAAGCTGCATATCCAGATGTTTTTACTGGCAAAAAATCGCCCATTTTTACTGACCATTGGCTTTCCTTGTTCAGCATCTCATACATATTTCGGGCATAGTTAAAGCGTTCTCCTATGTTCTGCTGATATGCCAGGCTAAAGTCTTTGGAATTAAGATAGACCTTATCAAATTCCCGGGAACCGCCCATATGATCTAAATGCCCGTGCGTTCCTATAACGATTAATGGCAGATCTGTTATTTCCCTTATATAAGACTTTAAACTACCAAAACCAATCCCTGTATCAATTAACGCTGCTTTTTTTGTTCCGGTGACAAGAAAACAGTGCGTGCCGGCAATATCTGTCACTGAATACAGACTTGGCAGCAATTTTTTCAGATAAAAATCCACCACGATCTCCCCTTCCTATTGGTTTAACCTCTGTTCATCAATATAACCGGATGGCTCATTTCTACTTATCGAAACTCCTGTATAAAAGGCTGCTCTTTTTTATAAGGCTTCCAGATCGTTTCTTTTTCCCCATTGGGATCTCCATATTTTATAAAATCCGCCCAATAATCAAGCATCTGACGGCTCAGCGCATAATCATGGGCTTCCATCGGACGCCAGCATCGGGAAAGTGTGCCGAAAGTGTACCAAAGCTCAGCGGAATGGAAAGCCCCGTCACTACTTCCCGGCAGTTTTCTGGAAAAATGATAAAGGTAAGAAGGGCAACTGCCCATATCCTCTCTCTGTTCACACCAGCAGATACATGCCTTTTGAAAGCTGTCTTTTGAAGATTCCGACGTTTCCGGCTCAAATACCAAGTCATCCGCATTCGACCCGACCATATAGGGAATATCTTTTATTTTGCCATCCGCCTGAAGATTCGCAAGCGTATCTTTGAGCAAATAGCCATCGGCTATCGGATGACACCAACCCATTCTCATTTTCGGGTCTTTAAGGCAATAATCCCAATAGATATTTATCAGTTCTTCCCATGGCATTTTCCGCAGATCAGCCAGCGATGAAACACCTGTACTTTCTACAAACTCAATTCCGTATTTCATCACATCTTGAAGTCGTGAGCAATCCCTGTCTCCCAGGCTAAAAATACCGCTTTGTACAATAGCTTTTTTTATTTTTGTTCCTGTCAGGTCACTAGACACAAGAGCCCGCACACTGGCTCCTCCCGCAGATTGCCCGAAAATTGTTATATTTTCCGGATCACCTCCAAAGCTTCCGATATTTTCATAAACCCAATTTAAAGCTGCGATCTGGTCAAAAATACCGTAATTCCCGCAAAGCCCCATCGCATCCTCTTCACACAGCCATGGATGCGGCAAAAAGCCAAAAATTCCCAGGCGATAATTGATTGTTACTAAAATCACGCCGCGTTCACAGTAAGCCTCTCCATCAAACTCCTTTTCAAAGCCAAACCCACCGCCAAACCCGCCGCCATGAATCCAAAACGCTACCGGGTACGGATGTTCCGGGCTGCAATCCGGCGTCCAGATATTCAAATGAAGAGAATCTTCACCACGCGCCGGGATAAAGTCATAATTATTATAAAATTCCTTGTTATACAAATCCTCCGGCGGCGCATACTCCTGCGGAAGTCTCTGTGGGCAGCGGGTTTTAAACAACGTTGCATCGTAAATACCATCCCAAGCATCAGTTTCCTGCGGCCGTTTCCACCGCAGCGCTCCGGATGGGCTTTTAGCATAGGCAATGCTTCTGAAAATTTTACACATTCCTTTGTCCTCTCCCCGGATCCATCCTTTTTTCGTCTTAACCTCTATAGTTTTCATGGTTTTCTCCTCCTTTGTATCCTATTATATCAAAGGCCTATCTATCGGCTTTCTTATTCTTGTCCGGCATGTATTTGCTTTATATCCATTTTTGTATCCGTTAAAAAAGGAGCTAATATATGGCAATCATTTTTGTCATATATTAGCTCTGCGATGATTTTGTATAGAACTAACGATAAATCCGTATAAATTTTAGCTCCTGGCTTCTAAGCATTTGCTGCATCATAAGTTTTTTCCCATCTGATTTCAGTACCCCATTCCTTTGCAAAGGAATACATGTTTTTTCCAAGTAAGCGAGGTCTTCAACATCCGGGGATTCTTCGGCTTCCATAAACTGCCAGGCATTAAAAACACTGTTTCGCCACGATCCAACACGATATTCCTTCATATGCCAGTCACCTTCCGGAACATTTTTCAGTGTCAGGTTAAATTCCAAAAGATCCTGATTTTCAAAAATATCATCTTCATCCTTCCATGAAAGCTTATCTTCATCCATAGTATAATACTTATAGCGCAAGGCTTTGGCGTTAAAGCATAAAATCTCGTATTCGCCGCAGCCATCCGTCGTAATGATACAATTTTTATCTTTCCATATGAGAAACTTCCCAAGGCGGCTTACAAATTGTATAGCATAGTATGCAGGTTTTCGTACGCCGGAAGCTGTCATAAGCCCTAATCCACCAAATAAAAAAGCGTCGGTATCTTCATATTGCCCAAAATAGTCGCTTAACTGCATATAGCCAGCAAACTCCACAATTCCTGTCAGTTCGCTCATAAGCCTGGCCATAAGAGTCGCTTTACCACAAGTATCATTAAAAAAGTTTCTCCAGGATATACTCATATTCCATTCCGTTATCAGCAGCGGTATGTCTTCCCACCCGACATCACTCATCAATTTTTTGCAATGGGCAACTTCATTTTTATAAAAATCCTCAATATTAAGTCTTCGTTTTCCTTTAAGCTTTCCCGGAATATCCAGCCGTTCATAAGGGTAAAGATAAACAGAAACAAAATCTGGTTTTTCTTTTTTTAAGCTCCAAAGCTTCAGTAATTCTGAATATTTTTTTTCACTGATGGACACTCCAAGCCCGCAGCCGCCAACCAAAGCCTTTGGAATATACCTTTTGATTTCTTTACAAATACATTCATAAATATCCGGAAATGTTCCCGGAATCCCCATAGTATTTTCATAAAATTCATCATACCAACATTCAAACTTCCATGTTTCAACCTCAGACATTCCATAGCGGTGAACGATATGCCGCAAGAAATCGTCCAGCACGCCAATACATTCTGTTAAATCCAAAAAAATCTGCTCAGACTTTTTTTCACAAACAAAGCTATTAATGTTTTTTACAATCGACTGCGGCTTATTGTCCAGGCTGATTACCGGCTTAATACGCTGGCTTATCAGAAAATCCAAAACCATATCTATAAAATAAAAGCTTGAAATATAACTCACATGCCCATGACGGAAACACATTTCCGAAGCAAAAAGCCCTGTGATCCGCCCATAGATGAATCTGATTTCCTCTCGGGCTTTTATGATCTGTTCTCTTAGCTGACTGTTTTGCAAACCGCACGCCGTTCCAAGACATAACATTTTCTGCCACGGATTGTTCCATTCTTCCCTTGCCAATACATCAGCGCTAACAGAAACACACTGGGTCTTCCAGGATTTCCACATGCCGTTTTCATTTTTGCTTAAATATTTTTTTAAAAATATACGGTCTTTTTCATCTGCAGCGTTTTCTTTGCGCTTACCGCTCATTTGCCGCCGGAAAGCCAAGGGCGGCATTCCATAAGTTTCCTTAAATATCCGGCAAAACGCCGAAGCATTGGTAAAGCCATGCGTATGCGCAATCCAGGACACCGGCCGCACCGTATATAAAATATCTTCCAGCGCAAAATGGAGCCGTATATTATTAATATATTCCACATAGGTCATACCTACATTTTTCTTAAAAAAGCGCGAAAAGGATGTTGGGGCCATATGCATGGCCTCCGAGATCTCCTGAAGAGGAATTGTCCGGTTATAGTTGGCATTAATATATTGAAGCATCCCTTCAATCCTAAGATTTCCTTCCTTGGAACTGACCGCATCCATATTTGTCATAAAATAACTGACCAGATAATGCAAAAGCCGATACAGCAGGCCTTTTTTCTGAAAAGTCATCCCATCCATGTTCACGGCACATTCACTGAAAAAATCTTCCATGATCGACCGTATACCTTCGTAACGTTCACTTTTTTCCATACTGCTGTTGCAGTAAAAAAAGATAATCTTTTTCTCCATAAATTCCAAAAGCATGGAATAGTCAAAATGGATTATACATACATGGGAGCTTTCTAGTTCTGTCCAGGAATGACGGTGATTGCTATTAATAACAATCACGTCATCCTTCCTAAGTTCAAATATTTTTTCAAACACTCTCAAACGAATAAGCCCGCCCATAACATAGAGCATCTCTACAGCCTGGTGCATATGCTCCCGTTCCAGCGTATTGTTTTTAAAGCAAACCTCAAATTCCTGCTTTTTATAAGTATCCATATCTCCCAGCCATCCATATCCAGCCTGCCGACAGGCAAATCATTCCTGGTTGGCAAGCCATTCATCTAATTGTTTTTGCGCCTCATCCATATACTTTTGGAAGCCGTTGGCATAAAGCTTTTCAATAAACTCCTGGAGGGTCGCTTCGTCCGCCAGCCCGCAGTCAATCTGGCCCTGATATTCTGTAAAAACATTGGACAGCGCTGCAGCCTCATTGGACACCGGATCAGAGTTAAAGAAAAAACCAAGCAACGGCGAATATTTTAACTTGCTCTGATCTACATCATTCATACTATACCCAATAGCCACCTCTGCGGATGATGGGTCGCACAGCATAGCATTTCCAAAGATCCCAAGAGTATTCGGGGCATAATTGCTGGAGGTATCCGCCACAACGCCTCCTTGGGCATCATAGCTGTAATTCGTTCCTTCAATGCCATAGCTCACAAGCATTTTAAGCTCTTTATCTGTATAGCAAAGATTCAAAAGCCTTGCCGCAGCTTCCGGTTCTGTAGCGCTTACAGGAATCCCCATAGTCATAATCGCCATACTGGAAGTCGAAATGCAGCCTTCACTAATCTTTACGGAAACCATCGGCTCTCCTGCCATAGCTTCTGAACCTGTCGTCCGCGCCCGGTTTCCTCCAAGGAATCCGGAAAATACGGTATTATCGCCTGTTGGGTCGTCTTCCCGAATCATAATGTCTTTATCAATATATCCCTTTTCATACCAATCTCTTAAAATTGCATAGATTTCCTTATATTCATCGCTCTCATAAAGACTGACAACCTTTGTCTTATCTTTATCAATCATTACAGCAAGAAGCTTTGTTCCCAATGTATCAAAATCGGTTCCTGTAGCGAACGGCTGGCCCAGCAGCGACTTAGAACCCGAGCTGACCATCTTCATGTCTGGATGAAGCTTATGGACGGCTTCAAACACCTTCGTAATGTCTTCAATGCTGTGGATGTCCTCCGCAGCAAATCCGGCTTCTTCCAGATAAGACTTGCGGCATACCCAATAAAGATCATTTGTATAATCGGTATACACTGGAACCGCATAAAGCGTGCCGTCAACGGTGGTTGCCGCCAGAGCTTCATCCGAAAATAATGCCAGCGTTTCCGATGCGTATTCTTCCAACAAGCTGTCCAAAGGAATTAGCTGTCCGACCGTGGCCATTGTATTAAAAGCGCCAGAACCTGCGGGAAATGTTGTTATTAAGTCAATCTTATCACCTGCACCCACCTGCATAGGCATCTGAGACAAATAAGCCCCCATCTCAAGCATCTCCATATTCACATGGACATTGATTTTCTCCAGCGTAATGGCATTCACCGCATCTTCTACCGCCTGAAGGCCTTCCTGGGTAAATGTTCCCCCAACATTCCACAGCAGCCAGTTTACCTCTGCCGGGTCATCATCCCAGTCAATCGCATCCGCCCCGCCATCCAATTTTTCTAGGATTTCGCTGTCTTTACTAATGCCCTGGCCCGCAGACTCTCCCATCGCATTATCCTCAGACTTTGTACCTTCCTGGCCTGAGGCCTCGCTGTTTTGTTCCCCTTTCCCGGAAGGTTCTGAAGTTCCGCAGGCAGACAGCGCCATACATGATGCTAATAAAACAGCAAAACATTGTTTCATCTTAACCATATTAAAAATACCTCCTTTGTTGCTACGAAAGCCAAGCAAGCGGATACATATCCGGTGATTGCAGGCGTGCCTCAGGCATGAAGCCATCCGCTTTTATCCGTAGTAGTACCGCGAAAACGCGCATCATGTTCGTTTAATTCCATTATAATCGAACGCCTCAAAGCCGTATGCTCCGATTTTGGCATAAATTAACTATTTTTTAACAGTTTTCGCATCTTATGTATTTTAGGTTAAAATTAAACAATGTTTCTATCTCTTTTTTACCCCTCAAATCCTCTTCCTAGTTAAAACAGCACCTTCCCCATGTTTGCCAGCAGTTCCAGCAGGTAATTATTATTATAAATAAAGCTTAAGATAACACTGTCGTTAATCTGAGCAAATATGTATTGGCCCCACGAGGTCGCTGAAAAGATCGTTATAATAATGCAGGCAATCCATAAATAAACAACGCCGTTAAGCAGGCCAAAAATAAAGCCGCCTATCTTATTCAGCCCATTCACAACAGGAATACGGCTCATCATATCCAGCATACAGCCAACAATCCTTAAAATAATATAAAGCACCAAAAAAGAAACAACCAGGGAGATTGCATTTAAAATCAGGCAGGTAATATAATTTGAAACATATTCGGAAAATTCGGAAATTCCCAAAGCCTCATACATATCCGCGTTATTGTTGGTTTTAAGCAGATCTCTGATAAATTCGGGCATACCGTCCATCTGGTCAATCGCTTCCATCTGCTGGCCTACACCTTCAGTTGCCACTTGCAGCTTATCATCGAACGCCGACTGTATACTGTCATTAATATTTGTATACAACGGCGTTGTTTTTAGAAATTTTGTTCCATAAGGCATAATCTGAAGCGCCAGGACGATTGCCACAATCAGCGCGAAGGTGGAAAATACCGACTTGATCAGCC
This sequence comes from Clostridiales bacterium, assembly GCA_018369015.1. Classification (GTDB taxonomy): domain Bacteria; phylum Bacillota; class Clostridia; order Lachnospirales; family Lachnospiraceae; genus Catenibacillus. Next base: position 1,502 of record JAGZDD010000059.1, on the reverse strand, counting down.
CCCGCCCAAAACCAATAAAAGCGCTGGCCAGCACGATCAAAACAGCCACTATTAATACGATATTTATTCCTATATTCATAATCAACTCCATTTTCTATTACTTTAAGCGTATTTCCTGGATGGCACTACTGCTGATTAATATGTACTCATCCATTGTATTTTTCGGAAGCAATTTAATGATTGGCTCATTAAATGTATATCTGAACTTCTCTTTTCCGCTAAATGTATAAATAACACATTCGCTGTCATTATACATAATAATTTCCTGGTTCGTATTCGTAATCGTTTCGTAGTCGAAGTCAAAATCCCGCTCCATATAAAGCCGGCCGGAAGTCGTGTACACCTCCATATGATACTTTCCGTCAGGTGCCTTCTCGCCCTCGGCAGGTTCCATATTATTTCTGAATACAAACCCAAGATATTTGTCGGACACAAAAAGGCTCTTAATTTCTTGTCCAAAATCAACCTGGGCAGTCACCTCAGGGTAATAGTTCATTGAGTAGAGTACAAAGCTCTCCTCTCCATAAGAGGCAACCGTATGATTATCCAGAAATTCCACCTTGGGGAAAATGCTGTCATACTGAAAGCTGCCCATAATATGATCAATTTCATTTGTTCCGGCGGTTCCAAAGCTATAAAAGACCATATTAGTCATCAATTCTCCTTCTTGCACATCCAAATAGCTTACCGCCAGCTTTTCCCCATCTGGGGACAAAGCAAAATCCAGAGGATAACCCATCTGGGCAATATTTGTCTTAATTGTTACAAGTTCCTCGCCTTTACTATTATAAAGGTAAATATAATTGGAGCCTCCCTCAGACAAAATCGCCGCCACAACTCCCTGGGCGGCCACTGCAATATCTACAATGGGATAAGATGTAGTAACGCCTCCCACCTGGCCGTCCTTATTAAAAATTCTTATCTGGTTCGAGCCAACATCCCCGATCGCCAAATAATCCTGGCAAGTTGCCGTCCGTGCAGACGCCATTTCAAATGACTGGTTCCATACCGTTTCTTCAAGATTCTCCGAATAAGATACTCCATCCTTACTGTAGCGGAGAAGGCCATTTCCCATAACCTGGTAATTAACAGAAACATTATCGTTCTTTTCAATACTACTGATAACTTCAAAGCTTTTATATGCCAGGCTTTGATGTACAAGTCCTCCAATCAAAACAAGGACGACTACAGCAGCCCCAATATAAAAGATAAGGGAAAATGGCGTCATTTTTCCCTTGTCCGCAAAATATTTTTTTATATATTCTCTTAATCTGCCGAACTTTTCTTTCGCAAATTTCATATTTACTTCCTTTACAGCAGCGCCGCCCTAAAGCGGCATGTCCATTTACTCTGTAATACTCTAGCCTAAAATTCCAACTTTCGCGCAACGGAAAGCTCGCTTACGGTCTACGCTCCGCTTCGGTCGGCGCAGGGCAGACGTCCACCGGACGTCTTGCGGTCTACGCTCCGCTTCGGTCGGCGCAGGGCAGACGTCCACCGGA
>JAGZDD010000058.1 GCA_018369015.1 Clostridiales bacterium | reverse complement strand
CTGCGCCTGCCCACTTGATAACTTTCATAGTAAAAAGAAAGGAATGTTTTTATGGAAAAATCAAAATTTTTGGCCGGAAAGCGGCAGAAATCGATGACAACTGCCATGCTTGTTATGTGTGCGCTTTTTGCAGCCCTGACAGGAATCTGTTCTCAGGTTCAGATTCCCCTGCCAATGGTTCCCATTAATTTAGCGCTGTTTGCTGTGCATTTGTGCGGCGCCGTTCTTGGCCCCAGGTATGGAACTTTTAGCATGGTTGTGTATGTTCTCCTGGGCCTTGCGGGACTGCCGGTATTTGTGGGATTCGCCGGAGGTGTCGGCGTTTTGTTTGGCAAGACTGGCGGTTATATTATCGGTTACATATTGGATGCTTTTATTGTGGGGCTGATTGTTTCTCGATGGGGGAACAGCTTTTTCAAATGTTGTGTTGCCATGGCTGCCGGGCTTGCAGCCTGCTATACCTTTGGCACCCTGTGGTTTATGCAGATTACAGGAACCGGTTTGTGGATGAGCCTTGTATACTGCGTATTTCCATTCCTGGCCGGGGATGCTGTTAAGATCGGGCTTGCGGCCTGTCTTACCAGACGGCTGAAAAAAGTTTTGAGGTAAATCTTCATGCCGCGCCGTGTGGCTTTGCTGTGCATAAAAGCCAGACGGCTGGTTTTATTCATATCTAATTTCATTAAGGTTTGTAACAGCTCAGCCATGCCAAACTGTTATTAAGGTTTGTAACAGTTCAGCATGGCTGAACTGTTACCTGCAAAAATCCATTAAAAATCGCCTGCGGCGGTGGGATTTTTGCACTCCTGTTTCACTTTCTGACGGTCGGCGCAGCAAGTGCGCAGACCTGGCCAAACTGTTATTAAGGTTTCTTTATTTTTCGTAAAAAGGGTTGAAATTTTTAGTCAAATATCTACAATAGAATCTGTTGACAGGGGTATGCATGGCCTGGCAATGCATACCCCTGTTTTTTTATTTTTTATCGGATTAGGATGTCAAAAGGGTAATTTTGATAAAAAGGTACTTTCTCATAACAAAGCGCTTGGGAATGAAAATTAAAAATGAACACTTTTTTACAGCATTCCTCCCACTTACTATGCTAATAAGCACAGTTTTTGGGGAATACATATTTTTTTCCTGCTCCGCTTCCTCTAAAATGACCTTTTGACACACTAGTCCTATTAAATAAAAACGCTCCGATTTTGACGCACACTCACGCAGAGCAGAAATTTGCCGCTAAAGCGGCCATGTCTGGCGCTAAAGGTCCGTGAGCGCAACTCTTTGTTATTTCATATGAAAGCAGGGGAAAACGATGGAGGAACAGTTTTTAAGGCTTCCAGAAGAAAAGCGAGTGAAAATTATTAATGCGGCTATGGAAATATTTGCAAAAAATGACTATCCTCATGCCTCCACAGATTTAATTGCGGCTAAAGCGGGGATTAGTAAAGGATCGCTGTTTTATTATTTTAGCAATAAAAAAAGCCTGTATTTATATTTGATTAACTATACAGAAGAATTGACTAAGGGGCTTATCTTAGATGACGCTTTTTGGAAAATTACGGATTTTTTTGATTTGCTGACGTATACATCTGCAAAGAAAGCAGAGGTTCTTAAAAGAAATCCCTATTTTATGGATTTTTCTATAAGAGCCTTTTATTCTAGGGGCGAAACGGTGTCCGAGGAAACGAATCATTATGTCCAGAGTTCCATTTCTCAAATTTTTCCTCGTTATTTTAAAAATATAAGGTTTGACAAATTTAAGGAAAATGTGGATCCAAGGGAAATTATGGATATGCTTATCTGGATTTCGGACGGATATATCCACCAAATGAAATGCCAGGGGAAAGCTCTGGATATGGATGACCTTATGGAACATTTTGAGCGGTGGTCACAAATTTTAAAAACGACCGCATACAAGGAGGAATTTTTATGACGCAAAAATGTGACGCTGTGATTCTGGTTGAGCGTCTGACGAAAGATTATGGGAGAAATAAAGGGGTTTTTGATGTAGGTTTTGAGGTAAAGGAAGGGGAGATTTTCGGCTTTTTGGGACCTAACGGGGCCGGGAAAACGACGACAATCCGGCATTTGATGGGATTTATACGGCCAGATGAGGGAAGCGTCCGTATTTGGGGGAAGGATTGTTTTTTGGAACGGGCGGACATACAAAGTAAGCTTGGCTATCTTCCGGGTGAGATCGCATTTATGGATGGAATGGACGGGCGGGAGTTTATCCGTTTTATAGCTAAAATGAAGGGTATGGATACGATGGAAAGGGCACGGGAGCTGATGGATTATTTTGAACTGGATCCCAGGGGGAAAATCCGCCGCATGTCTAAGGGGATGAAGCAAAAAATCGGCATTGTATGCGCATTTATGACAAACCCATCCCTTCTTATTTTAGATGAGCCGACCTCCGGTCTGGATCCTCTCATGCAGAACCGTTTTACGACACTTTTGCTTGAAGAGAAAAAAAGAGGAACAACCGTTTTTATATCATCTCATATTTTTGAGGAAATTGAAAAAACATGTGACCGGACGGCGTTTATTAAAGACGGCAAAATTGCCGCAATAGAGTCTATGGACGAGATTCGGAAAAAAAGAAGTAAAGTCTTTGAAATCCAATTTGCTTTTGCGCGGCAGGCTGAGGCTTATGTGTCATCTGTGCGGGCCGGGGGAGGCAAGGCGCGCCTTCTTAGCGCTGGCGGCGTGTACCCATGGGCGGAAAGCACCGTGTCCGGGGATATGGATCCGTTTATTAAGAGCCTGGGACAGTATCAGATTAGAGACCTGAGAGTGAAGGAACAGACATTAGAAGAACGGTTCCTGCATTTATATGGAGGGAGCAGCAATGATAAATAAAACATTATTTTTGAAAGAGTGGAAAACAAATTGGAAAATGCTTGTACTTTTCGCGGCGATTTTAACATTGTACGGAGCAATGATTGTGAGCATGTTTGACCCAAAGCTTGGGGAAAGCCTGAAAATGATGATGGAAAGCATGCCTCAGATTTTCTCCGCATTTGGCATGGCTAATCCGGGAACAACACTGCTGGAATTTTTGATCAACTATCTGTATGGCTTTTTGTTTATTGCCTTTCCTGTTGTCTATATTATTCTTCTTGCCAACCGCCTTATGTCCTGCTATATTGACCGGGGCGCCATGGCCTGCCTGCTGGCAACGCCCAACAGCCGGGGAAGGATTTGCCGGAGCGAGGCCGCTGTTTTTATTTCAAAGATTTTGGTTCTTGTCCTATATCTGACCGCGCTTTGTACAGCCATAAGCTGTGCCATGTTTCCGGGAGATTTGGAAATTGGAAGATTTCTTGCGGTTAATGCCGGGCTTTTCGGGCTTTTGCTTTTTCTGTCCGGCCTGTGCTTTTTTTGCGCTGCCGTATTTTCAGATTCCAAAATGGGCCTTGGCGCCGGAGGCGGCCTATGCGTTGTTTTTATTTTAATTCAAATGCTGTCAGATATGGGGGGCAATCTGGAAAAGCTCCAATATTTTACCCCCTTGACCCTGTTTTGCCCGGAAGGCCTTGCTGCCGGAAACAGCGGGGCAGTGCTGGCCTGTGTTATGATGTATGCCGTCGGTTTTGCCATTTATGGTGCCGGAATATGGGGCTTTTGCCGGCGGGATCTTCCAGTTTAAAAACAATGTTCCGGCGCCAGCCCTGCTGTAAGCTTGCTGGCTTACAGGGCTGACGTTTTGTATGCTTACTGTATACTTACTTACATAGGGGCATTTGATTTGGAAGGCCTTCTGCCTGGAGCCGGCTTTGCGCAGCTATCCCTTTTGGCGATGTAGAAGGGCAGAATCGTCTTGATCGGGAGCTTGTGTCCGCCCTTAAGACGGTCTATGAGGATGCGGGCGGCACATTTCCCGAGCTCGTCAAGAGGGATATGGATGCTTGTCAGCATGGGCGTGAGATACTGGTCGGTTTCAATATCATCGACGCCGATAATAGAAATATCCTCCGGGATCCGAAGCCCCCGCTCTTTAAATGCCCTCATAGCGCCAATGGCGGTATTGTCATTGGCGCAGAAAACAGCCGTAATATCCGCTCCCACATCCATGAGCATATTGGCTGCCTTATAGCCGCCGTCAGGGGTTTGGCGGACATTGACCGTATTTCTTTGGCGGAACGGCAGATCCAGCTTTTCTAAAGCTCTTTTATAGCCTTTATACCGGATTTCGTTGTCCTGTGCTCCGATATATCCGATTTTTGTGTGGCCGAGGTCATAGAGATAATTGACCGCGGCCTTTGCTATATCTCCGCCGCAGCAGATGACCTGGTCAAATTTTGTGTCGCCGGGATTAAGCCCGGCATACATGACCGTTGTGTGCTGATCTGTAAGAAAATGAAACAACTTTTTGTCATAGCGCCCTAAAACAACGATTCCATCGACATCAAGGGCCGCGATCTGGGCGGCTGTGGCAGGATTGGAAAAATCCAGGGATGTAAAGGAATATTTGAGATAATAGTTGCTTTTAAAAAGTTCTTGTTCAATCGCCTTAGCGATGTGGGAAAAGAAAAAGTCAGTGGACATGGAATCGGTTCTTGCATAAATAATAGCAATTGTTTTTGGTTCAACGACATTATTTTCTGTTTGGACGCCTTTTTTCAAATCTTGAGCCGTACGGTTGGGAACATAGCCGTTTCTGCGCACAATTTCCCAAATTCGCTCAGCCACCTCCGGACTGGCGGCATTGGGTTTTTTTTGGTTGATTACCCGAGAAACAGTTGAAATGGAAACTTGGGCCTCTTGTGCAATTTCTTTAAGTGTCATAGTAAAACCTCCCGTGCCTTTTCTTTATTATAAATTCTTTTGCGTAAAATAGCAATACAAAAATGACAACGTTTGCTTAAATAGGCGAAAAAATACGCAAAAATTTGCCTTAGACTTATTGAATTAAAAATCATTCGGGCGTATAATCAAATTGACGGAAAAAATAAGGCTTCAATGTATATTTCTATACGAAACGCTGAATTTATGTGACATAAGGAACAGGCGCGGCGGTCTGGCTGCAATGGCTTAAGCGGGGTATGGCGGACAAGCTGCTGCGCTAAGGGAGTATGCCGTTTTGGATCGGTATTCTTAAGGAAAGGGTGAAACGTATGAGACATGACTATTATCAGTACACAAGGGATGAGCTTCTTGGAAAAGAGCCAAAGCTGCCGGTCATCGTAATGAAGGATAACGCCGAGGTTTTTCATTCCATGGCTGAAGAAATGGCCGGGGAAATCAAAAAGAACAACGCGGCGGGGAAAAAGACGGTGTTTATTTGCCCTGTTGGGCCGGTGGGCCAGTATCCATATTTTGTCGATATGGTCAATGAACAAAAAATCAGTTTGAAAAATGTATGGTTCATTAATATGGACGAATATTTGGATGATGACCGCCAGTGGATTAGTACGGACCATCCGTTAAGCTTTCGGGGGTTTATGCAGCGTAATGTTTATGAAAAAATCGCGCCTGGTCTGTTAATGCCAAAGGAACAGCGGGTTTTCCCGGATCCTAAAAACCCCGGGGCAATTCCCGCGCTGATTGAAAAACTTGGGGGCGTAGACATTGCTTTTGGCGGAATCGGCATTAACGGCCATGTGGCTTTTAATGAAGCGGATCCGTCGCTGTCCGGAGAAGAATTTCTTGCGCAAAAGACAAGGGTCCTTGAAATTACCAAAGAAACCCGGACGGCCAACGCCATCGGGGATTTTGGCGGCGCCCTGGAGGATATGCCGCATTATTGCGTAACGATTGGGATGTATGAGATCGCCCGCGCAAGAAAAATACGCCTTGGCTGCTTTAGAAACTGGCACCGCGCTGTTGTGCGCCGGGCAGCTTACGGCGCAATGACACCGGATTTTCCTGTGTCCCTGCTGACAGTTCACCCGGATATTAATCTCAAAATCACGGAGTTTGTGGCTGCCCTGGAGGATTAATTATGAGAACGTGGATAACAGGCGGCCGGGTCTATATTTCCGGCAGAATGTGGGATACCAATGTCTTGCTTAAGGATGGGAAAATCGAAGGCTTTTTTGAAAACGCGTGTCCAAAGCCCGGCGAAGCTGTTTATGATGCGGCTGGGGGCTATGTTGTTCCGGGTTTTGTTGATATTCATACCCACGGCGGCTGCGGCGTGGATGTCAATGCCGCGAGTCGGGATGATTTTGAGAAGATCGGACATTTTTTTGCCACCCAGGGAACGACTTCGTGGCTGTGTTCGATTTTAACAGACACTAGGGAGCAGACATTAAAGTGTATTGGCGAGGCTGTGGCCCACCAGAAAGCCCATAAAAATTGCGCCGATCTTTGTGGGATCCACCTGGAAGGCCCGTTTTTAGCTTCAGAATACAAAGGCGCTATGCCAGAGCATTTGCTTCTTAAGCCGGACATGGACTTGCTTTTGGAATATCAGGAGGCGGCTGGGGGGAATGTCCGCTACATAACCGTATCTCCGGAGGTGGAGGGGATTCCCGAGGCCATCCAAAAGATTAAGGCGATGGGGATTACTGTGGCGATCGGTCATTCCGGCGCGGATTATGACACCGCGTGGAAATGTATCCGCAATGGCGCTGTTGCTTCAACCCATACAATGAATGCCATGAAGCTTATGCACCAGCATTTTCCTGCGATTATGGGAGCGGTTTTAGAGTCCGATGTGTATTGTGAGGCCATCTGCGACGGGCGCCATCTCCACCCGGGGACCGTGCGTTTCCTTGTTAAAGTAAAAGGCTGCGGCCGGATTGTAGCGGTGACGGATTCGATTATGGCGGCCGGGCTTCCGGATGGAAATTACAAGCTCGGAGTCAATGATGTGATTGTTGCCGGCGGGGATGCAAAGCTTCCTGACGGAACCCGGGCCGGAAGTACGCTGACTACAGGGCAGGCACTTAAAAATCTGATCCGTTTTACAGGGCTTACTTTGGCCGAGGTGCTTCCTATGCTGACGATAAATCCGGCCAAAGTTGCCGGCATTGACGGTAGGGTGGGGAGCCTTGAACCGGGAAAGGATGGAGATATTGTTATTCTTGACGGAAGCTATAATGTGAAGGCAACCTTTGTCAAAGGCGAGAAAATTGTTTAAGGAGGAAAAAATATGCCATTAATTCCATTAAGACCATTATTAGAAACTGTTGATAAATATCATTTTGCCCAGGGTGCTTTTAATGTCAACGCTGTGGCCCAGGCCAAGGCTGCCATTGAGGTTCACGAGATGTTTCGGTCTGCGGCCATTCTCCAGGGAGCCGATTTAGCCAATGGCTTTATGGGCGGACGGACAGATTTTGCAAATGCGACTCTTGAGGATAAAAAAATTGGTGCCAGAAATATTGCCAATGCGGTGAAGAAATTCGCCCAAAATTCGCCGATACCCGTTGTTCTCCACTTAGACCATGGCCGGGATTTTGACTCCTGTAAGGCGGCGATTGAAGGCGGCTACACCTCCGTTATGATCGACGGCTCATCCCTTCCTTTTGATGAAAATGCGGAGCTTACAAGGGAAGTTGTCAAATACGCCCATGCAAGAGGCGTTTCTGTGGAAGGCGAGCTTGGCGTCCTTGCCGGTGTTGAGGATCATGTATTTGCGGCAAATTCTACGTATACGAATCCTTTAAAGGCTGTGGAATTTTTCAAAAAGACGGGCTGCGATGCCCTGGCAATTTCTTACGGAACAATGCATGGCGCATCGAAGGGAAAGGATGTAAAGCTGCGCCGGGAAATTCCTATTGCCATTAAAGAGTGCATGATGCACGAAAACATTTTCGGCGTGCTTGTATCTCACGGTTCATCGACAGTTCCGAAATATATTGTCGATGAAATTAACGGCCTGGGCGGCAACATTCAAAATGCCCACGGCATTTCCATTGACGAGCTGAAAGCTGCGATCCCCTGCGGTATTGGAAAGATTAACGTAGATACGGATATACGTCTGGCTGTAACAAGAAATATGAAGGAATTTTTCAAAGCCCATCCAGAGCTGTGCGGCAGCGCTTCCATCGGCGGCGTTTACCGTCTCCTTGAGGAAAAGAAGGAGCAGTTTGACCCAAGAGCATTCTTCCCGCCAATTATGGACACTGTGATGTACGGCAATATTCCTGATGAGGATGTGGCCCGCCTGATGGCTGCTGTGGAAAAGGGTGTTAAGGAGGCTATTGGAACGCTGATTGTGGAGTTTGGTTCTTATGGGAAGGCACCTCTTGTTGAGCAGGTAACGCTCGATGAAATGATCGAGAGATATAAAAACGAAAAAAACGCATAAAGTTTTCGGAAAACCTTTTCTTCGAGAGCAGAGAGCAGATTCTCTGCTCTCTTTTTTGATTTAAATTATCAGATAAAATATTATATAAATAGATTGATTTTGAAAAAAGAAGAAATAAATGAAAGAAGATAGGAAACTAGAAAAGAATTTAACAGGGTAAGTCTGATAGAACAGAAACGCTGAAACAATCTCTCGGGCGTTTTGCTTAAAAATAGCATACGAAAATATACATAATATACAAATAAAATCCTGAATACAGTGAAAAAGATTGACAGAATTATATCATTTCATAAGTCTAATGCAAACGTTTGTCTAATAATCTGTTGAAAAGAAAATGTATTGTGTTATTATGATTATACAAACTACATAAAACGCTTGGGAATTTGGAATTGGTTCCTACGAAAAAATGCAAAAGGCGGATATGCAAATTCCGCAGAAAGAAGGTTGGAGGTTACACTATGGGCAAGAAAAAGAAAAACGACATTGTCGGAAAGATTCCAAAGGGCGTGTGGCTGCTGATTTCTTTGGCAGTAGCATTAATTGTATGGACGCTTCTGTCCTTTGGCAAGAGCACGGGAAGAGTTTTCCCAAATGTGATTGTCGTCGCCCAGTCCATTGGAACGATGATTGAGCGGGGGCTGCTTTTTAAAGATATTGGAAGCAGTTTACTCTCCGTAGTTGCCGGGTTCGCTATCGGTTTTGTGACGTCAATTCCAGTAGCATTTCTGATGGCATGGTACCGGCCGGTGCGCTATATTGTAGAGCCGTGGATTCAGTTTATCAGAAATATCCCGCCTCTGGCATATGTTCCGCTGGTCGTTATCGGCGTTGGCGTTGGACGTACACCTCAGATCATCGTTATCTGGCTGGCAACTTTCCTGATTATGACAGTAACAGTGTTCCAGGGGGTTATCAACGTTGACGAAACACTCATTAAGGCGGCAAGAGTTTTGGGTGCCAACGATGCAAACCTTTTTGTCAAGGTTATTTTCCCGGCAACGACACCATTTATTATTACAGCAGTGCGGCTTGGTATTTCCACAGCGCTGACGACCCTGATCGCGGCAGAATCTACCGGAGCCATGGCTGGTCTTGGTATGAGAATCAAGGCGCTGTCCAACTCCTATGAAACAAAGCCAATGCTTCTATATATTATCATTATCGGAATTATTGGTATGGCAGCAGAAAAAATTCTTAAAGTAGTTGAAAGGAAGTTAACGGGATGGCAGGAAAAGAGGGAAATATAAAGGTCAGTATCCAGGGCGTTGAAAAAAGATATAAGGTAAGGAACGGCGAGGTTGTCGCCCTGAGCGGTATTGATTTTGATATTAAAGAAAATGAGTTTATATGTGTCATCGGCCCTTCTGGCTGTGGAAAGTCTACATTATTAAATATTATCGCAGGGCTTTTGGAGCCTACTGCTGGGAAGATTCTTGTAGACGGCAAAGAGATACGGGGAACGGGAACAGATAGAGGCGTTGTTTTTCAACAGTATGCCTTATTCCCATGGCTGACTGTGAGAAAAAATGTTGAGTTTGGCCTGAAATTAAAGGGAATGGGCAAGGAGGAAAGGGAAGCAGTCGCCAACAAATATTTGAAGATGGTTGAGTTGGAAAAATTTGCTGATTCCTATCCTAAGGAGTTGTCCGGCGGTATGAAACAGCGTGTCGCTATCGCCAGAGCCTATGCGATGAATCCGGAAGTGCTTCTCATGGACGAGCCTTTCGGCGCACTGGATGCACAGACGCGGACACAGCTTCAGACAGAGCTGCTTAAAACATGGGAGGAAGAACACAAAACCTGCTTTTTCGTTACCCATGATATTGAGGAGGCTATTGTGCTGGCAACCCGGGTTGTTATTATGAGCGCCAGACCTGCCAGGATCAAAGAGGTTGTGGATATAGACATTCCTTATCCAAGAGATCAGGAAACAAAAATGAGCGAACGTTTTATTGAACTGAAAAACCATATCTGGAGTCAGGTATATCAGGAATATCTGGCTGTGCGCAAATAAAAGGATTATTGTTCACCTGTGAACAGTAACATAAAAAGAACTTAAGTTTGTTGTGTAAATCATATGAATCATATTTATTGAGGAGGATTTTATTATGAAGGGTAAAGTTTTATCATTAGTTATGGCATCCACATTGGCAGTTGGTTTACTGGCAGGCTGCGGTGGCGGCGGAAATGAAACCAAGGCACCGGAAACGAAAGCCCCAGCAACGCAAGCTGGCGGTACGCAGTCACAGGCTCCTTCGTCTGAGGCTTCCGGGGAAAGCGCGGCACCGGAAACGGAAGGCGCGGCTGCAAGCGGCGAGCTTCAAAAGGTTAATGTAGCTTTCATGCCCAATTACGCGTCTCTTTGGGCAGTTGCTACGGCGGATGCCAAAGGATATTTTGCCGAAGAAGGTATTGAAGTTGCCATGACACTGTTCCAGGACGGCCCGACAGAAATCGCGGCTATGGAATCCGGTTCTATTGATGTGGCTTATATCGGGCCCGGCGCCCATACGCTGGCGATCCAGGGCAATGTTGACATTTTCTGTTTCCAGCAGCTTGGCAATGCGGACTGTGTTGTAGGCTTTAAATCCCATGGCGTCAACTCTCTTGAAGACCTGGCAGGTAAGAAGGTCGGCTATGCTTCGGGAACATCTTCTGAGATGATTCTTAAAAGAGCCCTCGCGTCTGTCGGCCTGACGATGGAAGATATTGAAGGCTATGATATGGACATCAGCAATATGATCAGCGCCGCTGTTTCCGGTTCTTTGGATGCCTGCGCGCCATGGTCTCCGAGTACAAATACAATTCTTGACCAGATGGGCGATGATGCACAGGTAATGTGTACAAATGTAACCTTTTCTGATGAAGCCGCTGACTGCGCAAGCTGGGTTTGCACACCTTCTTATGCAGAGGCTAATAAAGATACTCTTGTGAAGTTTACACGGGCTTTGTATAAAGCGATGGATTTTGGTTCACAGGAAGCAAACTATGACGAGGTTGCAGGGTATGTGGCAGCAGCCTGCGGTACAGATAAGGAAAGCGCTCTGACTCAGACTGGCGACGGCGACTGGCTGGATTCTGCAACATTGTTAGGCTATGTTGAAGACGGAACGATTGAAAAATATTATGCAACTCAGGAAGCAAATTTCCTTGCTGACGGAAAGCTTACCGAAGAAGAAGGCGCAACGCCTGTTTCTGATTTCGTACTGTTTGATATTATGAAAGAGGCCGGAAAATAAAACGCAGACGGCTTAAATTGTAACGTTCGTTCATCAGGCGTGGCTGCCAAACAGTGAGCTGGATGAAACATTCAGAATACCCTGGGGCAGGTGACTGCTCCGGGGTATTGTTATTGGAGGAAAAAATATGTCTGAGAATCTTTTAGTTATTCATGGCGGAGGACCGACCGCAGTAATTAACGCTTCGCTGTACGGAGTGATTGAAAAGGCCCGTGAAAAAAGCGGTATCGGTCATATTTACGGAGCAAATAACGGAACCGGAGGTGTTTTGAAGGAGGATTTTATCGAACTAAAAAACTATACGGATGAACAGCTTCGCCTGCTTTTAGCCACACCGGGAACGGCCATCGGAACCTCCAGGGATGCGATATGGCAGGATGATTATGAAAAAATGGCCGATATTCTTGTGAAGCATGATATTAAGTATGTGCTGTTTAACGGCGGAAATGGAACAATGGACACCTGCGGAAAGCTGCATAAGACCTGTGCGGCCCGTGGGCTCGATATTAAAGTGATGGGGATTCCAAAAACAACAGACAACGACATTGCGGTGACTGACCACAGCCCGGGCTTTGGCAGTGCCGCCCGTTTTATCGCTGCATGTACCCAGGAATTATGTGCCGATGTGCGTTCGCTTCCGATCCATGTGGTGGTTATGGAGGCATCCGGAAGAAATGCCGGATGGATTACCGCAGCCAGTGCCCTGGCGTCGGAAACCGGTTATGGGCCGGATCTTATTTATCTCCCGGAACGCCCCTTTGACGAGGACTCCTTTATCCGTGATGTGCGGCAGGTGCTTGCTAAAAAAAGCGGAGCTGTTGTTGTCGTGAGCGAGGGTCTGACAAACAAGGAGGGCAAGCCTATTGTGAAGCCGGTATTTAAGACGGAGCGTGCAACTTATTTTGGCGATGTGAGCGCCCATCTTGCCAACCTTGTCATTCAGAAACTTGGTTATAAAGCAAGAAGCGAAAAACCGGGGCTTTTAGGCAGGGCATCAATTGCATGGCAAAGTGACGTTGACCGGGAAGAAGCCCGGCTTGCAGGGCGTCTGGCCTGCCAGGCAGCTTTTGAGGGAGCGTCGGGAAAAATGGTCGCTTTCCGGCGTGTAAGCGATGAACCCTACAAGATGGAGCCGTTCCTTGTGGATATTGATGAAGTAATGATGTATGAACGGAAAATGCCCGAAGAATTTATCAATGACGCAGGAAATGGCGTAACCCAGGCATTTATTGATTGGTGCCGCCCTCTGGCCGGTGAAGCGCTGCCGCAGATGCTTTCCCTGAACCATTTGTCCGGGGCGCCCGGATTTGAGGCGGAGGAATAGAAATCCCGCAAGGGGATGAAAGGAGCTTTCATTAAATGAAGCATATATATTTAAATTTAAAAAGATTTGACGTTCCTGTCTCTATGGGCGGGGTCAACCGTATTTGCGATATTAAAGACTGGGGCGGATATATTGTCAGAAACACCCAGGAGGTTTTAAAAAGCTACGACCCTGAAAAGGTGGAGTTTGCCATGTATTTTCCGGAAGCCCATCTTTTGTCTGCCGCTGCTGCCAGAACAAAAGACAGCCCTGTGCAGATTGGCTGTCAGAGTGTTTTCAGGGAGGATGTGGCGCCGGGCGGAAATTTCGGGGCATTTACGACAAACCGTCCGGCCGCGGCCATGAAAGCGGCCGGGGTCGTATCGACGATGATCGGCCATTGCGAGGAGCGCAATGACAAGGCAGGGATCCTTTTAGAAGCCGGTGTTACAGATACAAAAGCCGTCAACCGCCTTCTGAATAAAGAAATTAAGGCGGCACAAAAGCAGGGGCTTAAGGTGCTTTATTGTATCGGTGAAAAGAGTGAGGAGCAGGAGCGGTGGCAGGAGATTTTAGGCGCCCAGCTTGACATCGGCCTTGACGGCGCGGATAAATCCCAGGTTGTTATTGCTTATGAACCGATTTGGTCCATCGGGCCGGGGAAAACGCCTGCAGATAAGCCTTATATTCAGAAAATTGCCGCGTTTGTTAAAGAAAGGACCGGAGGAATGGACATTGTCTATGGCGGCGGGCTGAAAAAGGATAATGCGGCGATGTTAGCTTCGATCCCGGAAATTGACGGCGGCCTTATTGCCCTGACGCGGTTTTCCGGGGAGATTGGCTATTATCCGGAAGAATATTTGGAAATTATAAAATTGTACATGGCTTAGGAGGTAATATTATGAAGTTGGAATTTGAATATGGCCAGGGATTAATGGCCGCGACATTGCCGGACAACACAGATATATTTATTCCCGGAGAAACTGTAAAGGACCCGGAATGTATTCCCGAGGAAAAGCTTGAGGCTGCCTACCTTGACAGCCTGGCCCATCCAATCGGTATGCCTACTCTGACAGAGCTGGCCCATAAGGGAAGCACGGTGTGCTTCGTTGTTCCCGACCGGGTAAAGGGCGGAGAGCAGCCGACAAGCCACAGAAAATTAAGCATTAAGTATATTTTAAGGGAGCTTTATGCCGCCGGCGTGGAAAAAAAGGATATTTTGTTTATTATTTCTAATGGCCTTCACCCAAGAAGCAAGGAGAGTGACGCCAAGGCGATTTTTGGCGAGGAGCTGTTTAATGAATTTTGGCATACAGGACAGATGATCAGTCACGACAGCGAGGACAAGGATCATATGGTCGATCTGGGGCTTACAAAAAGAGGCGACCCGGTATTTATGAACCGCTATGTTTTTGAGTGTGACATTCCCATTTTAATCGGCCATGTACAGGGCAACCCCTACGGCGGCTATTCCGGCGGCTATAAGCACAGCGCGACGGGCATCACGAACTGGAAAAGTATTGCCAGCCACCATGTGCCTTCTGTTATGCACCGCAAGGATTTTACCCCGGTCAACGGCGGAAGCCTCATGCGGACAAAGTTTGATGAAATCAGTATGCACATGGAAGAAAAAATGGGCCATCCGTTTTTCTGCTGTGACGCGGTGCTTGATACATTTTCGAGACAGATTGCCATTTATTCTGGCTATGCAAAGGAAATGATGCCCATAAGCTGGAAGCTGGCCGACAAGCGGACTTATGTCCACTGGGCTGAGAAAAAGTATGATGTTCTCGTTTTTGGGATGCCTCAGAAATTCCATTACGGCGACGGCATGGGAACAAATCCCATTATGATGATGCAGGCATTAAGCGCCCAGGTGCTCCGGTTTAAGCGTATTATGAGCGACCATTGTGTGATTATATGCGCCTCCACATGCAACGGATTTTTCCACGATGAGCTGTGGCCTTATTTAAGAGAGCAGTATGAGTTATTCCAGCATGATTATATGAATATTTTACCAGACATTAACCGTTACGGCGAATATTTTGCCACCAATGAGGAATATATCCGCAAATACCGCTTTACCAATGCCTTCCACCCGTTCCACGGTTTCAGCATGATGTCCTGCGGGCATATTGCGGAAATGAATACAAGCGCCATTTATATTGTCGGCGCCCAGGAGCCGGGCTATGCCAGAGGTATGGGGCTTAAGACAAGGGCAACCTTTGAGGAAGCATTAGAGGATGCAAAGAAAAAATTTGTGGGAGAAAATCCGAATATCCTTGCCCTTCCACAGACATTTAAGCGGGCGGCCGTGCATTTGTGCATGAAAAATCCGGCGCAGGACTGCATGGACGAATACGGACATATTCAGGGGGGATGCTCATGCTGACACTTAAGCTTTTGGATGAAAAATGCCGGGCGGAGAATGAGCTTGGCGGATATATCAAGGAGCACAGCCATTTGCTTGAGGAGGCTTTAGGAAAGGAAGACGTCTACGAAGATTCCCTTGGCTGGCTTTGTACATCCGAGTGGGCCGGGGAAGAAATGCTTGCCCGTTTTGAAGCATTGGCAAAAGAAATCCGTCAGGACGCCGACGTTTTTGTACTTATTGGCGTGGGCGGCTCGAATAACGCGGCCCGCTCGGTCATTGAGGCGCTAAAGCAGGAGGGTGCGCCGGAAATCATTTATGCCGGGAATACATTGTCTCCCCATGCCCTTAACGCGATGATGGCAAAGGTCCGGGGCCGTTCCGTATATATTGACTGCATTGCTAAAAATTTTGAAACATTAGAGCCAGGCTCCTCATTTAGAATTTTAAGAAAATATATATACGATACATATGGGGCAAAGGAAGGCGCGAAACGTATCATTGCCACGGGAACAAAGGGAAGCCTTCTTGAGGCTTTGTGCCAGGAGCACGGCTATACATTTCTTGAGTTTCCTCTTAATGTGGGCGGGCGTTATACCGCGATGACGAGCGTGGGCCTTCTTCCTATGGCGGTTGCGGGAATTAATATCCGGGAGCTTGTCTGCGGGGCGGCGGACATGGAAAAGGAAATTAAAAGTACGCCTGCTAAAGAAAATATTGCCTTTAAATATGCTGCCTTGCGCAACATTTATTATAAAAAGGGCTTTTGCCTTGAAATGCTGGCGTCCTTTGAGCCTCAGTTCCGTTGGTTTTATAAATGGTGGGTTCAGCTTTTTGCTGAAACTGAGGGCAAGGACGGTAAGGGGCTGTTCCCGGTATGCGGCGAATATTCTGAGGAGCTTCACGCCGTAGGGCAGTTTGTCCAGGACGGAACGCCGCTCATGTTTGAAACCTTTCTTGATGTGAAAGAGCAAAATAGTTCTCTTGTGATTGAAAATGATGGAATCAGGGATGCCTTTGATTACCTTGACGGCATGGATTTCTGGCAGATTAACCGGACGGCTTTTAATGCTACGGTAAAGGCCCACAAGGAAAAGCTGCCATGCCTGATTTTAGAAGTGGAGCGGCTTGATGCCTGCCATTTTGGACAATTATTTTACTTCTTTATGTTTTCGTGTTATCTGTCGGCGAAGCTTCTGGGAGTCAACCCCTTTAACCAGCCTGGGGTAGAGGCTTATAAGAAGTGGATGTTCGACGGGCTTGGAAAATAAGTATGCCAACCTCTTAAACTTGCCATAGTGTACCGGCCGCCGGGAGCTTTTAGCCCCGGCGGCTGGTTTATATGGGCCATGTTGTATTGGCCCGGCAACACACAGCCCACTTTTAATCAACACACAGCAGTAAAACATTGCGGTTTACCGCGGCATGGACTATACTTGAGTATATCATAAAATGGCTGCAAGGAAATGGTAAAAAATATTCAGGAGGGGTTATATGGGTGATATTGTGAAACAGATTAAAGGTCAGCCGGCACTTAGAGAAAGCTTTATGTCGCTGGCAAGGCGTATTTTTGATTTGGATTTTAAGCTCTGGTATGAGGCTGGTTTTTGGTCGGACAAATATATTCCTTACAGTATTGTGGAGGATGGCGCAGTTGTAGCCAATGCCTCGGTGAATCTCATGGATTTTGTCCATTTAGGGAGCCAAAGGCGTTATATACAAATCGGAACCGTAATGACGGATGGGGAGTACCGGGGCCGGGGCTTTGCCAGGCGTCTTTTGACAGAAATTATTGCGGACTGGAAAGACCGGTGCGATGGTATATATTTGTTTGCCAATTCCACAGTTTTAGACTTTTATCCAAAGTTTGGATTTGTGCGTGTATGTGAGCATGAATATGCGTTTGAAGTGTCAGAAACTGGGCCGGAGGGTGTAAGCTTGGGCAAAGCTGCTGATAAATCCGGGAAGTGGGAACTGGAAAAGCTTAATATGGACAGCAATGAAGGGCGAGCGCTTCTTTACCGTTGTTATGAAAAGGGAAATCCTTTTTCACAAATGTGGATGAAAGACAATCAGGGCTTGCTGATGTTTTATTGCCACAGCTTTTTAAAAGACTGTGTTTATTATGCCCCGGCGGCGGGGCTTGTTGTGGTGGCACAGCAGGACGGAAATGAATGGATCGTTTACGATATTTTTGGGGAAATGAAAGAAAGCGTGGTGCCAGAAAAAGAGGGAGTGAGCACGCTGCGCAGCTTTTTGTCACGGCTTTGTCAGGATTTTGGAAGCGGGAAGACACGGAAAATACGGCTGGGCTTTACGCCTCTGGATAAAGAGTGCTTTGTGCGCCGCAGTGCCGGCGGTGATGATACCCTGTTTGTACTGGCCCAAAAGGAAAATCCTTTTGGGGCCAGTCAGGGGATGTTTCCGCTGTTGTCTCATGCGTGAGCCTGAGGGCGGGAATTGCCGGAAGGGCCGGACGGCTGCCTTTGCTCCTAACCTGGCGCTCCCTCAGCCGGGAGCAATGGGCTAAAAATCGTGTGAACACGATTTTTAGCCCATCATTCCCGGCTGGTTGAACTGTTACTATTAAATTCCGGGGTCAGGCGCAGAAGCTTGACTTCGTGAGCAGAGAGTTTTTCGTGTAATATAAGGCTTTCATCTGCTTTAAGCCTGTAATACCGGAAGTTTGGATGTACATTGTTTTTTAAGTGCTGGATGGTATTCAGACTTAAAGCAGAAACATTATTAGAGGAAAGCCACAGGTCAAAAATGCTCCCATGATCCTTATTTAAAAGCCATTCTTCCACCAAATAGGATTCCGCTTTTGCTGGGGAAAGCGACAGTTCAAATTTTTTTTGCGGCTGTTTTGGAAAGATTGTATAAAAATCTTTTGGCAAAAGCTGTTTTGGATGGCCGCAGTAAAAACTGGTTGGATGGACATAATTTAACATCAGAACTGTGATTGTATAGTCGGTGTCCATACTGATCAGATAGCTGTCAGAGGCGGCGATTTTTAAATTTCCGCACCGGCATAAAAGTTTAACTGCAAAAAATAGTGGCTTAGGAAGTCCTTTATCGGTAAGCAGACTGTTGATCCCATGAAAGATATGGGAGTTTGGCCGATAAGTAAAATGACAACTATCATCTGGGATTGGAAGGATATAATGGTCGACGAGTTCCCCGGCTTTTAAAATATTCATCAGGAGGAAGGTTCCTGCGAACAGTGTTTCATTGATGACATTGCCTTTTAAGAGTGTACAGCATATATGAGCATAAACCTGCCATGTTTTTTTCTTAAAAATGCCTTTGATTAGATGCTCGTATGTTTGAATTTTCTGATAAATATAAAATCGGTTTGTAGAGAGATGATAGTCTGAAGCATTTCTAAAATCTGTCTGAGGTGTTTCTAGGCAGGAGGCATAAAGCTGGAAGGAAAAGAAGTCCGGTATTATGTTAAAGGCTTTTAAATGCCGTAGCAGGGCTTCATTGGCATCTGTAGGAAAATTGCTGTTAAATATACTTGTTCCGATTTTAATATCCGGGGATGCAGCTTTGACTGCTTCTGTAATTTCTTTGATCATCCATGCACAGGCATGGATATTTTTTTCTGTATTATCATTAGAAACCCTTAGCCAATTGGCAATATTATATTCAAACTGCCAGTTTTGTATACGGCTTAATCCGAAAGCGCCAAGAATAAATTGAAAAAAGGCTAGGAACCTGCGGACAATGCCGCTTTCAGTTTCAATAATAAAAGATATGATTGGACGGAGATTGAGCTGGATCAGGTTAATAAGTATTTCTTCTGCATGGATAAAAATATATCCATTGGAGGCGGAATCATTGGCAACGATGTCTAAAAGCCCATTAACCCGTATCATTTTTAATGGGATCGATTGCTGGATATATTTTAAATAGTCAAGTGTTGTTGCGGTTAAAATATTGTTTTTTAGTGAAAGGTGCAGAATATCAACAGGAACAACAGCACTGCTGGAAAAACGGTCAATCTGGATTTTTTTATAAACATCGTGGGTATTTGAGGACGGCAATATTTCTTCATAATTTTGGGCATAAAGCTTTTGTGCGTAAAAAAATCCCGGATGGCCGGCGGCAAATGCTGGAAGGCAGACATCCGGCCTATATTTTTTCCGCAGTAAGGAGGCACTGACGCCATAGTGCTTTTTAAAGGCTTTGTTAAAAACATTAAAATTAGAAAAACCACACAGGCTAATAATCTCTGTAATCGGGAATTTTGTATATCGCAGGTAATATTCGCTGGCTGCAAGGCGTTTAGCTGTCAGTGCGCCGGTGAGTGTCCTGCCAGTTTGCCGTTTAATATATACGGAAAGATATTGAGCCGTTTTTTGGGATTCCAGGGCAAGCGCCTCTAAGGTCAAGGAGTCGTGGTAATGGTAATTGATGAGATATTCTAAATGGTTTTGGAGGGTAGGCCGGTCAGAATCTGTATGGCTGAATGCGGTCAGAAGTTCAAAAACCAACGTTTTTACCGGAGCGATCAGCGTCTTGGCATCCGGGGAGGGAACCGCGAAGTATTCCCGGCATAAGGTTTGTATATGGTAAGCCAGGCGCATATAATTATGCCGGGTATCTGTCCGTGAATCTAAATGCGGGTAAAATAAATGATAATCATTGCAGGAGGATAAAAATGTATTCTCAATATAAATGACAGCAAGCTTTGCGTTGTCTGACAGCTTTGCAATAAAAGAAACAGAGGCTGAACAGATGTCTGCCCTGTGTAAAAACGAGCCGTCTTCCAGCATGACTTTGCCGGAGAAAACATAACATAAACACTGTTCATTTGAATGGATATCAATGGGGCCGGATGTATCTAAAATATCAATATAAAACGGAAGGAAAATATAAGGTTCCATAAACATCTTCTCCTGAATTTTATTTTTGCGGCAGTGCAGGCCTCTGTCAAAATAATACGAGTTGACAGTAAACGGACATGCCGTGCTGCACGCAGCAGCCGTCCTCATACCTTGGGTTTATCAAATGTGCATACACAGGGTCAAGTAAACCTGCCCCTGTGCCTGTTCACTTGATAGCTTTCATAGTAATAGTATACAACATATAATAAAAAAAGAATATTATTTATATTTATTTTTTTGAAAAAAACAGATGAAATAATAAAAAAAATGAAAAGAACAAAGATGATTGCAATAATTTTGGGAAAATATACAAAAAAACAGATATTTATTTTTGTCTGGACAATATATGATTATTTCATAAGATAACTGTATTGGGGATTTAAAATCTGAAATGTTATAAGGAGGTATTTTTTATGAAAGTAAAAGTATGGGAACTTATGCTGGCCGGAATAATCGCGGCGGTGACAATGGGAGGTTGTGAAAATAAAACCGATCAAAATCCGGATTCAATTGTCGAAAATCCGGATTCAACTGCCAAAAAGGAAAGCAAAACGTCTGACAATACATTATATACAGTAGATTGGGATGAAGTTGCGGAGATTGAAATCTTGCTGATGGATTCGGCCAAAGGAACGACTGAGGAAATGAAAAGCAGAGTGGAAGATGGCATTAATAAGATTACAGAAGATGAAATTCGTGTCCATGTGAGCTTAAACTATGTCAGTATGGGCTCTTATGCCCAGCAAGTTAGCCTGATGATGTCCTCCGGGGAAAACTTAGATTTATTACTGACAGCGCCTATGGATGCGGCGGCGTTTAATGTCCTTGCATCCAACAAGCAGCTTTTGGATATTACAGATCTATTGGATGAATATGGACAGCCGGTGCTGGACGTTGTTGGTGATCTGATTAAGGGAACGACTGTTGATGGAACGGTTTACGGTGTGCCGGTTTACCGTTCCCTTGGAAGTGAGCTGTCAATTTATATACGAAAGGATATTCTTGAGGATTTGGGGCTTGTCGAACAGGCGCAGGCGATTGAGAGCTGGGATGAGCTTACAGAAATTTGGGATACGATTTTGTCGGATGAAAAGTATGCAGGCATGACGGCCTTAGCTCCCGGTCCTGGGCCATGCCTGATTTCTAAAAGCGGAAGTTACAAT
>JAGZDD010000057.1 GCA_018369015.1 Clostridiales bacterium | reverse complement strand
TCGATTATATTATAAAGAAAAAAATATACGTTGCCTGTGAGCTGTTGTCCACAACAAAGCTTTCCGTCAGCAAGGTCGCTGAATGTATCGGCTATACCCATATGCCGTATTTCTCAAAAATATTTAAAAAGGAAACAGGAATGACGCCGAATGAGTACCGGAACCGTTTTTATGTTTGACATACTTTAAAAAGTGACATATAATATACTTAACAAGAGAGCCGTTGGCTAGCGTACACCTAGCCGCCGGTAATTAGTTGCTAAAAAATAGCGCCTTAGTTTACCAGACCGAGGGCGCTATTTTTTACGTTTACAGCAGGCCAAAACAAGAGTTATGACAGCGCAAAGCATGATAACAAAAGTAAATAAATCACTATATGTAACCATAGCACCAGCCCCCTTTCTTTCGTCCGGCGGCTGACATAGCACCCCAACGGCTCCCTGGGTAAGTATATTATATTGTCAAGGTATATCATAGAAATGGATCTTACATCGTAACAGTTCAGGCCGCCGGGAGGGCATTGCCTGCAGATACAGTATAGGGGATGAAACATAAAAATACAAGAAGAAGGCAAATCAAAATACATTTATTGTCTATTCAAGAACTCTTTTTTGGTTTGACATATTTTAAAAACTGACATATAATATACTTAACAAGAGAGCCGAAAGCTGAGTGAAGGTCAGCTGCCGGCAAGAGTAGCTTCTAAAAGTAGCGCCTTATCTTACCAGGACGAGGGCGCTGCTTTTTGCGTTGTGTAAGAGTAGCAATAAGAGTAACGACCGCGCAAAGCATCGTCACAAACATAAACAAATCACTGTATGTAACCATATGCACCAGCTCCTTTCATAGTGTCCGGCGCTGGCACATCGCCCCTTCGGCTCCCTGGGTAAGTATATTATATTGTCAAGGTATATCATAGGAATGGATCTTACATCGTAACAGTTCAGGCCGCCGGGAGGGCATTGTCTGCAGATACAGTATAGGAGATGAAACATAAAAACACAAGAAGAAGGCAAATTAAAATACATTTATTGTCTATTCAAGAACTCTTTTTTGGTTTGACATATTTTTAAGCTTGACATATAATATACTTAACAAGAGAGCCGAAAGCTGAGTGAAGGTCAGCCGCCGGCAGATAGTAGGTCAAAAGTGACGCCTTATCTTACCAGGACAGGGGCGTCACTTTTTGCGTTCTGAGATAGTAATAGCAAGAGTAACAACCGCACAAAGCATAATTACAAAAGCAAAAAGATCGCTGTATGTAACCATATGTACCACTCCTTTCATAAAACGTCCGGCGCTGGCACATCGCCCCTTCGGCTCTCCGGGTAAGTATATTATATTGTCAATGCACATCATAGAAACGGGGTTTACATTGTACCCGGCAGAGAATTATCCATCCGTATATACAGTATAGGGGATAAAGCATAAAAACACAAGAAGAAGGCAAATCAGAGTATAATATTTGTTTATTCAGCCGTGCCTTTCGGATTTGCGCAGCTAACTGCCGCCAACAGGGCTAAATCCTCGATTCGGGTTAAGCGTCCTGGACTAAAGGATGACAAAACTTTAAGAAAATTTTAAACTTTCGATGAAACTTCTTCAAATTATATAATTAAAATATTATAATAAAATTGTCGTGCGGCTAAAAATGCGCTTAAGCAGCATAATTTCTGAGGGAGCCCTGCAAAGGGAAAGGGGTGTTGTGTGGAGTGCGGCAAAACGGGAAATCCCACAAGGGGATAACCTGACGCCGTAAAAATACACGGCAAATAGAGGAAATCCCGCGAGGGGATAACCTGACGCCGTAAAAATACACGGCAAATAGAGGAAATCCCGCGAGGGGATAACCTGATGCCATGAAAAAACATGGCAATATAAGGAAAGGACGTTTTTTATGTACAATATATTGGTTTGTGATGATGATAAAGAAATTGTAAAAGCGATTGAAATTTATCTTTTGGGGGAGAAGTACAATGTGCTGAAGGCGTATAACGGGCAGGAGGCTATGGATATTCTGGAAAGGGAGGACATTCACCTGCTTTTAATCGATGTAATGATGCCTGTTTTAGACGGTATTCGGGCGACGCTGGAAATAAGGAAAAAAAGCGGCGTGCCGATTATTATTTTGTCTGCGAAGTCTGAGGACAATGATAAGATTCTCGGCCTGAATATTGGGGCCGATGATTATATAACAAAGCCCTTTAATCCTATGGAGCTTCTGGCGCGGGTAAAGGCCCAGCTTCGCCGCTATACAGTGTTTGGAAATGCAAAAAATGATTCTTCCCGGGAAGTATATACTGTGGGAGATCTGGTGATTGATGATACAAATAAGGAAGTGACAGTTATGGGCGAGCCGGTGAAGCTGACACCCATTGAATATAATATTTTAAAGCTTCTTGTGCGCAATAAAGGGCGGGTATTTTCCATTAAAGACATTTATGAAAATATTTGGAAGGAGGACGCCCTGGCTGCGGACAATACAGTGGCAGTGCATATTAGCCATATCCGCGAAAAAATTGAGATTAATCCCAAGGAGCCCCGCTATCTTAAGGTTGTCTGGGGCGTGGGATATAAGGTGGAAAATCTGGATTGAGTATTTTCAGCTATTATTAAGCTATGCCGCCGGGCGCGGTGCCACCGGTACGCAGCAACGCTGGCGCTTAGTAACCGTCCTGATACCTTGGGGTTATCAAATGTGCATACACAGGGTCAAATAAATTTGCCCCTGTGCCTGCCCATTTGATAACTTTCATAGCAATCCTAAGGAGGTCTTATGGTAGACAAACGGCTGCGGAGGTGCCTTCCGCTAAAAATAATGGCACATTTTATAATGTTTTTAGCCTTTGCTGCGATTATGGCGGCAGTTGTGTATGGAACCTTGTTTATTGAAATGTATATTGGGCCTCAAAATAAGAATGAGAATACAATAGAAGATTCTTATTTTCAGACAAATTTATTTTCAGAGGATTATAGTCAGGGAATCGATAAGATTATCAGCCTTATTAATGTATGGAATGACCATGGGGCCTTTGGCAACCCTGAGGAAATGGATTATTGGCGGGAGATTTACCTTGGAGAATACGTGAATTTTCAGTATGCTTTCTATGACCGCCAGGGGCAGCCGATTGTGAAAAGCGATGGCTTTTCACTGACACCGGAAACTGCAAAGGCCTCTGGTACCAGTGAAAACGGGCAGTTTTTTTATTACAGTATCGACCTTGCAGGTCTTAATTTGTTCCCGGTACAAAAGCTGTCAGAACTGGACCGGAATTATGGAACCTCAACGGATATTGGAACAAATTTTATGTCCGGGGAATGGTATTTTTTTACTGAGGAAAATGTGGGGAGCCATATAGGATATATATACACCTATGTTTCCGAAAACCTTGAACCCGGAGATGCTTTTTACTTTCATTCACAAACATGTGCAACCTTTGATTTCTGGAAATTCCCGGTCATTATTGGCGCGTTGGCGGCTCTGACAATTTTTATCATATGTCTTGTATATACAATACTGGCTTCAGGGTGGAGCCGCCGCCGTCAGGGCATACATCTGATCTGGTTTGATAAAATTTATACGGAGATTGGCGTTGGCATTATTATTTTTCTGCTGTTTTTGTTTGCTACGGCTATTGCCTTGTTTGTCAGTATGCTTATCGATGGCCGGTATATCGGTGATATTATTGCGTCCGGAACTCTTTTGGCGGGAGGCTATATTGTGGGAATGTTTGGAATTTACAGCCTTGCCAGGCGGGGAAAGGCTCACAACTACATTTCCCAGTCGTTGATTTACAAGCTGTTTCACGGAACCTATATGGTGCTTTACCAGGGGATGATTAATAACCATTTGATGCGCAAATATATATCTGTGGTGCTGAGCCTTGGCATTATCGATCTGATATTAATGTTTCTCTGTTTTTCTATGAGTTCGTTTTTTGTTTGGATTTTTGGTCTTGTTATATATTGCTGTGAATTTATTTATATAGGCCGTAAGCTTATGGCAATTCAGGAAATCGCGAAGGGCGCTAAAGAGATTGCCGCAGGGCATTTGGATTATAAAATCGGTACAAAAGATATGGGCAGCGGCGTATTTCTGGATTTTGCCAACAATATTAATAATATCGGACAGGGCCTTAACCGTGCGGTTGACGAGAGCATTAAGAGCGAGCGAATGAAGGCTGACCTTATTACCAATGTCTCCCATGATATTAAAACGCCGCTTACATCGATTATTAACTATGTCGATTTGCTTAAAAGGATGAATATAACGGATGAACCGGCCAGAGAGTATATTGATATTTTAGACACAAAATCCCAGCGGTTAAAAATGCTGATTGAGGATCTGGTCGAGGCGTCCAGGGCGTCCAGCGGGAATATTACGCTGGAATGTAATAATATTGAATTTAATGAGCTTGTCCAGCAGGTGGCAGGAACCTATGTTGAAAAATATGAGCAGAGGCAGCTTTCACTTGTTCTTCACACCTCAGAGCAACCGCTGATGATTTATGCGGATGGTCGGAGAATGTACCGGGTGCTTGATAATCTATTTAACAATGCGTTTAAATATGCTATGAGCGGCTCGCGGGTTTATATTGACCTTTATGCGGACGGAGATAATGCCTGCTTTGTAATGAAAAATATTTCCCAGGCCCCGCTAAATATTACGGCGGAAGAATTGACCCAGCGTTTTGTCCGGGGAGATGAATCCCGTACAACAGAAGGGAGCGGTCTGGGGCTGTCTATTGCACAGAGCCTTGTAGAGCTTCATGGCGGTGTTTTTAAGATTCATTTGGACGGGGATTTGTTTAAAGCTATGATTTTTATGCCAGGGGGGGGACGGAAAGAACCCTTATACCCTCCCGAAGAAGTGTTGTTTGGCGAAGCGTCTGCTGATACTGTTTTGGAGAAATCGCAAAAGCTTCGGCAATGACCTTCGCAGAGCGCGAGACCGAGTTAGGCCCGCCAGGCCCTGGCGCTTGCCGCAGTGGCCAATATCCCTATGCTTTTTGGAACACAGGACTGAAAAACAGAGCGATTTATTGTCTAAATATAAAGGATTTCCTGAAACTGGCTTGTACAAGACGTTTTTTCACAATGAATGGACATAAAACAAGGTTTAATTTTTTTCTTCATTTTTATATAATAAAATAGAATTATGCAATGCCTGACAACGATTCAGCTACGGGGCTGAACCGTTGCCATATCTGAGCTGTGCTGCCATAGAAGGAGGCCGGTGCAGGCATTGCCAAATGATAGAATGGAGGAGAAATTAATGAGCGAAACAGGAAAGAAAAAAGTGTTGGGTCTGAATTTTGGCCGGGTGAACGGTAACTGTAAGAAGTTTTTGAACGCGGCTATTGACGCTGCCAAGGAAGCTGGCGCAGAGGTTGAAATTATCGATACAATGAAGCTGGATATTAAGCCGTGTATCGGCTGCGGCGGATGTTCACGTATTTTACAGAGCGGCAAGGGCCAGATCCGCTGTGTCCAGAAGGATGACTATGAAGGCCTTTCTGACGCTGTTTTGGCTGCCGACGCGATTATTGTCGCTGCTCCGGTTTATGTCCTTGCGCCTACCGGACAGATGAAGAATTTTATCGACCGTTTCGGCCCGGCCCACGATAAGGCTTATATGCTGTTTGAAAATGAACTGCGCAAAGATAACGGCGGCGAAGAGCTGAACCCGGACTGTTTAAAACGCCATCTTGTATCTTACATTTCCGTTGGCGGCGCAACAACGCCCCACTGGGTATCTTATGGCCTTCCAGGCATGAATCTGTTCGGCATGAGCCTGAACATGAAGGTTGTGGATCAGTTGGATGCTTATGGTGCATACGTACCGGATAACCAGGCTAAGCTTATTGAAAAATCCAAACATATGGGGTCCCGTATCGTAGAATGTCTGGATAAAAAGACAAGCGAAATCACATGGGAATCCGAGCCTGGCGTATGTCCGGTATGCCACTGCAAGGAAATGACCTTAAACGGAACGACAACAGTATGCTGCCCGGTATGCGGCATTTATGGCAAGCTCAAGGTTGATGGAGATCAGGTTTCCGTAGAATTTTCCAAGGAAGAGCAGGACCGCAGCCGTCTGAAATTCACTGGTGTGCTTGAACATCAGGTAGAGCAGGGCCGCAAGGACCGCTATCCGAGATTTGACGAATATGTGGCAAAGTTCAGGGCAATGCAGGATGAGATGTAAGCCTGTGTGATAAAATATAAGCAGTAACGGTAAAAAGCCGGGTATTCCAGGGCGCAGGCGCTTGGAAATGCCCGGCTTTTTGGGTAATAAGTCCGGCAAGAAGCTGGTTGTACTTATTCAGGTTGATTTTGTCAGGCAACGGCCAGAGAATGTAACCGTTCAGCCAGGTCTGCGCACTGGTTGCTTGTAAAAATAGGTTGCTTTTGTTATAATACCTATATTGCAAATGAAGCTGGCTAACATTTTAGAGGAGGGGGAGGGCTATATGACATTAACACAAATCTATTATTTTCTTGAAGTCTGCCAGACGATGAATTTTACAAAGGCGGCCCAAAATCTTTATGTGGCCCAGCCGTCGTTAAGCCGCCAGATACAGCTTTTAGAAACTGAGCTTGGGGTGCAGCTTATTGTCCGCAGCAACAGGAATGTTGTGCTGACCGATGCGGGGAGTGTTTTCAGGGATGAATTTGAAAGAATTTCAAAAGATATTGAAATGGCGATTCATAAAACAAAAGAAGCCGGAGATCTAAAAAAAGAAATTAATATCGGGCTTTTTCGTGGTGTTAGCCCTCAGATGATTTATGGGCTGATGGAGAAAATGAGTAATTTTTTTGAAGGGTATAAAATCCATGTGAACCGCTATAGCTCGTATAACCTGAAAAAGGGTATGGAGGTTGGAAATCTTGATCTGATTGTGGATATGGAAGGCTGCAACTTTGGGCTGGAGGATATATATACGTGCTTTTTGGAAAAAAGGAAGGCTTATTTTGTGTTTTCGCCAAAATTGTTTCCAGAAGGCAGTCCCAGGAGTATTGAGGATTTTAGCGGGAAAAAATTTATATGTGTTCAAGATGAATTAAGCGAGAAGTTAGTAGACAATCAGTTAAAAATTCTTGATAAACTTCATGTAGTTCCATCAAAAATTGTAAAAGTACCGCATATGATTGCTTCTTTATTGTATAGTGAGGCTGAGGACAGCTTTTCTGTTTATATCAATGGTAATCAGGAAGGTATTGACCATTATCCTGTGCCGGATGACGTTGGAGATTTTAAAGTATTTGCTCTATGGAAGAAGGATGCCAAATTGCCCTTGTCTTCTTTTTTTGAAGAGAATTATGGCTTTTGCCTATGATATTATTTTCGTATGATACAATATTATATATATATTATACATAAAAATAAAAACCTGCTAAGATGATTTTAGTCATTTTGGCAGGTTTTTTTGTGCGATAAGCCCGGCAAGCGGCCGTTGTGTTCACACGGGCGTATATTTGCCGGACAGCGTCTGCCTACTTTAATATTTTGGGGAGGATTAAAGATGAATTTTAATGATTATGAATTATTAATATTTATGAGTGATGAACATTCCGGGCTTGTGACAGGCTATGGGGGAGATAATGCAATTATACGGACGCCGAACCTTAACCGGATTGCCAAAGACAGTGCGGTATTTTCCCAGGCATACACATCCTCTCCGGTTTGCGTTCCTGCCCGCGCTTCTTTTATGACAGGAATGATGGCGTCTTCCCTAGGGGTATATAACAATGGAAACGCTTATTCTTCCGGAGAAGCTACGTTTATCCATTCTCTTGGACTTGCGGGCTATGAAACTGTTTTGTGCGGTCGGATGCATTTTATGGGCCTTGACCAGAGACATGGATTTGAAAGACGTATTGCTGAGGATATTACGCCGACCCACTGGGGCTACATATATACAGGCACCCCAAAGCTGCAAAAGGGCGGCCCACATGGAAACGAAACGGATATATACCCGATTGAAAAAAATTCAGCTTATTTTTATGACAAATATGTTGTCGATAAAGCTTTGGAGTGGCTGAGCCAGGACCATGAAAAGAAACAGGCGATGATTGTTGGAACTTATATGCCTCACATGCCGTTAGGCGGCCCGGAGGATAAAGTAAGCTATTACAAAGATAAGGTTTTGGATAATTTTCATAGCCTGGAAATGGATTACGCATTTGCCGGTCCGAGAAAACGTCCTTGCTATGATGTTATGAAAAACAGGGAAACACTCAGGGAAATCCGGGCAAATTACTATGCGATGGTTGAAGCGGAGGATGAACGGATCGGCCAGGTATATGACAGCTTTTGCCGGTATTTAAAGAGGAACGGCAAAAAAGGTATTTTTATCTATCTTTCAGATCATGGCGATCAGATGGGTGAAAAGGGATATATCGGGAAAAGGCTGTTTTTTGAGGATTCGGAGCGGATACCGCTGCTCATCCAGAAGATAGGGACCGATGGGAAGCCGGAATGCGGCGGGAAGAAAATTGACACGCCTGTGAGTATTATGGATGTGGCCCCGACGATTTGTTCGATGTGCGGGGCTTTGGCCCTGCCGGGAGCTTCAGGGCGTGATCTCAGTGTGGTTTTTGATGGGAAAACGCTGGAGCAGATTCCTATTGTCAGTGAATATTTTGAATTTGACCGGCAATCGGGAAATGTGCGTGCCGGTTTTATGGTTCGGCTTAAAACATTTAAATATATCACCTATATAGGGCATGAAGATTGTGATCTGCTTTTTGACCTGGTTTCGGATCCTTATGAATTACATAATAGTGCCGGACAATATCCTGAGATTTTAAACAAGATGTACCAAATTGTGGAAAACAGGCGCACATATATTTCCTGGCATATGGAAAATGCCCGGAGACTTGGCAAAAATGAGCGCATATTAAGCCAATGGGGATTGGCTCATCCAGCGCTTAATGAAACATGGGAAATGGAAGTCTAGAAGAGAACATAACCGTTCGGCTGGACAAATGACGGCAAATCGGCTGAATAAAAGATTAAAAACGAGGAGGCATTTTATGGGCAAACCAAGTATTTACCCGACCGGGGTAACGATTTATGACAAGGATAGAACATTTAACGGGTACACACTGTACAATTCGGCTTACGGGGCAACGCTGATTGACATGAACGGGCGCTTAGTCAAGGTATGGAACGGGCTGGATGCGCCGATGAAGCCGCTGCCTGGAGGACAGCTTATGGCATCTGTTGGAAAAGTGCCCGGCCCTCCGGGAGCCGCCAGCAAAATGAAATTGGTACAGGTTGACTGGAACGGCAATGTCGTATGGGATTACAGCAATAATCAATTAGTAAAGGAAAATGATGGCAGGGAAACTATGGCATCCTGCCATCACCACGATTTTGAAAAGGAAGGCTGCGCAGCGGGGTATTACAGTCCATGCTGTCAGCCTCTAACCGGAGATGGCAATGTTTTGCTGCTGACCCACAAAAGAGTGTGGGATTTGAAAATATCGGATAAATCCCTGTTGGATGAACGGATTATTGAAGTTGATAAGGATGGAGAAACCGTATGGGAGTGGAATGCCCATGAACATATTGAAGAACTGGGATTAGATGAAGATGCCAGGAAGGCATTGTTTGCTTTTCCTATGCTGGAAGGCGATTGGATACATCTCAACGCGGTCGCAACTTTAGGGCAGAATGTGTATTATGACCATGGGGATGTACGTTTTGCACCGGATAATATCATATGCAGTTCCCGCCAGCTCAATACGGTGTTTATTATTGAAAAAAGCACAAAAAAGATTGTATGGCGCATCGGCCCGGACTATATGGCGACGCCCGAACTGGCTGACATCGGCCAGGTGATCGGGCAGCATCATGCCCATATGATCCCGAAAGGCCTGCCAGGGGAAGGACATATCCTTATTTTTGATAACGGCAGCTTTGGCGGTTACGGCAGGCCCAATGGCTGTGCGCCAAAAGGCACGGATGTCCTGAGACGCCATTATTCCAGAGTGCTTGAAATCGACCCTGCGACCTATGAGGTTGTCTGGGAATATATGAAAGCGGTGCGCAATGAAAAAGATGTGAATGAAATGGGCGCCCAGCAGTTTTTCAGTCCGTACATAAGCTCAGCCCAGCGCCTGCCCAATGGAAATACACTCATTGATGAAGGCGCTGACGGCCAGATGATCGAGGTGACGCCGCAAAAGGAGATCGTATGGGAATTTATAAATCCCATACGTAACACGCACATGCCCTTATCCCAGCAGTTTTCTGTTTACAGAGCGTACCGCCTGCCCTATTCGTGGGTTCCCCAGCTTAAGGTTCCCAAAGAACATTCGATAGCGTGTGTGGATGTGGCGGACTTCCGGGTTCCGGGCTCCTGCGTGCTTGGCAGCAGGGAAGCTGTGGAAACGGATGTCAAAATACCGGTGGAATGGGAATAATTTAAAAAATGAATTGTATGATATTTTATGAGTATTATACAAGCTATTGTTAAATTGGTATAATTACAGTCAGTAAATCCTTGATGGATTCAATAAACATTACAATAAATCACAAAGCGGTTTACAAGGAGGAGAAGAAATGATTGGTAAGCGTTTAATGGCATTGGGATTAGCGGGGATTACAGCGCTGTCACTGGCAGCCTGCGGCGGAACTTCTTCAGGAGGCGGCAGCGGCGGTACAGCAGCGCCGTCGGGAAATGGTTCGGATACAAACGCAGCCCAGACAGAATCCGGAAACATCAAAGAAACGGGGAAAAGCGAAGGAAACGCTGCGGCTAATACGGAAAAATCGGATAAAACTCTTGTAGTTTCCATGGCGGCTGAACCGGCGAACCTGTGGTCGATCGGTACCGGCCAGCAGGATAACCAGGGCCTGATGGTTCAAAACTGTATTGGAGATAGCCTGGTCAATTATGATTTTGAAAACCAGGAAGTACTCCCCTGTCTGGCAACAGAGTGGGAATGGGTGGATGATAAGCGTATACAGTTTACCCTCCGCGATGATGTTATAATGAATGACGGTACGCCTCTTGAGGCTGCGGACGTCCTTTATACGGTAAAAATGGCGACGGAACATAGCGCAAACAATGACAGCGGCCGGTATTTTGACTATGCGGCCTGCGAAGCTGTGGATGAGCATACGGTCATTGTGGGAATGAATGTCGTTGCCCCGGATTTCATGTCAATGCTTGGCGAGTCTGCCTTTGGAATTGTCACAGAAGACGGCGTGAAAGCTGCCGGAGGTGTGGAAGCTGCCGCTAAAAACCCGATTATGGGAGTAGGGCCATACAAATTTAAAGAATGGAAGAGCGGCCAGTATATTTTACTTGAGCGCAATGAAGATTACTGGGATAAAGATTATGTGGGTTATTATAAAGAGATCAAATTCAATTTTACCAATGACGCGGCGACCCGCGAGATGGCTGTAGAAAGCGGCGACGCGGGAATCGCCCTGGAGCTCCCGGTAAATCTTGCGGCAACCTTTATGGAAAATGACGCGATAAAGACAAACATTTATGATTATGACCAGGTAATGCATTTGTTTTTTAACTGCCGCGACGGCGTATGTGCTGATAAAAAGGTGCGGGAGGCGATCCGAAGCGCTCTGGATATTCAGGCAATCTGGCAGGTAGCGACGATGGGATATGGCGAGATCAGTAACGGCTGGTTTATGCCGAACGGAACCTATTATGTGGATGTATTTGAAGGTGAAGACCGCGCCCAGGATCTTGAAAAGGCAAAACAGCTTTTGGCGGAGGCCGGTTATAGCGATGGTCTGACTTTAAAGACAATTACAGCACAGCAGTTGGTACCGACATGGACAGTTATTCAGGAGCAGTTAAGATTGGCTGGTATTACCCTTGAAATCGGGAATCTTGACACTGCGCAATATGTTACTGAGGCCAAGGCCGGGAATTATGATATTATCTTAACCGGTTCTGCCATTGAAACAAGGCGCCCATCCCTTTTTACATTTTATCAGAAAGCGAACTGCGAAGATGTGATCGGCGGTTCTAAAATAACAACCGATGAGATTGATGCTAAGATTTTTCAGATGATTGAAACATCCGATACAGAAGAAGCAAAAACACTCGGCGGGGAAATTATCCGGACAATTAAAGACGAATGCTGGGCCGTGGATTTATACACAGAAAATAAGGCCGTAGTCATGCGCCCGAATATGGAAGGTTTCCGGCGTATGGAAAGAGGCTATGTGGATTTTACTACCCTTTATGAGGTACAGTAAATCATATAGGGGCGCCCTGCCGGAGTGAGCGGCAGGGCGGCCCTGTCATTGGAAGAAATGGAGAGGTACAGCGTATGCTAAAATATATTATCAAACGTGTGCTCATGCTGATCCCCATTATGCTGGGTGTTATGGTTATTGTTTTTGCGTTAAAGGTAATTACGCCGGGCGACCCGGTGGATCAGATCCTTGGGGAGGACGCGACAGAAGAACAGCGGGAGGAAAAGCGGGAAGAACTGGGCTTAAATGATCCGGTCATTGTACAGTTTTTTGATTATGCAGCCGGTGTTGTACGCCTGGATTTCGGAGAATCCTACCGTACCGGTGAGCCGGTGCTTTCAGAACTTTTGCCAAGACTTCAGGTTTCTTTAGTCATCTGTGTCGGAGCTGTCGCTGTCGGGGCGGTGATCGGCGTTGTGCTTGGAATCTTGTCGGCTTTGAAAAAATATACATGGGTGGACAGCCTTGTTCTGACCATATCCATGTTTTTCACATCTATACCATCGTTTTGCGTAGCGCTTGTTCTTATTTATATTTTCAGCGTTACCCTTGGCTGGCTTCCTGCAACGGGTATTGAAAGCCCGGCAGGTTTTATTCTGCCGATGGTTGTTGTTGGATTACATTCCTTGTCGAATTACACGCGTATTACCCGTTCCAGCATGCTTGAGGTTATCAGCCAGGATTATATAAGAACTGCCCGGGCAAAGGGGCAGAAGGAAGGCGTGATCGTTAGAAGGCATGCGATGCGCAACGCCATGATCCCTGTAGCCGCTGCGATTGGGAATCAGCTTGGGCATCAGCTTGGAGGGGCTTTGATTATTGAAACTGTTTTTGGTATTCCGGGTGTGGGTAAATATATTTCTGATGCGATTATCGCCAGAAATTATCCATCGGTGTTAGGCGGAGTTTTATTGCTGGCATTTATATTTACAATGGTGAATCTTCTTGTGGATATTAGCTTCCTTGTGATTGATCCGAGGCTGAAAAAAACATTGATTTCAGGGAATGCCAAAGCTGCACCGCGCCGCCTGGCCGCGCAGGGAGGAAAATGATATGACAAAGATGCATACTCCTGCAATGGAGAGGATTGAAAAGAAAGCGGCGAAACGTAAAAAGCCAAGGCAGTCAACGCCGGGCTATGAATCGTGGAAGCGCTTTAAACGGAACAAGACAGCCCTCGTAGGTCTGGTTGTTGTTATTCTCATGATTTTAATTGCTTTTTTGGCGCCGCTGATTGCGCCGTATGATTATCAGGCCCAGGACTATACGGCGATGATGCAAAAGCCAAGTGCCGCCCATATTTTCGGAACAGATGCTTTGGGCCGTGATATATTCAGCCGGTGCATTTACGGCGCCCAGTATTCCCTGATGATCGCCCTGTTTTGCGTGCTGGCGGCCTTTGGGCTTGGGGGCGGCCTGGGGATTATCGCCGGATATTTTGGCGGCAAGGTGGATACGATTATTATGCGTATCATGGATGTGTTCCAGGCGATCCCTCAGGTATTGATGGCAATTTGCATTGTTGCTGTCCTTGGCAATGGGATTCCCCAGCTTGTGGCAGCAATTATGTTTTCTGCCATGCCGACCATGGCAAGGAACAACCGGGCGGCGGTTTTGCGTGTGCGCAGCGAGGAGTACGTGGAAGCTTCCAGAGCGATCGGGGTCGGGCAGGGGCGGATGATTATCCGCCATATGATCCCAAACGCGGTGGGCGTTATGGTCATTTATCTTGTAGGTTTTATCGCTGCGTCAATTATGATGATGTCGTCGTTGAGCTATATCGGCGTAGGTCTGTCCGCGCCCACACCGGAATGGGGGCTGATTTTAAGTGACGGAAAGGCTTACCTGAGATCCGCGCCTTATATGATGCTGTTCCCGGCACTGCTCATTATGATTACCTGTTATGCATTTAACCTCCTTGGCGACGGCCTGAGGGATGCTTTTGACCCGAGATTGAAGTAGGAGGCATAAACCAATGGAAGATAATAAAACAATACTTGAAGTGAAAAATCTCGTTGTCCATTATGAGATGGACGAACAGGTTGTCGAAGCCGTGAATAATGTGTCCTTTGAATTAAAAAAAGGTGAGGTTCTTGGCCTTGTGGGAGAAACCGGCGCCGGGAAAACGACAATCGCATTAAGCCTTATGGGGCTTTTGCCAAAGCCTCCGGCTAACATCATTCAGGGAAGCATTGTGCTTGAAGGCGAAGAGCTGACAAAAAAATCTAATAAACAGATGCAAAAAATCCGTGGGAAAAAGGAGAGTATGATTTTCCAGGATCCCATGACTGCCCTGAATCCTGTAAAGACGGTAGGCGAACAGATTGCTGAGGTCATTTTGCTCCATGAGCATGTTTCAAAAAAAGAAGCGCTGATTAAGGCGATGAAAATGCTGGAAATGGTTGGTATCGTGCCGGAGCGCCATAAGGATTATCCTCATCAGTTTTCCGGAGGCATGAAGCAAAGGATTGTGATTGCCATTGCCCTGGCCTGTAAGCCGGATCTGCTGATTGCCGATGAGCCGACAACGGCGCTGGATGTGACGATCCAAGCCCAGATTTTGGAGCTTATGAAAAATCTCCAGAGGGATAATGGCACATCGATGATTTTAATTACCCATGATTTTGGAGTGGTTGCAGACATTTGCAATAGGTGCGCGGTTGTCTATGCCGGGGAGATTGTGGAAAGCGGAAGTGTGGAACAGATTTTTGATAACCCGAAGCATCCATACACGACAGCGCTTTTTAAGTCGATTCCAAGCCTTGATAAAGATGTGAAACGGCTGAATGTCATCCCGGGGCTTGTGTGCGACCCGGCTGATCTGCCGGAACATTGCAGTTTTTATGACCGCTGTTCACAAAAATGTGACGTGTGCCGCAGCTGTGATCCAAAGCTTATCCAGATTGAACCGGGGCATTTTGTGAAATGCCAAAAATACGTTAAAGAGGAGGGGAAGTAAATGGCGCTTATTGAAGTTAAAAACCTGAAAAAATACTTTCCTGTTCCGTCGGGAACGCTCCATGCAGTAGACAACGTAACATTAAGTATTGAAAAAGGCAAAACCATCGGAATTGTCGGGGAATCCGGCTGCGGAAAATCGACGCTTGGGAAAACGCTTATGCGTCTGCATGACGCGACGTCCGGTGAAGTGTTTTTTAATGGCACAGAGATTGCCGGGATGAAGATGAAGGAATTTAAAAAATCTTACCGGGCTAAAATACAGATGATCTTTCAGGATCCTTATGCATCGTTAGATCCAAGAATGAGTATATCCCAGTTGATCGAGGAACCTTTGAAGGTTTTGGGAACGATCAGGGATAAACAGGAATTACAGAAAAAGGTCGATGAGATGATGGATCTTGTCGGGCTTGCGAAGCGCCTGAGGAATACATATCCCCATGAGCTTGACGGCGGGAGGCGCCAGCGTATCGGCATCGCCCGGGCATTATCTTTAAACCCTGAGTTTATTATATGCGATGAACCGGTATCTGCCCTGGATGTTTCAATCCAGGCTCAGGTTTTAAATCTTTTACAGGATCTGCAAAAGGAAAAAAATTTGACCTATATGTTCATTACCCATAATATGTCGGTCGTTAAGCATATTTCCGATGAGATTGCCGTGATGTATCTTGGCCAGGTCATCGAAAAATGCGAGGCAAAGGAATTATTCAAAAAGACGCTGCACCCGTATTCACAGGCATTGCTTTCAGCAATCCCTGTGCCTAATCTTCATACAAGAAGGGAAAAGATCATATTAAAGGGTGAACTGACATCGCCGATCAACCCGAAACCATGCTGCCGGTTTGCGCCAAGATGCCCTTACGCAAAGGATGAATGTTTTGCAAAGGAACCAAAGCTTCGGGATATGGGCGGGAATCATTTTGCTGCCTGCCATTTTGCCGGGAAAATATAATTTTAGGTTGCTATTTGCAGGTTTTTATAAAATAATATCCCCTATATTGTGTAGATTGGTGTTTCTTCGAGTGAAAAGGCCCTGCAAATTGTAATAAATTAAAGGCTGAAAAAGTGGTTCCTCCCTTTTTCGGCCTTTTCAATCATTAGCTATAAGGTCGGTGTGTTTATAGATGAAAAGAAAGGAACAGTAGAGTATGAGTGATTTGAAAAACGAACAAAAACCAGAAAGACTGAATGATATTCTCATTTTTATGAGCGACCAGCATACGCCTTATTATTCGGGGTTTTACGGCAGCCGATGCGCAGACACGCCGAACCTCAACCGGCTTGGACGGCAGGGTGTGATTTTTGATGAATGTTATACGTCAAGTCCATTGTGCGGCCCGGCAAGGATGTCTTTCCTTTGCGGAAAACGTTCAGCCAGGACGGGGCTTTTTCACAAATCCACATTACCGGATACAACACCGACATTTTTGCATTACCTTGTGGAGCGGGGATACGAAACGGTCCTTGTCGGACGGATGCATTTTGTCGGCGCGGATCAATACCATGGTTTTACAAAACATATGGCGGCAGATATGACGCCAGTGACATGGAATTATAAGTATGCCAGGGAGGATATGCGAAAGGAACGGGGCGTTTATGCCAGTACGGACACTTTTTCGGGAAACGGCGCAGCCTCCGTTGCGGGGGGCGGTACAAGCCCGGTACTGGAATATGACCGTTTTGTGGCAGATACGGCGCTGGAATATTTAAGCCAGCCCCATGATAAGCCCCAGTGCGTGTGCGTCAGTGTCTACGGCCCCCATTTTCCTTATGTGGCGCCAAAGGAGCTGTATGAGAAATACCGGGAACGTGTATCGCTTCCTCCGGCCTTTGATGACTCTGTGGACTGCGATGTTTTGAAGCATTATCCGGTTGAAGCTGATGAGATGGTGGCTCTGGCCTGTCAGGCGGCTTATTGCGGCATGATCGAGCATGTGGACGGTGTTTTTGGCCAGGTCTGGGAGGCTTTTGAACGTTTTTGCGATACAAGAGGAACGAAGCGCGCTGTTTTTTATTTATCCGACCACGGTGATCAGTGTGGCGACCGGCATATTTTTGGCAAGGAAACCTTTTATGAACGCTCTGTCAAAATACCGTTTATTGCCGCAGGCGATGGCATAGGTCGGGGAATCCGGGTAAAAGACCCGGTGAATATTATGGATATAGGCCCTACGATTCTTGAGTATGTGGGGGCAAAGCCCATGGATGAGGCGGACGGAATAAGCGTGGCAGATGCCCTTAAAGGCGGAAGCGTACCAGGTCATTTGGTGTACAGCGAATTTATGGAGCGTACGGACGGAAAGTTTATTTTCGGGCCTTACGATCCTGATGCCAGCTTTAGCCACGGCTTCATGCTCCGGTATGGAGATTATAAATATGTGACCTATGAAGGCTATGAGCATCAGGATATGCTGTTTAATATAAAAAATGATCCGGAGGAGCGTCATAACTTTGCTATGTCGGAACCGGGAACTTTGAAGATGATGAAGGAACTGTGCCGCGATGAGATCTGCCATGAAGAAGCTGTCAGAAATTTTCGGCGGGAGGATCGGATCAACGATCTGATGAGCAAATACGAATGGGCGAAGGGAAACGCCGATCAGAGCCTTCGGTGGAAGGGCGCATCTCAGGCTGCCGGGGAATACCCGGAAATCTGTGTGAAAAATCCGGCCTATAAAGGAAGAACGATTAAAGGATAGGCTTTTGGAATTTGAAATCCGGGAAACGCAGGACATTTTCAGCGAATACAAAAAACAAAAATGGAGGAATTGGTATGCGAATTATTATGATTGATGTAGATACTTTGAGGCCGGATCATATGGGCTGCTATGGCTATGAGAGGAATACAACGCCTCAGATGGATAAGATTGCCCGTGAGAGTATGCGGTTTGAAAATTATTATTGTTCAGACGCTCCATGCCTTCCTTCGCGGGCGGCGCTTGTGACCGGAAAATTCGGAATACACAGCGGTATTGTTAATCATGGAGGTTTGGCTGCGGATATAAGGCATCCGGGGCCGGATCGTTTTATGTTTAACCAGGGCGTTATTAATAATCTGTTTTTTATGTTCCGCAGCGCAGGAATGTATACGGTTTCTGTCAGCACATTCGCAGAACGCCACTCAGCTTACTGGTTTAATGCCGGATTTAATGAAACAATCAATGTAGGAAAAATCGGCGGTGAAACTGCAAACGAAGTTATGCCTAATGCTCTGGACTGGATCGGGCGACGCGGCAAAGAAAACGGCTGGTTTATGCATATACATATGTGGAACCCACATTCGCCATACAATACGCCGGAGGATTTCAGGAATCCTTTTGAAGATGCTCCGGCAGCTCCCTGGATTACCGAGGATGTTCTTAAAGGGCATAAGAAACATGTCGGGCCTCATAGTATAAATGAATTGAATATGTTTGATGATAAGGTAAATCCTAAATGGAAGCGTATGGTCGGCAAGGGCGAAACACTTTCGGATGTAAAGAAAATTATTGACGGCTACGACTGCGGCGTGCGTTATGTAGATACGCAGGTCGGATATCTTGTGGATTTGCTGAAACGTTTGGGCATTTACGAAGATACGGCGATTATTATCACTGCGGATCACGGAGAAAATCTCGGCGAGCTTGGCATTTATTCGGAGCAAGCCACGGCAGATAATACGACGACCCATATTCCTTTGATCATTAAATGGCCGGGAATGAAGCAGGGCGTTGACCAGGGCCTTCATTATAATATTGACCTGACACGGACATTTGCAGATCTCCTTGGGCAGGAACCGATTCCGGACGGAGACGGGCAGAGCTTTATTGAAACGCTTCGCACCGGGGCAGATACCGGAAGGGATCATTTGATCGTCTCACAATGCGCCCATGTGTGCCAGCGTTCTGTTCGTTTTGATGATTATATTTATATCCGTACCTATCACGATGGTTATCATCTTTTCCCAAGAGAAATGCTTTTTAATATTAAAGAGGATGTCCATGAGCAGGAAAACCTTGCAGATCAGGAACCACAGCTTTGTGACCGTGCGGCCAGGCTTCTGCTTGATTGGGAAGAAGATATGATGCTATCATCGCCCAGTGAAACAGATCCTATGTGGGTTGTTATCCGGGAGGGAGGGCCGTTTAACTGTAGCGGCCGCCTTGGTGAGTATCTGGATCGGCTTGAAGCGACCGGGAGACATGAGGGAGCAGAAGAATTGCGGCGCCGTCATCCAAAAGAGATAGCTAAAAAGAAGCGCATCCCTCATATCCCGCCGGCGATTGCACGCAATGCCCATTAAAATTGAAAAACAAAATAGGCCTGTACAGCTGCTATTCCAGGTAAATAGGTAAAGCTGCGACTGGTAACTGCAGCTGAACCGTTTAATTTTTTTGCGACGGTATTTTCTTTGCTGGAAAGAACAGGTATAATAATAAACGGAGGTGCAATATGAACTATATTTTATTATTTCCCGATGAAATGCGCGCCGAGAGCCTTGGCTGCTACGGCCACCCCATGATCCATACGCCAAACATCAACACTTTGGCGGCCGAGGGAACACTTTTTGAACAAAACTATACGACACATCCTGTATGCGGCCCATCCCGGTGTAATCTGGCCAGCGGCTGGTATCCCCATGTGGATGGACGGAGAACCTTTCATCCGATTTCTGATAAAGATCCTAATTTCATTGAGTATTTGAATAAGGCCGGATTTACGACCTGCCATGTAGGGAAGGATGATATGTTTGACTATGCGTCCATGGATCGGCTTTTTGCAGAATTTCCTCCGTTTCAGAGGAAGGACGCTAAGGCGAAGGAAGGGCTTAAGGCGATCCCTTCGGCCAGATATTCGATGATATATCCTCCGGTAAAGGATGAAGATGAACAAGAGCTTGGAGATGCCATTCACACAGAACAGGCTATAGATTTTATTAAGCGTCA
Organism: Clostridiales bacterium; assembly: GCA_018369015.1. Lineage (GTDB taxonomy): Bacteria > Bacillota > Clostridia > Lachnospirales > Lachnospiraceae > Catenibacillus. The sequence continues at coordinate 1,291 of JAGZDD010000057.1, read as the reverse complement.
TGCGGGTGATGAAAAACCGTTCTTTCTGATGGTGTCGTGGATGTTTCCACATCCGCCCTATACGGCGCCGGAGAAATATTATCATATGTATGACCCGGATAAGGTGCCTATGCGCCGGGATTTATCCTGGTTTAAGCAAAATAAGCCCCAAATGTACGAGGTTTTGCGCAAATACCGGGAAATGGATGATAAAGACATGGATTTATTTCGCAAAATGAACGCCATATATTTGGGAATGATTTCTTACATCGATGAACTTGTAGGCCGGATTATCAGGACTCTGAAGGATGAGGGCATTTATGAAGAAACGACAATTATTCTTTGCTCTGATCATGGGGATTTTGCCGGAGACGGCGGACAGACAGAGAAATGGCCTTCGGATATGACGGATATGATTACCCGTGTTCCGCTGATTATGCGCCGTCCGGGCTGTCCGGGCGGACAACGGGTAAACACGCCGACGCAGTCCTTTGACATTTTTCCAACAATTTTAGATTATGAAAATATCCGGCTTCATTATGCCCAGTTCGGGGTATCTCTAAAGCCTCAGCTTGAAGGGGCTCCGGGGGATGGCGAGCGGGCGGCCTACTGCGAGGGCGGCTATGATGTACGCGAGCCATGGTGTTTTGAACCGGAATGTTTTAAGGGAAGTTATCTTGACCGCCCCCAGGTCGAGGGAACCGATTACTTTCCCAAATGCCTTCAGCAGCAGGAAGCTCCGGATACAGTGTGCCGTGTCGTAATGCAGCGATATAAGGACTGGAAGCTTATGGTGCGCACGAACGGTCAGAATGAGCTTTATAATATGAAGGAAGATCCGTGGGAGGCCCACAATCTTTACGGCAAGCCGGAATATAAGCAGATTCAGGATGAGCTGACACAGAAAATGCTCACATGGCTCATTAATACCTCGGATGTTGTTCCTATTGAAGGGCGGAGGTAAGAAGAAGCCGCTGTCCGATGTCTATGAGTCATTGCGTGCAAGCACGCCCTGCCTCATAGCCGCCGTTTGGGTTTTTCATCGCAAAATTCTGAAAAATGGTAGGAAAGATCGGGCATATGGTGTACAATAAAAGAGTACATAGTCAACGGATATGACGCCTTACGGCGCCACCACAGATGAAAGCTCAGGTTTGCTCCGTGCCTGCGGAGTCTCCGCTGCCGCTCCGGTCGGTGCTTAACAAGCGGTCTGCGTTCCACTCCGGTCGTTGCTGGACGCGTGCCACCGGCACGCAGCAACACTGGCGCTTAGCACCCCGCAATCCTGCCCCAAAGTATGTCTACGTTCCAC
>JAGZDD010000056.1 GCA_018369015.1 Clostridiales bacterium | reverse complement strand
TTTTCCCTTTGCAAGGACCTGATGTTTATCCACATTGATCGTAACATCCCCAACCGTCAGCTGCGGATTTCGTTCTTTCGGTCCAACTCGGCGCAACACTGCTTTCACACGGGAAATCAGTTCCATTACACCAAAAGGCTTAGTAATGTAATCATCCGCACCGGAATCCAGTCCTAATACCTTATCGTACTCTGCGCTTTTTGCTGTTAACATGATCACTGGTACGGACTTTGTTTTACCCGATGCACGCAATCGCTTCAGGATGGAAATTCCATCCTCTCCAGGCAACATGATGTCAAGTAAAATCAAGTCGGGAATTTCTTTGGAAATGGCAAGGGACAATTCCTTACCATCGCACATGCCATGTGCTTCAAATCCACCGGATCCCAGCGCATAGACGATCAAGTCCCGGATACTTTTGTCATCTTCTACACAATAAATCATTGTAATGCTTCCCCTTTATGGATGCCGGTAATCGAAAACTCCACCCATTCGGCAATATTTACAGCATGGTCGCCAATACGTTCAAAGTATTTGGCCGCCATAAGTAAATCTAATGGTCCTTCTGCATCCACAGCCTGGCTTCGGATCATTTCCATAATATCTTTTTTGATCTTCTCAAAAAGTGTATCGACTTCATCGTCAGCCTTCATTACCTGAAGGGCCATGTTGTAATCATCATTGACAAAGGACGTTACGCTGTCCGTCACCATCTTAACTGTAGCCTGGGCCATCCGCCACAAATGCTCCTGACTTTTGCCCTGGGTTTTCTTCCCGGCAATAAACCGCGACAAATCAGCAATATCTGCCGCCTGGTCGCCGATACGCTCCATATCCGTAATCATTTTCAGAGCTGCACCGATTCTTCTTAAGTCCGATGCGATGGGCTGCTGACGCAGGATCAGATGCATACACAACTGTTCAATCTCCCGCTCTTTTTTATCAATTTCTTTTTCTTTAGCTTCAACGGCTTCTTTGACCGGATTATCTTCCTGAATGATATGGGCTGCCATAAAAATAGCTTCCTGGCACAAATTACCCATTTCTACCAATAGATTGTGTAAATTTTCCAGTTCCTCGTCATATCTTCTGCGCATTTAACCAAACCTCCCTGTAATATAGTCCTCTGTTCTCGGATCCTCGGGCATTGAAAACATTTTTTCCGTATTGCCAAATTCAATCATTTGTCCAAGCAGGAAAAACGCGGTTTTATCCGCAATACGCGCCGCCTGCTGCATATTATGTGTTACCATAATAATAGTATAATTTTTCTTAAGCTCCACTGCCAGATCCTCGATTTTTGATGTTGAAATCGGGTCCAGAGCTGACGTCGGCTCATCCATTAAAATGACCTCCGGCTCTACAGCAAGAGTCCTGGCAATACATAAACGCTGCTGCTGTCCGCCGGAAAGCCCCATAGCGCTTTTATTTAAGCGGTCCTTAAGCTCATCCCAGATCGCTGCCTGGCGAAGGCTGCGCTCAACAATTTCATCGAGCTGGGCTTTTTTGCGGATACCAAAAATCCTTGGGCCATAAGCCACATTATCATAAACACTTTTTGGAAATGGATTGGGCTGCTGGAATACCATTCCAACTCTGTGTCTTAATGTAATAGCATCCAGCTCCTTATAAATATTCACACCGTCCAAAAGCACTGTACCGTCCACTCTGGCATTTTCCACAAGGTCATTCATCCGGTTAAGCGTCTTTAAAAAGGTAGATTTACCGCAGCCGGAAGGACCGATAAAGGCAGTGATCTCATGCTCCTTTATTTCCATATTTACATTTTTAAGCGCATGAAAATCGCCGTAATGGAGATCCAGCTTCTTAACATCAAATTTTATATTTCCCATAGTAGCTCCTCTCTTATAACCATTGCCCCGTCAAACGGTTACTTGCAAAAATCCTCAACTCTTCTCCCCCGAATTTTTCTTGCTCAGCCGGCGGCTCCACATATTGGCGCCAATACTAAATGCGAGAACAAGAAGCAGCAGTACGGCAGAGGACAAATTCGCCAATGCCCGATCCTGTCCGTTTGTCTGGAGGTTCCAAATCTGGATCGCCAGTGTTTCTGCCGGCCTCAGCGGGTTTAACGGACATGTGGGCGAAGCCAGGTTCCAGTTTCCCCACCGAAGATCGCTTCCTGAGCCGGTCGTATACAGCAGTACCGCAGCCTCACCAAAGCCGCGGCCGGCAGCCAGAATAACGCCGGTCATAATTCTTGGAATACATGCCGGAAGCAAAACATGAAAAATTGTCTGCCACTTTGTGGCCCCAAGTCCAAGACTCGCCTGGAGATAGCCTGCCGGCAGGCCCTTGATGGCATCCTCTGTTGTTGTTGTAATTAACGGCAGCGTCAGTATAGACACAGACAGCGCGCCGGCTAAAAGGCTTTTTCCAAGGCCCATAAACACAAGGAATATAAGATAGCCAAAAAGGCCTACAACAATGGAGGGCAGGGAGGATAAGGTTTCAATACAGATTCTTAAAAACTTTGTCAGTATTCCCTGCTTTGCGTACATTGCCAAATAAATACCGGCGCAGACACCGATCGGAACCGATACAACAAGGGCAATCAGCACAAGATAAATCGTATTAAATAGCTGGTTTCCAATACTTCCCTTCCGCTCAAAGGCAAACATTTCAGGTGAGGCCCCGGCAAAGCCGCCGATAATGACCTTCCCTGCAAAAGCAATCAGTAACAGGAAAAAGAAAACTGCGATGGCATAGAAAATGACTGTCATTACTTTATCCGTATTTCTTGAACGCTGTATTTTCTTATTCATTTACTTGCCCTCCGTACAGCCTTTTTATCCTTTGTAGCTTCCGGTTTCGTTCCGGAAAAATGATGGATCAGGGAAATAAAAAGGAGTGATATTAAAAACAGAAGCAGCGCCATTGTCCAAAGGGCGGATTTCATTTCCCCGCCTTCCATGGCATTTCCCATCTGGGATGCAATTTCTGTTGTCAATGTTTTTGTTCTTGAGAAAATACTTGTCGGCAGCGCTGTTGTCTGTCCAATAACCATAGCTACGGCAAGCGCTTCGCCAAAGGCCCTTGCAAGGCCTAAAATAACACCGGAAATAATCCCCGATGAAGCTGCGGGCAAAACGATCCGGTATGTCGTCTGCCACCGGGTGGAACCAAGGCCATAGGCCGCCATGCGGCAGTCCTTCGATACAGAATGGATAGCATCCGCGGCCACGCTTGTAATGGTCGGAAAAATCATTACCGCAAGGACAATGCTGGCAGCCAGCACGGAGTGGCCAACCTGGAGATCAAAAACTTTTTTAATCGCAGGTACAAGGACAGTTAATCCAATCCATCCATAAACAACGGAAGGAATCCCGGCGAAAATCTCAACAACCGGGCGGTAAAATTTTTCTCCGAACTTCGGAGAAATTTCAACCATAAAGATTGCGGAGCCGAGAGCAAAAGGTGTGGCAATCAACAGAGCAAGCCCGCAAGTCATCAAAGAACCGGCAATAAAAATCAGCGCACCTACAGTTCCTCCGCCTTCGGCACTGTCAACCGGTGCGAAGTCTGTGGAACCTAAAAATTCAAAAATCGTATGGCCGAATTTTAAAAATGTATCGGATCCCTTATATACAAGAAAAGCACCAATAATAATTGTAAGCACAATTACGAACAGTCCGCAGATGGTCATTAGGCCGCGCCATCCGTATTCCTTCGCAAACATGCCTTTTGTCTTAGTTGTTTCCATCAAAACCTCCTGGCTTCATCAAACAAGGCGAGTGTATAAAACGCCCGCCCCGCCATCTTTGTTGTATCAAGCTGCCGTTTCCCGGCAGCCCTGGCAATCCCGTAAAATGGGCTTGCCTTTAATGACCTTCTGTGTTTGTCATTTTGGATGCTACACCATAGCCCAGGCTTTCCATCTGAGCGCCATAATCGTCTGACATAATATAGTTAAGGAATGCTGCTGTTACTTCATCCGGCTCGCCCTTTGTATACATATGCTCAAATGCCCATACCGGATATGTACCATTGTAAGTATTTTCAAGCGTCGGCTCCACACCGTCAATTGCCAATGTTTCAACGCCTGTATCTCCAACAAGGTAAGATAAAGCGACATAGCCGATAGCGCCCTTTGTGTCTTTTACATTCTGTAACAGAACGCCGGAATCATCGGTTTCCATTGCTGCATTAGAAGCCTCTTCCTTTCCGTCAAGAGCATATTTCTGGAATGTAGCGCGTGTACCGGAAGATGTCGGACGTGTTACAAGGATAATGTCTTCGTCTGGTCCGCCAACCTCGCTCCAATTTGTTGTTTCTCCGGTAAAAATAGAAATTAACTGATCTTTTGTAAGGCTTGTAACGCCTGCTTCCGTTACATCAGGATTTACAATCGGTGCCATTGTCACAACACATACCTGGTGGTCAACAAGCTCTGCAGCCTGAGCCTCATCCAGCTTTTCCTCAGCATATACATCAGAATTGCCAATGCCAACTGTACCTTCAGATACTTGCTTTAAGCCTTCGCCTGAACCTCCGGCGTCAATGGTAATAGATACATCCGGATATAACTCGCTGAAAGCTTCAGCGGCGTCATCTGCCAGCGGCTTTAATGCAGAAGATCCAGCGGCTGTAATCGTACCTGTCAGATCAGCCGGTGCATCGCTGCTGCCTGCCTGTGTGCTCCCCGCTTCTGTATTTCCAGAAGCCTGAGCCTCTGCGCTTCCTGCTTCGCTGCTCCCAGCAGCCGTTGAATCTGCCGGTGCTGTTGTATCTGTGCCGCCGTTTCCGCATGCAACCATACCTAATACTAAAACTCCTGTCATTGCAAGACTAACAAATTTCTTCATTTCAAAATTCCTCTCTTCTTTTTCGTCTTCCTGCACAGCTCATAAAACTGAGCAATTAGGATTTTTCTTCTAATTTAATATTACCGCCGATCCCCAGTGCATTGGTTATCAGCCATGACTTGTGTTCTTCCTCAAGTACAAGCACAGTATAAAAGGGCCATGTAAAATTTATTTGCCTGGTTTTATAAAATTTATGTAAAAATTACAATAATCTCTTTACTTTCCCATTTTGCATTTTAATACTTTCTTTATAAGAAGATCGTGGTATAATGTCCATGAAGTGGACATTATACCGCGTCTTTCGCGCGGCGGCGCAAGACGTCCGGTGGACGTCTGTTCTGCGCCGACCGAAGCGGAGCGTAGACCGCAAGCGAGCCATTCCACTGCGCGAAAGTACGCATTGCGGCGGAGCCATACCATGGCCGCAAGCGGCCATGGTATAATAGCCACATGAATGGATATTAATTCCATAAAATATTTTCCGGGAGATGTATTTCAATGTACGCAAGATCCACGCAGCCTTCAAAAAAATCCTCTTCGGGCTCCACGCTTCTGACGGAAGGCCCCATCTGGAAAAAAATTGTTACTTTTGCCATTCCCTTGTTTCTTGGCAATCTCTTCCAGCAGCTTTACAATACTGCCGATTCTCTTATTGTAGGAAATTTTCTCGGGAGCGACGCTCTGGCGGCTGTCAGTTCGTCCGGCAGCCTTATCCTGCTGCTCGTGGGCTTTTTTAACGGAATTGCCGTGGGCGCCGGCGTGGTTATCGCCAGATACTACGGCGCCAGGGATAAGGACAATCTTCAAAAGGCCATTCACACAGATTTGGCCTTTGGCCTGGCCGCAGGTATTTTACTAACCATTATCGGCCTTATTATGGCGCCCAAAATTTTAACATGGATGGGAACCCCTGACGACGTGTTAAAAAACTCTGTCGTCTATTTCCGCATTTATTTCTGTGGTTCACTGGCCTTTGTCATGTACAATATCTTTGTAGGAATTATGCAGTCTGTAGGCGACAGCCGTCACCCGCTCGTCTACTTAATTATCTCATCTATTGTAAATATAGTCCTTGACCTTTTATTTGTCGGAGTTTTCCACTGGGGTGTCGGCAGCGCTGCTCTGGCTACAATCATTTCCCAGTTTACAAGCGCTATTCTATGTTTTATCCGCCTAATGCGGGTATCCGAGGATTACCAGGTATCTTTAAAAAAAATCCGTTTTCACGGAAGACATTTGAAAATGATTATTACTTATGGCCTTCCGGCAGGTATGCAAAATTCAATTATTGCCTTTGCCAATGTCATTGTTCAGTCCAATATTAACAGTTTTGGAAAAATGGCAGTTGCCGGCTGCGGCGCCTACTCAAAAATTGAAGGCTTCGGCTTCCTCCCCATTACCTGCTTTGCCCTGGCGCTGACAACATTTATCGGACAAAATCTTGGAGCACAAAAATACGACCGTGTCAAAAAAGGCGCACGTTTTGGCATTATATGCTCCGTCATTCTGGCAGAACTTGTAGGGCTTTGTATTTATTTACTTGCTCCTGTACTAATTTCAGCTTTTAATAATGATCCCCAGGTCATCGCCTACGGCGCTGCTCAGGCCCACACTGTCACCCTGTTTTATTTCCTGCTCTCTTTTTCCCACTGTATTGCAGGTATTTTGAGGGGTGCCGGAAAAGCAACTATTCCCATGCTTGTCATGCTTTTATGCTGGTGTGCGATCCGTATTACCTACATCACCGCTGCTGTGCGCTTCATCCCGGATATTCACGTAATTTTCTGGGCCTATCCTCTTACCTGGACACTAAGTTCAATTATTTTTCTCATTTACTTTCTTAAGGCAAACTGGATGCATGGTTTCCAAAAATAAAAATGTTTACTATGAAAGCTCGGCAAGCGGACACACAGACGGGCTTTGGGCAGCCTATGTGAACATGGCAGCCCAAAGCCTGTCCTATCGCGAAAAAAATGGACCGGAACGCTTTAATTTAAACGTTTCGGCCCATTTTCCACACTTTTATCTGTCATTTTTAATTATTGTCTACACAATATTTTTAACTTAAACTATATAATACAGCATACCATATTTTTAAATTAAAGTCTATTATTTCTTTATTTTTTTGTTACTATTATTTGTACTATTCAACCACGCGGCTGGTAATACAAAAATCCGGCGTAAGACGTCCGGTGGACGTCTGCTCTGCTCCGACCAGAGCACGGCGTAGGCTGCAAGCCTGCTTGCAGAGGAGTTTTTATATCACCAGATATATGGCGGCAGTACGCCATAAGCGAAGATTCAGCCGCAATAGCGGCGGTACGCAGCGTTAGCTGCGTGAATCCGAGAAGGCATGGCTGAATAGTTACATTATTATAACAGTTCAGCCAGGTCTGCGCACCTGCTGTTTTGTACGCTTTCTCACCAGGCTCGAAAATGCCTCGCCAAGTGTCCAATGTGTGCGCTGACCGTCAGAAAATGAATACTGGTTCTTTACCTGAACTGGAGGGTGGATATTGCTGCTATTTTCCGCCGCATATAAGGCAGTAAATAGCATCCAGCCCCGCCCGATGAATTTACAGAAAGTGAGGGAATGATATGTCTGCAAATGAGACACAAAACAAAGAATTTCAGCAGGAAGAAAAACAGCTTTTTAACTGCCTTGATATTATCAGAGATAATATCAAAATGTACGAGCAAAAGGAAGCGTCTTATCAAAAAGAGGTTACAGCACTTTTTCAGGCCGTCAGAAAAGGGGAAGGCGACTCCTATGGACAGCTTTTGACCGGGCAAAGTATTCTCGAAGCGACCCGCAATTCGCTGCGAAAAAACCGCGCGGCATTAAATAAAGCCTACTTTGGCCGCATTGATTATGACGATGAAACCTATGGAAAAAAAGAACGCTGCTATATCGGAAAAAATGAAGTCACACGCAATCTCACAGAGGTTATTATTGTCGACTGGCGGGCGCCTGTGACAAGCGTCTATTATGAAAACGAGCTTGGCCCCGGAACCTATGAAGTTCCTGGCAGCTCTCCGATTGAAGTTGTTCTTCATAAAAAACGCACCTACGATATTAACGGCAGACAGCTTCTCGGGTATTACGATGATGACACCGCAGCCAATGACGAGCTGCTTGTGAAATATCTATCCCAGCACAAGGAGGCTGTCCTGGGAGATATTATTGCCACGATCCAAAAAGAACAAAACAAAATCATCCGCGACAGCCCTTTTAAAAATATTATTGTCCAGGGTGTTGCCGGCAGCGGAAAAACAACGGTAGCCCTTCACCGCATTTCTTATATTTTATATAACTATGAAAAGTATTTTAAGCCCTCGGAATTTTGTATTGTTGGCAGCAGCGACATGCTCTTAAATTATATCAGCAGCGGCCTTCCTGAGCTGGATGTAACCCATGTCAGCCAGATGCGCATGGATCTTTTTATTCCTTATCTTATGGGCAAAGCCTGGAAGAAAAATTATAAGCTCATACCTGACCGCAAGGATGCCGATGTACGAAGCAAGCTCTCCTTTGTCATAGCTCTGGATCATTTTTTAAAACAGTTTGAACAGCAAAAGCTTGATCTATCTCCCATCCAGGACCCATTGGCAGGCCGTGTTTTTTCAACAGATAATATGGAGGAAATGCGCCGGCTCAACTCCCATTTGTCTATGCTTCAGTTTGAGAAGCTCCTTAACAGCCGTATTGCTGACCGGCTGAAATCTCTGTGCTCCGACTGGGAGCCAAACGAACGCAAGGCCAAAATTGGGCAATACCGGAAATATTTCCATTCCGAAAAACAGAAATGGACGGAGCCAGCACTTTACATGGATTTTTTGAAGACTATGAATATGGATACCTCCGAGGTAAAAGCCGGGCGTTTTGATATTTACGATGCGGCAGCCTTAGCGCTGATCTACCGGCGTATCCTTATGAAAAAGTCCGAGGATGAATTTAGCCAGATTATCGTCGATGAGGCCCAGGATTTCGGTGAAATGATTTATTATGTATTAAAGCAACTGCTCCCCGGCTGCTATTTTACAATCATGGGCGATGTTTCCCAAAATATTCATTTTGAAACAGGAATGAACGACTGGGATGGGCTGAAAAAAGCCCTGTTTGACAGTGATGAGGACAGCTTTTGCCTTTTATCTAAAAGTTACCGGAACACTATTGAGATTTCCATGTATGCCGGACGGGTATTGGAAAAAGCCTCCCAGGGCGGATATAAAATCCAGCCGGTCATCCGCCACGGCCAGGAGGTCACACAGCTTTTATTTCCCCAGGAAGAACTGCCTGACGCCCTTTTGCAAACTCTGGCCCACCTTCACAGTAAGCATTATGAAACCATTGCTATTATTTGCAGGGATGAGGCAGACGTTTCTGAGGTAAAAGCGCTGCTTGCAGGCAGCACTGATCCCTCTATCCGCCCAGGCTCAAAGGCAGAGGCCAAAAGCAATGATCAGGCCTGTAGCGGCGGCTCCCAGAGCGGCGCCCGGGCCGGGCAGGCCCATAGTGACAACTCCCAGGGCAGCGCCCGGGCCGGGCAGTTCCATAATGGAACGATGGTTCTCCCAGTAACTCTGACAAAGGGCCTTGAATTTGATGCCGTCATTCTCTGGAAACCGGATAAACAGCGGTACAGCAACAGCCAAAAGGACGCCAAGCTGCTCTATGTTGCCATTACCCGGGCACTCCATGAGCTTTATTTAATCGGAGATGAGGATGTAAGCGGGCTTTTGGCGTAAGGCATGAAACTTAGCACAAGGAGGGGCTTTGTTTCATACAGATCGATGGCTAACCGTTTCCCTCGCAGGAAATAGATATAGCCTTTTAAAGGCTATCTATTTCCTGACGGTTCTCCTGATTCAATTTTCTTCCCATTTATCAAGCTGTTTTTGCATTTCAGATATATATTTTTCGATTCCTACTTCGGAAAGCTTTTTAATAAAATCGCTGTAATAGCTTTCCGTATATAGTCCGCAGATAAGAGATGGGCGAAACTCCTCTACAGCATTTGTTAATGCGGCCACTTCATTTTCAAGTCCTGAAGTATTCAACGCAAATCCGTTATATTTGGAAACACTGGCATTAAAATTAATTTCCTCGGCTTCCTTTCGCATTCCAGGATTCTGGCCGCGGCGCACCTTTGCAAGAAAGCCGTTTCCAATGATCGCTGTTGCATCTCCGATATAATAACCGCAGCTTGCATTATCTTCACCATCTAGAAAGTCAATGGTTCCATCATCAAGCCCCTGGTAATGAACGCCTTCGATCCCCCAGCAAAGAAGATTCAGGACAGCTTCATCAGTATACATCAGGTTCAAAAAACGCACAGCGGCTTCAGGTTCCTTCGATGTGGACGGAACAGCCCATGTAAATTTACGAACTACTGAAGTATCCAAAAGCGGCGCGTCATCTAAAGGAATAATCATCATCTCATTATCACAAATAATTGATTCACTGACCTCTGCCCCCACGCCAAAAGCGCCAAAAAATCCAAAACAATTTCCTGATGCTACAAGAGTTTTTACATTATCGGCATAATTTGCCGAATCCTTATACAAATAGCCCTTATCATACCAATCCTTAAAAAGCTCGCAAGTATAAATAAATTCTTCACGTTCAAAATTATTTTTAATCTGCCCATTGTCTTGCGGCATTAAGCCAATCAGGGCATTGCCGCTGTCTCCCAAAGCGTCATATTTTATAAAATTTCCGTCCGTATCTATCAAATATGGCGTCGTCAGGCTGTTTCTAGCGGCAGCCAAAGGCGTCATTTCAGGCTCAATAGTTTTTACCTTTTCAAAAAGTGCTTCTAAATCCTTTGCCGTTTTTATTTGTGAAACGCTAAATCCGGTCTTTTCAAAAATATCTTTCCGGCATGCAAAACCCAAAGGCGTAGCCTTATCTCCCAAAGAGGGAACCGCATAAATTTTTCCATCCACAGATGTTCCTTCAAGCCAGCTTTCCGGCACTGTTTTAAGCAATTCCGGCGCATATTCCACAAGGAGCCCTGTCAGATCCGTCAACTGGTTTTGTGATACCATCGAATTGAAATGGGAGGCTCCTCCGGGCTGCGTTACTAAAAGGTCAATCGTTTCGTCGCCTGCCAGCATTAAATTCAACTGCTGCACATAATTTCCGGATTCCAGTATATTCAAATGCACCTCTGTCTGGATTTTTTCTACTGTAATAGCATTTATAGCATCCTCTACTTCATTTATATCCTTCGGTATGGTATCCAATGTCCAAAACATCACTTCAATTTCCGAAATATCCTCCGTTAAAGCCTCGGCGCTTCCCCCGTTTTCTCCGGACACCTGTGCAAAAGAAGACGTTTCACCCTCTGTCACACCATTATCTAAAGATTCTGTTTGGCCGCACCCACTCATTGCGGCAAAGCAAAGACCCATCCCCCAAAAATAAACAAAATACCTTTTCATGCCAAAACCTCCATTCTAATCCTTCATTGCCTCAAAAGGCAGCGGCCAGGGATAATGGTATTCTTTAGCTGACCATCCCCGGACTTTTTCTGTATCATAATTCCACGCAGGCAACCCCTGGAGCAAAGGCTTCCATCCGAAAGCATATAATTTCCATTGTTCTCCATCCTTTACAAATTTATGATAATATTGTCCAATCATCGGGGTATATGTACGTTGTGTTTCTTTCTCATCAAACACGATCCCATATCCAATATTCCCCCAGCCCCATTCCATCCAGGATATATCAATGTAATCCTTGTTGGCTGAAATAGCTGCTGCCGGGGCATTGCCCGTATGAAATTGCGGGAAACGAAACACCATAGTTCCTGTATTGAATTTCCTGTGAGATTCCAACTGCTGCTCCCTGGCTTTTTCATAACCATGAGTTGCTCCGCTTGCCATTGAAAAGCTTACGTTCTCACGGCTGTTATACATATAATGTTCTATAAAGGTTTCTGTATCTCCCCGTTTTAACCTTTCTGTCCATTGCGGAAGATACGACTCAGCTTCAAATATGGCCTGAACATCATCAGAATTCAAACGGTTTGTCAATACCGGGGCCTGAGGCCATTTTTCATTGTTTCTCATAGCCATCGGCCGTGTATTAGAAACTATAAATTTCTTTGCGCTTGCGCAAAATAATGTTTCTAAATCCAGCATTGTTATCTTCCATCCATCATCTTTCTCCCTGATAAAATGAAGACGCATCCGCCCAAGATGAAATTTTACAAATGTGTTCCCTTGGCCATCTTTTTCAAAGGTCAAAATTTGCGACAAACATATGCCCTTTGCATGGCATTCATCCTTAAGCTTGAGAACCGGAGAAGTTGCCGTCATAAGAAAATGGTACAGATTTTCATTTTTTTCTTTCTCTTCCACAGATAAAAGCCACTGCCTAAGAGCCTCTGAGTTTTCTATTTTCTTGAAGCAGACGCATGGCAAAAAAAATTTTTCAAAACTCTCTTTAGAAAAACAAGTATGAGCCTGGCCCGGGCCATTTTGTATGAAACTCCCAAGGAGATTCCTCAATAAAATATAGTTTTCCCCGTCAATTTCTCCTGGTACCGCCAGCTCCAAATCCCAATTTCTGGTATTGCTCTGAAATTCCCAGGATATATGATCAAATGGCTGAAATGTCATTAGCTCGTCACATACAAATTTATGGATTTTCCATTTTTTGTTTATCTTTTTTAAGGTTACGGTAAACCTGAGATAACCAAAAGCAACGCTTTTCTTATTTGGGTACTCTCCTTTTCTTTCTATAAAATAAGAGTACGTATTCCAATGGCCCGTGGCTTCATCATTATTTTCCCCTTCCTTATAGGCATTGCTGTGAAGCAGGTGATAATTTCCATGAAGCAGCCCCTTTCCATCAAGCATCTGCATCAGGTTCCAAATTTCCTCCTCGCCAACAGCACAGTGATGGTTAATTTTTACTTTTGTATCATTCCCCTTCCAAAAAAAATTGTAAAAATTGTTTTTTAAATTTCCAAAGGCTATCTCATTTACAAGCCCTCCCATAATATTGTTCATTGTCACGACAGCCTGTATATCATACATGAACAACTCACCTCCCAATAACTATGTTTTCCTTAATATTCAAGTTCCTTGAATGTTTAAAATATAGCATAAAAAAAAGCCGCTATCTATCAATGATCCATTGACAGATAACAACTCTTTTTTGTTACTCTTTCTAAACGGCTACAAATAAGTCTTTAAATAGTGATCAAACATTTGAATCACAGGAATTTTTTCATTTCCCCTTTTATAAGCTCCATGAATATCCAGTTTTAAATTATTTTCCAGGCATATGGCCCTAACATTTTTTAAATCTAAATTTTGCAGATTATACTCGGGAATCACGGCAATGCCCACCTTTTGCCGACATAACTGGTACAGCGCTGTTCCGTCTGTGGTCTTTGCCACAATCTTTGGTGAAAAACCCTGCGCATAACATTCATACCGAAAACTATGATAAATATAAAAATCTTCATTGAGACTAATAATATTCTCGTTTTTCAGCAGCCCCACATGAACGGAATGGGCCGTATACAATGGGTGGCCTTCATACACTAACAGGTAGCCTGCTTTGTGAGCCAGTCTATGCTGTACTAAGCCGCCTTCCCTGTTCAGCCCAATTCCAAAACCATATTCAATTTCACAGCGCAGCAGCAGTTCATGCACCTTGACATTGGGGTACTCGCTCCACCGCACCTCAATTTGAGGATTTTCCTGCATAAACTGTAAAATCAGCCGAAAGGGAAGAACATTGAACACGCCGCAGGCATAGCCGATACGCAATATGATTTTTTGATTTTTAAACTGGCCCATAGCGGCGGAAATCTCATCCAACTGCCGGATCACCGCCTGGGCGCGCTCATGGAGATAATCTGCACTCTCTGTAGGATAAACGCCCAGCTTCGTCCGTTCAAACAGCTCTGTATCTAACTCTCCCTCTAAAATCTGAATGGTCTTCCCAAGCCCCTGAGGCGTCATATATAACTTACGCGCAGCTTTATTAATACTTTTTTCTTTATATACGGCTTCAAAACACTGTAATTGATGACTGTTCATCAAGTCTTCCCTCCCAGTAAACTTTTATATCGCGCTGCGCGCGGCTCCACCACGCATGAAAGCTGATTGCTCCGTCCTACAGACTTTTGCAATCCTGCTCCAAAAGCTTCATCGTCCGTTTTACCGCATCTTCAAGAGATACCTTTTCATATTTATGAATACTTGTCGTTAATACCTGTTCAAGTCCTTCAAGCCATTTAGGAGCAATGACGGAAAATCCACCTAACATGCCAAGGACGGACCCGACAGTCGCCCCATTGCAGTCTGTGTCAAAACCACTTTCCACAGCCTTGATAACTCCCATAGAAAAATCTCTGGCAAACCATAAAATACAGGCAGTGACGATCATTGCATTTGGATTTACGTAGCACCAGTCAAAGCCATTTTTTTCATTATATTCCCCATGGATAAATTCAACAGCACTTTCAAAGGATGCTTCGGTCTTATAAAGCGCTATGATCCTTGAAATATCCGCCGCCAGGCGGGATTTTGGAGGAATTTGCAAAAGGGCATTTTCACACAGCCAGCAGCCGGCCATATTCCAATCCTTCCAGTCACTGGCCGGCAGCCATGCCCCTGCCAGACTTAAAAGAGCCGCTATATACATTTCGCCATAAATTCCATTTTTCACATGACTGACACGCCCTTCCTCCCAGGCCATTTTTGCCGCGTCCATCGGCCGCCCAGGATGAATATAGCCAAAGAAATCGCCCCGGATCTGGGCGCCGATCCATTCGCGGTAAGGATTCAGATATTTTCCGGAATCCGGGGGCAAGATCCCATTCAATATATTTTGCAGTGCAACACGCTCGGCAGTGCAGGCGTGAAGCACAGGAAAGGACATAAGCCAGTTTTGCGCAGCCTCCTGACATGTAAAATTTCTTCCGTAATTTTCCAAAAGCCGTAAAGCGCATACTGTATAATTCGTATCATCGTCTACGGGAAATGAAGATACATTGTTTTTCCAGCAGATTTTTGTGCGGTCATAAGACTGGCCAAAATCTTCATCAGATATGTTAAATTGCTTGCGCACCGGCGTGCCTACATCTGAACGCATATATCCAGAAAGCGGCAGTTGTCCGCTGGCCTCAAGAAAATCATGGATTTTCTCCCGGTGCCAGCCCTCTACGGGAATCCCTAAAAGGCAGCCAATCGCCCGGCCGTACCAGGCCCCCTTAAGGCGTTCTTCATAGCCCTCCCGGGAATAATCATAGCAAACCTTGGCATTATCCGGCAAAGTTTTTACAATTTCCTCATAACGTTCCGGCTCTATCAGATCATTGCCATCCACAAAAGGCGCTGATTCTAAAGCCAAAAGTACCCGCTTGCTCTGGGCCTCCTTTTCCTCACCCTCAGGCATTGCTAAAACAGCTCTCGCCCAGCCCTCCAGCGCCTTTACATTTCTTCCCTCATAAATACATTGCTTCAGTTCATCTTCAATTCTTTCCGATAATTTCAGCCACATTAATTTTTGCGACAGCATTATTTTGTTCCCCCTTTAAATGATTGAACTGCGTCCGCATCATCTTTTTACAGACAATTATAGCTTAATTTTTCCGTTAAATCCATACCTATATCTGCATTAAAAATCTAGTGACTATGCCTATATGTTTCAAAATCTTGTTTCCTCATTTCTAATATGCTATACTTAGGTTTAGGAACATATGCAATAAACAAAAGGCAAAAAACAAAACCTCTGAGGTTTTTGCTGCGGCATGTTCCATATACGGCAGCAAGGTTTTCCTAAAATACAAAAGATAGCAAAACACTTGTACGAAAGGAATGAAAGATAACCTCAGTGAACAGTCAGCATTACGAAGACATTATAATGAAAACCGTCCATGAATATTTCGGCGAAGCTATACTGCCTTTTCTTGGAATCCATGAACCGATTATAGACATCGGCCCGACGGAAATACCGATTCTAAATCTGACACAGATTTATATGGATTTCACTTTTTTAACAGGAAATGGCACCTACCTCCATTTTGAATTTCAGACAACAGACGGCGGTACAAGAGACTTAGCGCGTTTTCACTCCTATGAAGCCTGGCTTCATTATAATACTGGCAAGCCGGTCATCACCTATGTGATTTTTACCGGTGAGCTTGTAAAGCCAGTCTATGAAGAAACTTACGGAATTAATACATACCGTACAATTCCAATTTCCATGCAGGATAAAGACGCCGACATTCTGCTTGACACTCTCAAAGAAAACAGAAAGCTTCAAAAACCGCTCTCTCAAACGGATTTAGTCGGGTTAGCGCTGACACCAGTCATGGGCAGCAAAAAATCCCGTTCCCAGCGTATCTTTGAGGCCGTCACTCTGATCAGAAATGAGAAAAACGAGGACGCCCAGCGCGTTCTGGCAGTGCTTTATGCATTTGCCGAAAAATTTATGAAAGATCCAAAGGAATTGGAAAAATTAAAAGAGGTGATGCGTATGACAAGGCTTGGTCAAATGTTATTTGATGAAGGCCTTGAGCAAGGCCTTGAACAGGGCCGCGAATCGGGGATAGAAGATGGATTAAACTTAATTAATCAACTGAATAATTTGCTTTTGAGAGATGATCGGATTGAAGATCTGAAAAAAGCAGCTTCGGACATTGCTTATCAGAAGCAGTTGATCAGAGAATACCACTTAGACGACAGGATTTAACCCCCGCGGCAGACGCCAAAGTCAAGCTTGCTTGCTTTGATTTATTGCCCGCGAAAATAAATACAAAAGATAAAACGTGTTCCTCATAGCTTTAAAGGGCGCGGCACAAAAAAGTGCCGCGCCCCTTTGTTTTTATGGCATGTTCCCGTTTAGTCTGCCAGATTGTTTATTTATTCACTGTTCGTTTGACGTAGGTCGTATGCAGCAGCTCATGGGCCTTATGGCTGCCCGGCTCTCCTAAAAATTCCTCATACAGACGTTTGATTGAAGGATTTTCGTGAGATTTGCGGATTGGCATTGCCGCATCCTGATCGTAAAGCGCTTTGGCGCGCAGGGCACGGATATCCGTAAAGTTACGCACGCTTGCAGGCTGCTGAGGCTGGCCGCCGCCATTGACGCAGCCGCCGGGGCATCCCATAATCTCAATAAAGTGATAGCTGGCCTCCCCGGCCTTTACTTTATTTAAAAGCGCTCTTGCATTGCCAAGGCCGGAAGCAACGGCAACATGAATATCCATGCCTGCCACATTGTAGGTTGCTTCCTTGATGCCCTTTGTTCCCCGCACTTCGTTAAAATCAAGGGAAGCCAGTGTTTCCCCTGTAAGTGTTTCCACTGCTGTACGCAGGGCGGCTTCCATAACACCGCCGGTGGCTCCGAAAATAACACCGGCTCCTGTCGATTCTCCGAGAGGATCATCAAACTTTTCATCCGGCAGCTCATTAAATTCCAGGCCGACACGCTTAATCATCCGGGCAAGCTCACGGGTTGTAAGAGCAATATCCACATCAGCCACCCCGGCAGCGTCCTGGTCATCGCGTCCAATCTCAAACTTTTTCGCAGTACACGGCATAACACTTACGCTCACAATATCCTTCGGATCAATGCCGGCCTTTTTAGCATAGTACGTTTTTAAGGTTGCGCCAAACATCTGCTGAGGCGACTTGCAGGAGGACAGATTTTCTGTCATATCCGGGAAGTAATGCTCGCAGTATTTCACCCAGCCCGGGGAACAGGAGGTAATCAGCGGAAGGACGCCGCCGTTTTGTACGCGGTCAAGGAACTCGTGAGCCTCCTCCATAATCGTTAAATCGGCTGCAAAATCGGTATCGAACACCTTTTCAAAGCCCAGGCGGCGCAGGGCGGCAACCATTTTTCCTTCTACATTTGTTCCAATAGGCAGCCCGAACTCCTCGCCAAGTCCAGCGCGCACCGACGGAGCCGTCTGAACAAAGACATGCTTTGTCTTGTCTGCCAAAGCTTCAAATACCTGATCCGTACAATCCTTTTCTGTCAGCGCCCCTGTCGGACATACGGCAATACACTGGCCGCAGGAAACGCAGCTCGTGTCTGAAAGCCCCATATCAAAGGCCTGGCCGATATAGGTGGAAAATCCACGGCCATTGGCACCAATCACGCCGATTCCCTGAACATTTTCACAAACTGCGCTGCAGCGGCGGCATAAAATACATTTGCTGTTATCACGGATCATATGAGCCGCAGATGCATCAACTAAGGCTGCCGGCATTTCGCCATCGTATTTATTTTCATCCTCCACCTTAAGCTCCCGGCAAAGCTGCTGAAGTTCGCAGTTTCCGCTGCGTACGCAGGAAAGACATTCTTTTCTGTGGGTGGAAAGAATAAGCTGGAGCGTCTTTCTCCTGGATTCTAGCACCTTTGGGGTATTTGTCCACACTTCCATGCCTTCATTAATTGGATATACACAGGAAGCCACAAGGCTTTTAGCACCCTTCACTTCCACAACGCAAATACGGCAGGCACCGATCTCATTGATTTCCTTCAAAAAACATAGTGTCGGTATTTTAATATGAGCAATGCGCGCCGCCTCTAAAATGGTTGAGCCGGCCGGTGCGCTAACTTCGACACCGTTCATTTTAATCGTAATATTTTCCATGTCTGACCCCTCCATTATTCTTTGTAAATTGCGCCAAAGCGGCATTTTTCCATACAAGCGCCGCACTTTAAGCACTTATCCGGGTTAATATAGTGCGCTTCCTTAACCTTCCCTTCGATAGCATCCGCAGGACAGGTTCTTGCACATAATGTACAGCCGCGGCATTTATCCGGATCAATTTTATATGAGAGAAGATCCTTACATACGCCGGCCGGACATTTTTTGTCAACAACATGGGCAATATATTCATCTCTAAAATAACGCAGCGTAGAAAGCACTGGATTGGGAGCCGTCTGCCCCAGCCCGCACAGCGCATTATCCTTTATGTAATAACACAGTTCTTCCAGCTTATCGATGTCCTCTAACGTTCCCTGGCCCTTTGTAATCTTGTCAAGAATTTCATACATACGCTTTGTTCCAACACGGCATGGCGTACATTTTCCGCAAGATTCATCCACGGTAAACTCCAGGAAGAATTTAGCAATATCAACCATACAGTTATCTTCGTCCATAACAATCAGACCACCGGAACCCATCATTGAGCCAATGGCAATAAGATTGTCATAGTCAATGGGAACATCAAAATGCTCTGCCGGGATGCAGCCGCCAGAAGGGCCTCCCGTCTGAGCAGCCTTAAACTTCTTGCCGCCAGGAATACCTCCGCCAATCTCCTCGATCACAGTTCGCAGCGTTGTTCCCATAGGAATTTCCACAAGGCCCGTATTATTTACCTTGCCGCCCAGAGCAAACACTTTAGTACCTTTGGATTTTTCCGTTCCCATAGAGGAAAACCATTCTGCACCGTTTAAAATAATCTGGGGAATGTTGGCATAGGTTTCTACATTATTTAAAATCGTCGGTTTTCCGAAAAGACCTTTAACGGCCGGGAATGGAGGCCGTGGCCGCGGCTCGCCG
The DNA here is from genome assembly GCA_018369015.1 of Clostridiales bacterium. GTDB lineage: Bacteria > Bacillota > Clostridia > Lachnospirales > Lachnospiraceae > Catenibacillus. The sequence goes on along the minus strand of JAGZDD010000056.1, from coordinate 2,519 downwards.
CGTTTTCCTTCAATGGATGTCATCAGCGCTGTTTCTTCGCCGCAGACAAAGGCGCCGGCGCCAAGACGCAGGTCAATATCAAAATCAAATCCGGATTCAAAAATATTTTTTCCAAGAAGCCCGTATTCTCTTGCCTGGTTAATGGCAATCTTAAGACGCTCAACAGCGATAGGATATTCGGCGCGGACATAAATGTAGCCCTGGCTCGCCCCAATGGCATAGCCGGCAATCGCCATAGCTTCCAGCACAACATGTGGATCGCCCTCGAGCACAGAACGGTCCATAAATGCTCCCGGGTCGCCTTCATCGGCATTACAGCAGACATATTTCTGGACATTTCCCCGGTTCCCGGAAGCAAATTTCCACTTAAGGCCCGTCGGGAATCCGGCGCCGCCGCGGCCGCGAAGCCCGGAATCAAGAATTGTCTGAATCACCTCGTCCGGCGTCATTTCCGTAAGCACCTTCCCAAGTGCCTCGTAGCCTCTTGTTCCGATATATTCATCAATATTTTCAGGGTTAATCACGCCGCAATTTCTCAAGGCAATACGCGTCTGCTTTTTATAGAAATCTGTTTCATTTAACGAGCGAAGCCCCTCCTCTGTCACCGTTTCCTTATAAAGAAGGCGGGAAACGACGCGGCCCTTGAGCAAATGCTCCGATACAATCTCCGGAATATCTTCCACTTTGACCATTGAGTAAAAACTGGCTTCCGGGTATACAATCATAATCGGGCCAAGGGCGCACAAGCCATGGCAGCCGGTTTTAACAACCGCAACCTCGTCCGTCAGTCCATTTTTTTTCAGCTCATCTTTAAGAGCATCAATAATTTTTTCGCTTCCGGAGGACGTACAGCCCGTGCCGCCGCAAACTAAAACGTGTGAACGATACATTTTTACGACCTCCTTACAGTTTAATATTTCCGAGTGTGTATTCCGTCACAATCTGCCCCCGGATCAAGTGCTGGTCAACAACTTCGAGCGCCTTTTCGGGAGTCATTTTTACATAAGTTACCTTGTCTTTTCCAGGCTCAATAACCTCTACAATAGGTTCATATTTACAAAGGCCAATGCAGCCCGTCTGAGTGACTGCTACATTCGCCAGTTTTTTCTCCTGTACCGCATCGGACAATGCCTTTAAAACAGGCCTGGCCCCGCTGGCAATACCGCATGTAGCCATTCCCACAACGACCCGTGTCTGGGAAGCGTCTTCCTGGCGCAGACCAACCTGGCCCTGCATTCTCTCACGGATTGCTTTCAATTCTGCAAGCGATTTCATATAAGCTTACCTCCTCCAACTTTTTATCACCAATTTCAATCGTGCGGGCTCTTACGCCCGATTTTTACAATACCGGCCCACGGCGCACAGCGTGCTTAGGTTCCGGCCGACAAACGCTGCTTCCTTACAGCACGACATCCCCATTTATTTCCCGGGTATTTTCCAGAAGGTACTCTTCAATATAGGAAGAAACCTCCGGCGTATCTAAGGGAACATTGCCAAGAATTTCCCTGAATTGTCTCGTGTCAAGGTCAAAACAGCGCCCGTCCACAGCATATGTATAAACAAAATCAATATTTGTATTCAATGTAATTAATGTGTGCATCGTTCCCGCCATATCACCAAGCGGCATACGGTCAATACTTGACAGCACATACCTGGCCGATACCCTGGTACCGTCACCCACCTTTGAAACAATCTCAAAGGAGCCTCCTGTACACTCTGCGGAATACTTAAAAAAAGGAACGCCAAGCCCTACCCTGCGTGTCGTGCGTGTTGTAAAAAAAGGGTCCGTTACATGATCGATCTGCTCTTTTGTCATCCCACAGCCATTATCCTCAATCACTATATCCATCAGGTCCTTTTTTGTATCTGCCGATACCCGGATAGAAATAAGGCTCGCCTGCGCTCTCACGGAATTTTGGGCAACATCAAGAACATTCAACGCAATTTCTGTCATCATAGCTTTTTATTGATATTTTGCAAGAATACCGGCAATATCATCAACAGTCAGCCGGCCATAAACATCATCATTAATCATCATTACAGGCGCAAGCCCGCAGGCGCCAACACAGCGGCAGGCATCCAGTGAGAACTTTCCATCCGGCGTACATTCTCCTCCAACAATGCCTAAAAGCTCCATAAGCTTATTATATACATCGCCGGAACCCTTTACATAACACGCCGTGCCAAGACAGACGGAAATCTGGTACCTTCCTTTCGGATTCAGGGCAAACTGAGAGTAAAATGTTGCCACGCCGTAGATTTTTTCCAAGGGAATCCCTGTTTCATTGGAAATAATCGTCTGCACTTCAATAGGCAGATAGCCATAAATTTCCTGGGCCTTCTGCATAATAGGCATCAAAGCGCCCGGCTCTGATTTAAGTTCTGCAATAACCTTGATGAGTGTCTCCTCCTGCTCCTTTGTTCCGTTAAAAGGAACCGTCTGCTTTGTAGAACTCAAGTAAATCCCTCCTCAAAATATGTATATTTTACTATGAAAGCTATCAAGTGTGCAGGCGCAG
>JAGZDD010000055.1 GCA_018369015.1 Clostridiales bacterium | reverse complement strand
GCCTGTGTTATAAAAATATCCAAATGCTGCACCCGGTTCTTGCTATTCCTAAAAACCATCCCCTGGCAGGCAAAGAGCATGTAACCCTGTCAGATATGGCCGGGGAATCCATGGTTATCGTCAATCCGGCAGAATGTTCCTCCGGCGTCGAGCTTGTCACCAGGGCATGTCAGCAGTATGGCGGCTATTATCCCCAATTCCATTTTGTCGATAAAATGGAGGATGCTATTTTGTGGGTGGAGTCAGGAATAAAATGCGCCTTGTTCAACACAGGTATGAACATCATGCACTCCGCTCAAATCAAAATCGTTCCTCTGGATGACCTTCCTCCAATGTATGCGGTGCTTGCCTGGAACCCGGGGAACAGCAATTTCGCCCTCCCTATGATTACAAATTGGTTTAACACCTATTCCTAAACCGTATAGAGTCATAGAAAATAAGCTTTTTACACCCTTTTTTCTTAGAGCTATAATAGGCAAAAGAGCATTCATTCTTATATGCTTAAGGATGGGGCAAACAACTTAACGAACGCCTTTTACGTTCAATGATGGAGGGATTTCTATGACAAAACGCGAGCAATTATTACAGGTTTACGCCCACAAAAATATCGGATATGTTCCCAACTTTTTTACGGACTTTGATTTTTTAAAGCCTGAAACAATGAATGAGCGGGCGGAGGCCGGAGGCAAAGACTGGTTTGGCGTTGAGTGGGAATTTGTTCCCCTTGTTTTAGCCGCTATGGTCAAACCGGGAACCAAAGTACTCACAGATATTACAAAATGGAGGGAGCAGGTTCATTTTCCCGACCTTGATGCGATTGACTGGGAAGCCGCAGCCAAAAAGGAAACAGCCGGATGGGATCGTGAAAACAAAATTTCTTATTTAATGCTCATCAATGGGATGTTTGAACGGACCCACGCGCTCATGGGATTCGAGGACGCCTTTATGGCTATGTATGATGAGCCTGAGGAATACCAGGCTCTTGTAGATGCTATTACTGATTATAAAGTAAAACTTATTGAAATTATGGGGAAATATTACAAACCGGATGTACTGTGTTTTCACGATGATTATGGTGCCAATGACCGTATGCTCATGTCTCCGGATTTATGGCGCCAGTTTTTTAAAGCGCCTCTTAAGAGAGTCATCGACGCGGCGCATAAAGCCGGCATTATTTATGAGCACCACTCCTGCGGCTATATCGAACCGATTTTCGACGAACTTGTGGAATTAGGTATTGACGCTATCGATCCTCTTCAGATTACAAATCCGATCCGTCAGCTTAAAAATAAATATGAGCACCGCCTGACCTTTGTCGGCGGCTATGACACCCAAAATGTTTATGACCGTCCGGGCGTTACAGAGGAGGAAATCCGTGAAGAAACGAAACGCACAATGGACCTTATGGCCCCGGGAGGGAGCTTTCTTGCCTTTCCGCTAACAGTTACCTTTGACTTTGTGCCCACGTTTATTGACGAACATTTTAAACACGCTTTCAAGTATGGAGAAGCCGGAAACATGCCCAGTTAGCCGCTTGCCAGGCTTATCGCGCAGCCGGTTTTGATTCGCTTTGCCGGGTCCGGGGCAGTCGCCAAATTGGGGAGCAAGCTCCCCAGTTTGGCTCGTTGCTTTACGTAAAATACCGCTGTCACTACGTATCATTTATAGTGACGGCGGTATTCTCATTATTCCGGCTGTTCGGCCTCGAAAAAACTGACGTTTTTTCAAGGCCAAGCAATAATATTTATATTAATCGTTTTCTGTCTGAGCATCTTTTATAGAGAAGCTTACTCTTCCCATCTTATCCTTGCCCATGCATTTTGCCTTCACAATATCTCCAAGGTGAAGTACATCTTCTACCTTATTTACACGGTGGTTCGCCAGCTTGGAAATATGGACCATGCCGTCTTTGCCCGGGGCAAATTCCACAAATGCGCCAAATTCTTTAATGCTTACAACCTTACCTTCATAAATACGGCCTTCTTCAAATTCATTGACAATCATTTCAATAATGGCAATAGCCTTATGAATATCCTCTTTATTGACACCGCATACAGAAACGCTTCCGTCATCATCAATATCAATCTTAACGTTCGTTTCATCGATGATTTGATTGATAACCTTACCCTTCTGGCCGACAACATCGCCAATTTTTGCCGGATCAATCTGAATCTGGACAATCTTGGGCGCGTAAGGGCCAACCTCAGCTCTTGGCTGTGCAATGGCCGGAGTCAGCACTTCATTAATAATAAATTCGCGTGCCTCCTTAGCTCTGGCAATCGCTTCCTCGATAATTGGCCGTGTCAGACCATGGATCTTAATATCCATCTGAATAGCAGTAATACCGTCATGGGTACCGGCAACCTTAAAGTCCATATCACCGAAGAAATCTTCAAGGCCCTGAATATCTGTCAGTACAAGATAATCTTCATCCGTATCTCCAGTCACAAGGCCGCAGGAAATACCAGCAACCTGTTTTTTAATAGGAACGCCAGCGGACATTAAAGACAAAGTCGATGCGCAAATACTTGCCTGGGAGGTAGAACCGTTGGATTCAAAGGTTTCTGATACAGTACGGATCGCATAAGGGAAATCCTCAACTGCTGGCAGTACCGGAACAAGAGCGCGTTCTGCCAGAGCGCCGTGGCCAATCTCTCTTCTTCCCGGTCCTCTTGACGGTTTTGTTTCACCGACCGAGTATGATGGGAAATTATAATGATGCATATAGCGCTTGGATGTCTCAGCCTCATCAAGGCCGTCAAGACGCTGAGCCTCGGATAAAGGAGCCAGCGTTGTCACTGTACAGATCTGTGTCTGCCCGCGGGTAAACATACCAGAACCGTGTGTTCTTGGAAGAATGTCAATTTCCGCGGAAAGCGGGCGGATTTCATTAATTGCACGGCCGTCCGGGCGCTTGTGGTCCTTTAAGATCATCTTGCGGACTGTCTTTTTCTGGTACTGGTAAACGGCATCATCAATCAGTGCCAGCCATTCCTCATTTTCCGCAAACTTTTCAGCAAGCATATCTTTAATACGGCTGATATTTTCTTCTCTTACCTGCTTTTCATCCGTAAATACAGCTTCCTCCATGCTTTCCGGAGGAACAATCTCTTTAATAGCAGCCATAAGCTCTTCAGGAACGGCACAGCTTGTATAGCTGTGCTTTGGTTTGCCGCACTCGGCAACAATCGTATCAATAAAAGCAATAACCTTCTGATTCACTTCGTGAGCGGCAAAAATAGCCTGGATCATCTGATCCTCAGGAACCTCATTAGCACCTGCCTCAATCATAATCACCTTATCTCTCGTTGATGCTACAGTGAGCGCCAAATCAGATACCGCTTTCTGTGCGGCTGTGGGATTAAACACAAACTCTCCACCCACAAGGCCGACCTGTGTTGTAGCACATGGGCCGTCAAAAGGAATATCAGAAATTGCCGTAGCAATAGCAGAGCCTAACATTGCGGTCAGCTCCGGCGAGCAATCCTGGTCTACACACATAACAAGATTATTCAAGGTGACATCATTTCTGTAATCCTTTGGAAACAGCGGGCGCATAGGGCGGTCAATCACCCGGGCAGTCAAAATAGCGTTTTCACTTGCCTTGCCTTCGCGCTTGTTAAAGCCTCCCGGAATTTTACCTACAGCATATAATTTTTCTTCATACTCCACACTTAAAGGGAAAAAATCAATACCATCCCTTGGTTTTTCACTGGCGGTTGCTGTCGATAATACAACCGTATCTCCATAGTGCATAAATGCTGCGCCATTCGCCTGGGCGGCTACACGGCCCACTTCAACAGTGAGGGTTCTGCCTGCCAGGTCCATAGAAAAAGTCTTAAATTCTTTTTTTCGGATCATGCCTTTTGTCATAATCAAACTCCTTTCATCTTTCTTGCCGTGCCCTTTACGGCATAGAGGTATGCCGCTCCGCGGCGTTCCTTATCCCCGCCGTGCCTTTTACAGCATAAAGGGTTTTGATTTTCAGGAGCGGTTCCGAAACTACTGAAAAAGCCACCAGCGCAAAAAGCTTCTGCCTTTTCTTACACTCATACCCTTTTCAGTGGTCTCGGTGTTTTACGCTCTCTGAAAAATGTCTCAATGTCCAATGAAAACACATGCAATGTGCAAGTGCTTCCATTTCACAAGAACAGGGTGGAACACGCCCACCCTGTTCTTGTATAAAACGGATATACCGCAATTACTTTCTTAAGCCCAGCTTATCAATGATAGCTCTGTATCTTTCGATGTCTTTTCTCTTTAAGTAATCAAGTAAACCTCTTCTCTGACCAACCATCTTTAAAAGGCCGCGTCTGGAATGATGGTCTTTTTTGTGGTTTTTCAGATGCTCTGTAAGCTCTGTAATTCTTGCAGATAATAAAGCGATCTGTACCTCTGGTGAACCAGTGTCTTCTGGTGTTTTGCCATATTTGGCAATGATTTCTTTCTTCATTTCTGTTGTAATCATTTTGTTTTCCTCCTGAAAATTAATAAATAAAATGCCTTGTGCTAAGATACGGTTGGAGTATTCCTGCATCTGAACACAGGTTGATTGCTTACGCCTGTTAAGTATAGCATATCTAATAATTATTGTAAACCAGTTTTTTCTATAACTATTCAGCTATGCGTCTGAGGATTTTACAGCGTTAGCGGAGTGAATCCAGGGTGCATGGCTGAATAGTTACTTTTTTCTTGCAAATGTAATAAAAACACGATAATATAGTAAACAGTTCAGGCGGCGGATGAGCAAGGGCAAAAGCCGGACAATAAAACTTCATCGTCTGAACTGTTACATAATCATAACGTAATCCTTTTGGCCTTCATCTGACAGGCAAAATGATTGCATAAAAGCAGACTGGCCTTTGCCAGAGGCTTATCAACCAGGAAAGAAGGAATCTTTATGAAACTCTGGGGCGGACGCTTCACAAAAGAAACAAACCAGCTTGTACATAATTTCAACGCATCTATCTCCTTTGACCAGAAATTTTTCCAGCAGGATATTGACGGCAGCATTGCCCATGTAACGATGCTGGCTTCCTGCGGTATACTGACCGTCAAAGAAAAAGATATTATTGTCGCAGAATTAAAAAATATCAAAAACCAGATCATCAATGGTACACTTGAAATATCTTCGGAATATGAAGATATTCACAGTTTTGTAGAAGCCACTTTAATTGAGCGCACCGGGGATGTGGGCAAAAAACTCCATACCGGCCGCAGCCGGAACGACCAGGTAGCTCTGGACATGAAGCTTTATACCCGGGATGAAATCACAGAAATTGACACACTTTTAAAGGATCTTCTCACAACACTCCTTCATCTTATGGAAGAAAATATCCATACGTATATGCCAGGCTTTACACATCTGCAGAAAGCCCAGCCTGTCACTCTGGCCCACCATGTCGGAGCCTATTTTGAAATGTTTAAGCGCGATCGTTCCCGCTTATCCGATATTTACCGCCGGATGAATACCTGCCCCCTTGGCGCTGGCGCTTTGGCAGGAACCACCTATCCGCTTGACCGGGAGTTGACTGCCAGTCTTTTAAACTTTACCGGACCTACCTTAAACAGCATGGATTCAGTTTCTGACAGGGATTACCTGATCGAACTTTTAAGCGCCCTGTCCACAATTATGATGCATTTAAGCCGCTTCTGTGAGGAAATTATTGTCTGGAATTCCAATGAGTATCAATTTATTGAGCTGGACGACGCCTATTCCACAGGAAGCTCTATCATGCCACAGAAAAAAAACCCGGATATTGCAGAGCTTGTCCGCGGAAAAACAGGGCGGGTTTACGGCGCTTTAACTGCCCTTCTCACAACAATGAAAGGGCTTCCTCTAGCTTACAATAAAGATATGCAGGAGGATAAGGAGCTGACCTTTGACGCTATTGACACGGTCAAAGGCTGTATTAAGCTTTTTGAGGGAATGATCGCTACAATGAAGATCAATAAGCCGGCCATGGAGCGCAGCGCAAAAAATGGATTTACCAATGCTACAGACGCTGCGGATTATCTTGTCAACCACGGCGTCGCCTTCCGCGATGCTCATGGGATTATCGGACAGATTGTCCTTTACTGTATCGATAAAGGAATTTCTATTGAGGATATGACGCTGAATGAATTAAAAGCCATTTGTCCGGTCTTTGAGGAAGATATTTATGACGCCATTTCGCTTCCAACATGTGTCAATATGCGCAATACCATCGGAGGCCCAGGCGAAAAGGCTATGGCCCAGGTGATCGCTATATGTAAGGAATATCTGTCTTTGTCATAAAACTTTTATTTTTCATTCAGGCAAGCTTATCTGTTTGCGCGTCCGCTCGCCGGGCTCTCATAGAAAAAGCCGTGCGAAGCCAAGAACTTTCTTGAGGTGTTCTTAGCTTCGCACGGCTTTTCTAAACTTATATTTTTAAAAGGCCCTTCATATAACTGAGAGTTTTCTCCCGCTGTATTTTATCCATGCAGTTCCAGTATTCCAGCAATTCCTTCTGAGCTCCGGTAACGTACATTCTTTCCTCTTCTGTATTGAAAAACTGTGAAAGCGTCAGTCCAAAGGCGTGTGCAATCTTTTCCAGTGTATAGACGGAAGGATTATTGCCACGATTAATCAGGTTCGATAACGTTGACTGAGAAATTCCTGCTTCTTTGGCCAGATGATATTCACTCCACTGTCTTTCTTTTCTCAATTCTACAATACGCTCTACCAAATCCATACCGGACGCTGCTCCTTTCTCGTGTTACTTATATTGTACAACATTTTGCGTCAGAACATACACTATAAACAAGTAAAGTAGTTACTTCTAAATTGAGTAGCACTATTGAATTGAGTAGTATTACAGTCGCATATATCAAAATACAACAGTTCAAATGACAGAGTCTTTTTGTCCGGCAAAGGGCAAAGAAGAAGCCTTATCGGTCCATTTCAAAGCGTCCTGCCCTAAATTTTACCGCTTATCCACGACATGAACATCAAGCTGGTCATACGGAATAGAAATCTTATTTTTATCAAAATGTTTTTTTATTGTTTCCTGCATTTCCCATTTAACCGTCCAATAATCCTCGGATCTTACCCAAAAACGCAGCGTTATTTTAACAGCGCTTGGATCAAAGCTTCTCACAAATGTTGTACATTCCTGATCTTCAAGACGGTAACTGCAGCACCCGGCGGCCTCCATAAGAACAGCTTTTACCCGGTCAATATCTTCTTCATAGCTGATCGACACATTAAAATCCAGACGCCGCTGCGGCTCCTTTGTCGTATTAATAACTGTAGAATTTGCCAGAGTTCCGTTTGGTATAGTGACCGTTTGGTTATCCGCAGTCACAAGCTTTGTATAGATCACATCCACTGCAGTCACTGTACCTTCATTTCCATTGCTGTCAATAATATAATCTCCTACTTTAAAGGGTTTTACAATCAAAATCAAAACACCGCCGGCAAAGTTTGTCAGGCAGCCCTGGAGTGCCAGGCCGATTGCCAGGCCGGCTGACCCGATCAAGGCCACAATAGAGGACATAGGAATCCCCATAATCCCAATAACAATAATCACAAGCAGACCTTGAAGAATCGTCCTCAGTACAGAGGATAAAAAACCTGAAATGCCGTCATCCAGCTTTGATTTCAAGAGAATTTTCTTTATCCATTTACACAAAACTTTTATAATATACCATCCGACGATGGCCACAATGACTGCCTTAAGCAACGTAAGCGCAAAAGCCACAGCCACATCCCCCAGCTTTCCAAGCCATACCGACAAGGCGGAGGCTGAGACCCCGGTCTGAGCAAGAACATCTCCGGCTTGCGCAAGCTGATCTACACCCGTTTCTATATCTGAAGTAAACTTTATTAAACGATCCATCAGCACGTACCCTTTCCTTATTACTGCTAAAAATGCACTGTTCCGACCTTTTTAATATTCGCAAACAGTGCATTTTAATCATAAACAACTTGTAACTATTTTATATCATTCTTCTTTTTTGCGGCCCGCCCGCTGTCTTACCTGCTTTTTCTTCTCAGGCACATTTTCTTTTACAGCCTCTTTTGCTGCCGCCTTAACCGTTTTGTCCGGCTTTGCTGCTCCCTTTTTGGGTGAAGTTTCCGCCTTTTTGGATGTAGTTTTTGTCTTTTTTGCCGCGCTCCCCGCTTTTAACGCTGTCGCTGCCTTTCCCTGTTTCTCTTGCTTCGCGCCTGCCGTTTTTCCAGCGGACTTCTTATCCGCCTTTTTAGAAGGCTCTAAATGCGTGCATGAAAATACTGCCATTCCCATGGGTGGTACTGTAACCGTTATGGAATTTTCCCGGTCGTCACATTCATCCTTCTTAGACTGTTTCAGGCGGGGATTTGTATTTCCCTGGCCGCCATAAATGAGGGCGTCACTGTTAAATATTTCCTTATATTTTCCGGCAAATGGAACACCGATTTTATATTTTTCATAAACAACCGGCGTAAAATTGCATACAAAAAGCAACGTTTCATCAAGGTTTTCCGTCTTTCTCAGGAAAACGATGATGGTTTCATCAGCAGAAATACAGTTGATCCATTCAAAGCCGTCAGGGCTTAAGTCTAACTTATAAAATGCCGGATGGGATGTATAAAGATGATTTAAGTCACGGACATAATCCTGCATCTGCTTATGAGGCTCATATCCCAGCATAAACCACTCCAGACTCTTTGCCTCATTAAATTCTGTAAACTGGGCATATTCCTGCCCCATAAACAACAGCTTCTTACCAGGATGGGCAGCCATAAAACCATAGGCTACTCTCAGATTATCAAATTTTGCAGTTCCTTCTCCCGGCATCTTTCCGATCATGGAACATTTTCCATGGACAACCTCATCATGGGAAAGCACGAGGACAAAGTCCTCGCTGTAAGCATAAACCATACTGAAAAGAAGCTCGCCATAATGGTACTTTCTAAACAGGGGATCTAGCTTCATAAAACCGGTAAAATCATTCATCCAGCCCATATTCCATTTATAATCAAAGCCAAGGCCGTCCTCTTCCACCGGATAAGTAATCTTTGGCCATGCGGTAGATTCTTCAGCGATCATAATAGCCCCGGGATTTCTTTTCTTCATCATAGAATTTAAATGCTTAAGAAATTCAATAGCCTCAAGGTTCTCATTGCTTCCATAAATATTGGGGAGCCATTCCCCATCCTGCTTCCCATAATCTAAATAAAGCATAGAAGCAACGGCATCCATACGGATTCCGTCCGCATGATACTGCTCTACCCAATAAAGGGCATTGGCAATCAGAAAATTGCTTACCTGTGGCCGTCCATAATTAAATATCAGCGTTCCCCAATGGGGATGTGACCCGCGCCGCGGATCCGGATGCTCATAAACACAGCTTCCGTCAAAGCGGGCCAGGCCTCCCAAATCTCTCGGAAAGTGGGCCGGCACCCAGTCCAAAATAACACCAATTCCCTGCTGGTGCATGTAGTCCATAAAATACATAAAATCATCGGGAGTGCCGTAACGGGAGGTCGGAGCATAATACCCAGTCACCTGATAACCCCAGGATTCATCCAGGGGATGTTCCATTACCGGCATAACCTCAATATGCGTATAGCCCATATCCTTCACGTATTCTGCAATCATGGGAGCTAATTCGCGGTAATTATAAAAATAACGGCCATCCTCCTCGTCTGGCTTTTTAAAGCCTCCAAGATGCAGCTCGTAAATCAGCATAGGTTCAGACTTTAAAACGTCGGCCGTTCTCTTTGCCATCCACTTCTGATCCTGCCACTGATATTTATGAATATCATAAACAATAGATGCGGTATCAGGACGCACCTCTGTATAATAACCATACGGGTCAGATTTTAGTACAACGGTATCCCCCTTAATCTTTACTTCATATTTATATATATCACCTTCTTTAAGGTCTGGGATAAAAAGCTCATGGATGCCAGAATCCCCAAGGCGCTGCATAGGATACCTGCGTCCATCCCAGTTACAAAAATCGCCCACAACGCTGACACGGATCGCTTCAGGAGCCCACACTGCAAAATGGACGCCCCGGACACCGCTAAGCTCTGTGACATGGGCGCCTAATATACGGTATGCTTCATAATGAATCCCTGCATTAAACTTTTTAATATCCTCCCCGGTAATGAGAGAATCAAAGGCATAGGGATCTCCCTGGGTGACAACATTATCTTCACCATAATTTACAATATATACATAAGGAAATTTCTTTGCTCCGTCAACAAGTACAGCAAAATAACCGCCCTCATCCGCCTTTTCCATCGGGTACTCTCTGCCGTTTTTTGTATTTTTTACAGCCATACTCACAGCATCGGGATTAAATGCGGCGATCAAAATGCCATCATCCGTCACCTTATCTCCGAGAACCTGGCGCGGGCGGTCATGTTCTGAATAAACCAAAGCCTCAATTTCCGGCCACTGCATTTTAGAATATAGTCTTTCATCCATATAAGTAACCTCCATAATAACCTTTTGGACATAAGACGGCTTCGCCTGACTATGCGTATTTTCGCGCAGCAGATGGCTCGCTTACGCTCGCCGCGCGAAAAACGCGGTATAATGTCCACGTTGTGAACATTATCTTATGTCCTCATTCGGACATAAGACGGCTTCGCCTGACTATGCGTATTTTCGCGCAGCGGATGGCTTGCTTACGCTCGCCGCGCGAAAAACGCGGTATAATGTCCACGTTGTGAACATTATACCATTTTTCCCCTCTGATTTCCATGGTTATCTTGCGCTTTGGATAACTTTATTTCGACAAATGCTACTGTTCACAGATACCCTGTAAACAGTAACATTCGCGCAAAAAGAGCCTGCTCACTCCCAAATCACCGTCAGTTCCGGCCTAATCCGCAAGTGATTAGTCAGACTGGAAGCAGTAACGTTATGGCTCATACGGGCTGATACGGCAAATTCCCTTTTATTGACATGAGATTTTAAATCTGCTAGAATATTTTTGAAATTATTCCCCCAGGAAAGGATGTCGACAATGCCAAAGATTAATGAAAATTATTTGAATCTTAAGGAAAGCTATTTGTTTTCTGAGATTAATCACAGAGTTGCAGAGTATACACAGAAAAACCCGGATAAAAAGGTCATCCGCCTTGGAATTGGCGATGTTACGCGTCCTTTAAGCGACAATGTGATCAAAGCGCTCCATGAAGGCGTGGACGCAATGGCCAGCTCCGATACATTTAAGGGTTATGGCCCGGAACAGGGCTACGAATTTTTGCGTGATAGTGTTGCAAAATATTATGAAAGCCATGGAATCACCATTGACCCAAAAGATATTTTTATTTCTGACGGAGCCAAAAGCGACACCGGCAATATTACAGATATTTTCGGCAATGATAATGTGATTCTTATTCCCGACCCGGTTTATCCGGTTTATGTGGATTCCAATATTATGTGTGGAAGAAAAATCACCTATATTTCTGGAACCGCAGAAAACGGCTTCCTGCCAATGCCGGACAAAAACGTCCATGCCGACCTTATTTATATCTGCTCCCCAAATAACCCAACGGGCGCTGTATATAATTATGACCAGTTAAAAGCATGGGTCGATTATGCCCTTGAAAATGAAGCTGTCATTTTGTTCGATTCCGCTTACGAGGCATTTATTTCTGACCCGTCGCTGCCAAGAAGCATTTTTGCTGTCGAAGGAGCAAAAAAATGCGCCATTGAGTTCTGCTCATTATCAAAAACCGCTGGTTTCACAGGTACCCGCTGCGGATATACGATTGTTCCAAAGGAACTTGTCTTTAAAGTATCCGACGGCCGCGAGGTTTCTTTAAATGCCCTCTGGAACCGCCGCCAGACAACAAAATTTAACGGCACCTCCTATATTGTCCAGAAAGGTGCCAGCGCCGTGTTTACTGAGGAAGGCATGGCCCAATGTATGGCTAACATTGATTACTACAAAGAAAATGCCCGGATTATCAGCGCTGTATTTGAGAGAAAGGGAATCCGCTATTTCGGCGGGCAACACTCCCCTTATATTTGGTTTGAGTGTCAAAACGGCATGGATTCCTGGGAATTTTTCGATTATCTTTTAAATCATGCCCAGGTTGTTGGTACGCCCGGCGCAGGCTTTGGAGAAAACGGCAAGAACTTCTTCCGGCTTACCGCCTTTGGAACAAAGGAAAATACCATTGAAGCCATGGAGCGGATTGAAAAGTTACTGTAAACTTTTATGCGTGGTGGCGCTGTGCGCGGCGCCACCACGCATAAAAGCCACGATTGCCCTGTGCACTTGATAGCTTTCACATAAAAACAGCGGCCAGCCCTCCAAAAATGGGCCTTGGCCGCTGTTTTTATTTAATAGGAAACTTCGTTTCCTATTAAATAAAAACGCTCCGCTTTGGATGCGCACTCGCGCAGAGAGGAAATTTGTCGCTAAAGCGACCGCGCTCGGCGCGAGAGTTCCGCAAGCGGAACTCTTTGTTATGTAACTATTCCGTCATACTTCCCGTATTTGCACAGCGCAGCTAAGCCACGCGGCTTCATAGTTACATTTTTAATTCTTAAATTTCGTAACAGTTCAGCCATGCTGAACTGTTACCTAAATTCTTCATAAAGCTTATGGAAAATAGCAATGTGCCGTTCCTCATCCATAATAATTCTCTTTAGCATTTCTACAATATATGGGTCATTAATCCACTGTGTCTGGCGGTAATATTGGTCAATTGCCTGATTCTCTCCCCGGATGGCATTTTTAATCAGCAGCGGAAGCTGACGGGTATATGTATTAACCCCTGCATTCCAGTAAGCTGTACGCCTCCCCTGATGGCTGCAATAGCACGGATTCGCGCCAAGAAGCATGGCAAGCTGGCCAAAAATATCCAGGTGGTGCATTTCTACAATACTTATCCCATGAAAGCAGGCCGACGCCTTCTCCCACACTGGCTTTGTAACAAGGCTGTTATACACATAAAGGCTTACCGCCGAAAGCTCCGAGCTGCACCCGGCCATATCCGTCAGCATAGCGCTGGCATACATGGCATTCTTACCGCAGACCTTTATCGGCGGATAAGCCCTATCATCCGCGTACTGCTCCATAAAATTACTGATTTCCATATAACCCTACCTGCTTCACAGACTCCATTCATTGTATGATTCTGGCAGGAAAATTATTCTAAAAGTAACAGTCCAGCCAGCCGCGAAGCGGCGAAAAGCGCGTTAGCGCGGCTTTGCGAATGGCGCGGCTGAACTGTTACTTCTAAAAACCCGTCCGGCACTATGAGCCTTTGTAACAGCTGCCGCCGTCCGGGCTTATTCCAAAGTTTTCTTTCTCCGTCCTTCAAAAAGCACATAAATCAGCGTATAGCAGGCCATCGTTCCTGAAACAATCGGCGCGATTTTTCCAAGCATACCTAAATTATCAGCAAAATATTTTCCAAAGAAATAAACCATAGGCATACGCAAAAGCAATGCCCCTGCGCTGCAGCTTACCATCGTCCAGACGGTCTTTGATTTTCCGTTAAGATAGCCGTTTAAGCAAAAGACAATCGTTACGAGAATATAATCGTAGCTGCACGATCTAAAAAACGGTACCCCTGCCGCAATCACATTGGTATCTGTCGTAAATACCCCGATCATCGACTGAGGGTTTAGCTGCGCCCACAGCCAGAACAGGCAGGACACAAACAGGGCAAAGCTTAGACCGTACCACAGCGACTTGCGGGCGCGGCCATAGGTTTTTGCCCCATAATTCTGCGCCGTAATCGCCGCCAGTGCGTTAGCCATGGAGGTGGCCGAAAGCATGGCAAAAACATCGTATTTGCTGCTGATACCCACAACGGACGCCGCGTAAACACCGCAGTTATTCATCACTGCCGTCAGATATAAAAAGGAAATACGCACCATCATTTCCTGGAGAGAAATCGGGATTCCCACACAGGCCAGTTCCTTTGCCAGATTGCCAATAACCCGGAAGCTTGCCGGCTTAAAGTCAAAAAGAAAATCCTTCTTTTTCAGGTAAATGATTGCGACAATCATACTAAACGCCTGAGAAATTACCGTCGCCAGAGCTGTACCTGATACCCCAAGGCCGCAGTATTTTACAAATACAAAATCCAGGATAATATTCATCAGGCAGGCGATTCCCACAAAAATCATGGGCCGTGTGGAATCGCCGTAGCCTCTCAAAATTGCGCTGATCGCATTGTAGCCGCAAATAAACAAATTGCCAAGCATACAAATCGTCACATACTGCACCGTCAGCTCAAATGACTCCTTTGGCGTTTTTAGAAGAGCCAAAAGCTGCCGCTCAAAGGCGATCATTACGACAGTGAGTACAATAGCGACAAAGAAAAATACAGTCAGCGTTGTTCCGATCGTCTGGCGGACCCGGTCATATTTTTTCTGACCCATGTATTTTCCAATAATAATCGTACTTCCTAAGGTCAGGCCGGATACAAGGCTTGTAATGATCTGAGTCACCTGGGTTCCCGTAGAAACGGCGGCCACGCTTTTGGCGTCACAGTACTGTCCGACAACAAACAAATCCACAGCGCCGTAAAGCGACTGTAAAACATTGGCCAGCAAAAAAGGAATGGCAAAAACAAAAAGTGTTTTTAATATACTTCCCTCAGTAAGATCCTTATTCTTCATTCTGCCTGCTCCTGCTCATCTTTTGGCGTTACAGCCGCCTCTCCGTCAATATAAACATAATGAATAGAGGAAGAAATTTCCATCGGATTTCCTTCAACAATAATAAAATCGGCGTCCTTTCCTTTCTCAAGAGAACCTACCCGGTCCGCGATCTGCGCATGGCGTGCTGCGTTAATCGTAATCGCCTGGAGAGCCTTAAAAGGATCCATTCCCGATTTGACAGCAAGCCCTGCGCACAACGGCAAATACTGCTGCGGAATGACCGGAGCGTCCGTAATAATCGATACCTGGCAGCCAGCACTACTTAATACTCCCGGAGTTTTAAAGCTTTTATTACGAAGCTCATACTTGGAGGCATTAGTCAAAGACGGCCCGACAGCCATGGGAACATGCTCCTTTGCCAGCTCATCGGCAATTAAATGCCCCTCAGTCACATGCTCAAGCGTCAACTTCACATGAAATTCCCTGGCAATACGCAGGGCTGTAAAAATATCGTCCGACATATGGGCATGGGCCTTTAAGGGCATTTCCCCCTTTAAAACAGGAATCAGCGCCTCAAGCTTCATATCAAAGGCCGGACGTTTAAGCACATCCTCTCCGGCAGCTTCCTTGCGCTCCATATAATCCTTCGCTTTTAAAAGCATATTGCGCAAAATAGCCGCTGTAGACATACGGCAGGAATCCGTTTTATCTCTGTAGCAGCGTTTTGGGTTTTCCCCGAAAGCGCATTTCATCGCGACCTCCGGCTTAATAATCATATTTTCTACACGTTTTCCCACAGTCTTTAAGGCAACAAAGGTTCCGCCTAATACGTTGGCGCTCCCCGGTCCTGTGCATACCGATGTCACACCTGCCGCCAAAGCCTGGGAAAATGCTTCATCCATAGCCTTCACGCCGTCAAGCCCGCGAAGCTGGGGCGTGGCAATATCCGTCAATTCATTATAATCCTGCCCTTCATAGCCAATTCCGTAGCCGTCCAGGCCAATATGGCTGTGGGCCTCCACAAATCCCGGGTAAATGTCCATGCCTTTGGCATCGATCATTTCCGTTCCCTCGGGAACAAAAAAATCTTCGCCGATTTCTGCGATTTTCCCGCCATCGATGAGAATTTTTCCGTAAAAAGGCTGCTCATGGACAGCGTCGTGGATATAACCGTTATAAATACACTTCATTGATTTACTCCTTTTCATATTTTATGGATAAAAAGCCCGGAGCGCAGCTTTGGCTCAAACCATGTGGATTTTGGCGGCATAAGCGCCCCCTGGTCCGCAACCATAAACAGCTCCTCCATCGATGTCGGATACATGGCAAAGGCCACAGCCCACCCCTGGTCATCGCAATAGCTTTCAAGCGCCTTAAGTCCATGGATGCCTCCGACAAAATCAATCCGCTCATTAAGACGCGGATCATTAATATTAAGGAGCGGACCCAGGACATAATCCTGGAGAACTGATACATCCAAACCGCTCACCACCTGCCCGGCTTCGCAGCCCTTCCCGGATATGCCAGACAAAGTATTATCTTTGCCCGGCAGCCTTTCCTCTGGCTTTTGGCCGTCCTTTAGCTCTAAAATGTACCACCGCTTCTCAAGGTACATGCCAAAACTGCCCTTACGCCTGGGAAATGGCTGCTCCTTCGGCGTACCGCCGGGAAGGGGCGTGAGCTTGAAGGGGCCTGACAATTCCTCTAAAAAAGCTTCCGCAGAATATCCGCCAAGATCTTTAACTACCCGGTTATAGGGCATGATTTCCAGCTCTCTGTCCGGAAACAAAACACAGAGAAAGCCGTCGCTCTCATCACCTGCTTCCTGGCTGTCTGATAATCCCAAAGCCTTTCGCCGCATTTGAGACACTCTCACGGCGGAAGCGGCCCGGTGGTGCCCGTCGGCAATATAGATCTCCCCGATCTTTGAAAAACATTCCCTAATCACGGAAATTTCCTCATCACTATCGATTTTCCATACTCTCTGGCCAATCCCTTCCTTTGTAGTAAAATCATAAAGAGGCGTCCTTTGCATAGCTAAGGCGGTGATTTCTGAAATTTTTTCATTTTCCCGGTAAGCAAGAAAAATAGGCCCCGTCTGCGCCTGACATACCTTGATGTGCCTTATACGGTCCTGTTCCTTATCCACTCTCGTCTTTTCATGCTTTTTAATCACATGATGAATGTAGTCATTGACGCTGGCACAGGCGACAATCCCGGTCTGGGGCCGCCCATCCATAACCTGTTCATAAATATAATAGCAGGGCCGGCAATCCTGAATAAAATAGCCTTTTTCCTGCCAGTCTTTAAGCACCTGCCCGGCCTTTTCATAAACCTTAGGATCGTAAATATCCACCTGGTCATCAAACCAGGTCTCCGGCCGGTCAATATGTAAAAATGACAGCGGTTCCCTTGTCACTTCGGCCAGTGCTTCTTTACGTGTATAAACATCATAGGGAAGCGCCGCAATCCTTGCCGCGTAATCCGGCGCGGGCATAAGCGCCGGGAAAGGGCGTATATCCGCCATATCAAAACCTCCCTTCGCCCCACCAGTCGGGCATAAGCATAAAAAGGGGAACACTTTTTTTCTTTTTATAATCCAGCAAAATCATCGCATTTTTATTGTTCCCGCAAAGCTGTATCATCATTTCGCGGCAGGCACCGCAAGGCGGCCCCACCTGTCCATCGCCCATAACCGCCACAACACGGTCAATCTCATTCTCTCCAAAAGTTATCATATTCGCCATGGCATTGCGCTCCGCGCACATTCCAAGAGAGCAGGCAGTGTCAATACAAACACCCACATAAATATTTCCGGCCTTTGTCAAAATTGCCGCAGCCACACTCCCCGCCTCCACAAAAGGCGATACCTCCCTGGGATTTTGCACCTTTCTTGCCTGCTCATAAAGAATATCCCAAACATCCTCTGACTTATTGAAATCACCTATATTCATCGCAAAACCTCCTTAGCCAGCTCCTAAAAAACGGTCCGCTGCCTGTTCCCCTGCAAGCCGCGCCGCCGGTACATGTCCGGCTTTCATGCCGAGCCGCGCGCGGCGCCGCTGCGGATGAAAGCTGATGGCCGCATGCTGCGCGCTCCCGCAATCACCAGAAAAAAATGCTGCCGCGCCAAAATTTGACGCGGCAATAAAAGCAGCAATTCCATTATTTTACATTCCATTACCTGAACTGTTACTACTATTTTATAATACGAACCTTAACAATCCCTTCGATCCTGCGAATATCCTCAACCATTTTTTCCGATGCCGGCGTCGCCAGATCGATCATTGTATAGGCCCAATCACCCCGGCTCTTATTAATCATATCGGTAATATTAACGCCGTCCGCCGCGCACACGCTTGTAAGCTGTGCAATCATATTGGGGATGTTTCTGTGGTTCACGGCAATACGCCCGGCACAGGTGCATACGCCCATGGAGCAATCCGGGTAGTTTACAGAGTGGGAAATATTTCCGTTTTCGATGTAATCCCTCAGTTCCTTTACAGCCATTACCGCGCAGTTATCCTCAGATTCCTCTGTGGACGCTCCCAAATGAGGAATTGCAATAACATTTTTCATGTTCGCCGTCCTTGCGTTTGGGAAATCCGTCACATACCGGCGCACCTTGCCACTTTCAATAGCCCCTTCCATGGCGTCCTCGTCCACAAGCAAATCTCTTGCAAAGTTAAGGATAACAACGCCGTCCTTCATTTTGGAAAATGCCTCGGCATTGATCATTTTCTTTGTGGAATCCATTAACGGAACATGAACGGTAATATAATCGCAGCCGGCATAAATTTCATCCACATTGTTGATATGGTAAATATCTCTGGACAGGTTCCATGCCGCGTCTACAGAAATAAACGGGTCGTAGCCGTAAACCTCCATGCCAAGGCGCTTGCAGGCGTTGGCTACAAGAACGCCGATAGCGCCAAGGCCGATCACGCCGATTTTCTTTCCCGCAATTTCCGTTCCCGCAAACTGCTTTTTGCCTTTTTCCACAAGCTTTGCCACATCGGGATCTTCCTTCACAGAGGAAACCCAGTTGACGCCGCCCACAATATCTCTTGCGGCAAGGAGGAGTCCGGCAATCACAGCCTCCTTCACACCGTTGGCGTTGGCTCCTGGCGTGTTAAAGACAACGATTCCCTGTTTGGCACATTGATCCAGCGGGATATTATTGACCCCGGCGCCTGCTCTGGCAATAGCCTCCAGATTTTTGGGAAGCTCCATATCATGCATGGATGCGCTGCGCACCAAAATGGCGTCAGCCTCCTCCACATTTTCGACAACGCTGTATTCATCAGACAATAAATCCATTCCCAAAGAAGAAATGGGATTCAGGCATTTCACCTTATACATACAAAACAACCCCCAATCTATTTATTTTCAGCTTCAAATTTCTTCATAAATGCCACAAGCGCTTCAACGCCCTCCACAGGCATAGCGTTATAAATGCTGGCGCGCATACCGCCCACAGTTCTGTGGCCTTTCAGGTTTTCAAAACCGGCAGCCTTGGATTCCTTAATAAATTTTGCATCCAGCTCGTCATTGCCTGTAATAAACGGCACATTCATTAAAGAGCGGCTTTCTGGCTCCACGGTTCCTTTAAACAGCTCGCTGCTATCAAGGAAATCATAGAGGATTTTCGCCTTAGCTTCATTAATTTCCCTGCGTTTTTCAAGGCCTCCGGTTTTTAAAAGCCACTTAAATACCTTGCCGCAAATATAAATGCCATAAGCCGGCGGCGTATTGTACATGGAGCCATTGTCTGCATGGATTTTATAGCGCAGCATCGTCGGCGTACCCGGCAGCACATCATCGGTAATAAGATCCTCCCGGATAATACAAATCGTCACTCCCGCAGGGCCTACATTTTTCTGGGCGCCGGCGTAAAGCATGGCGTATTTGGTTACATCCACAGGTTCCGATAAAAAGCATGAGGAAACGTCGGCAATAAGATCCTTGCCCTTCGTGTTTGGCAGAGTTTTAAATTTTGTGCCATAGATTGTATTATTTTCACAAATATAAACATAATCCATATCCTCAGTAATCGGCAGATCTGAGCAGTCTGGTATATAGGAAAATGTTTTATCTGCGGAGGACGCCAGCTCCACAGCCTCGCCAAAAATCTTCCCTTCCGCAAACGCTTTTTTAGCCCACTGTCCTGTAACAATGTAGCCGGCTTTGCGGTTTTTCATAAAATTCATGGGAATCATGGCAAACTGGGTGGAAGCGCCGCCCTGTAAAAACAGCACCTTATAATTATCCGGAATGTTCAACAGTGTCCTCAAATCAGCCTCAGCTTCCTTGATGATCGTGTCATACACCTTGGAGCGGTGGCTCATTTCCATAACGGACATGCCGCTGCCCCTGTAATCAAGCATCTCATCGGCAGCTTCTTTAAGTACCTCCACTGGAAGAACCGCCGGACCGGCTGAAAAATTATAAACTCTACTCATCATTTCCTCATCCCTTCTATATAAATTTATTTCCCGCTTTGAAGATCTTCCTCAGCAAACACCTCGGAAATGGATGCTCCCGGAGCAACCATTGGCCATACCTTATCGTCGCTGTCAATGACACACTCAATGACAACCGGAACGGCAGCTTCCATAGCCGTCCTGATGGCAGGCTCAAGTTCTTCATTTTTTGATACGCGTATGCCTACAGCTCCCATAGCCTCGGCCAGCTTCACATAATCCACTTTATCATTAAGTATTGTATTTGAATACCTCTGGCCATAGAACAAAGTCTGCCATTGGCGGACCATGCCAAGCACATGATTATTTAAAATAACCTCAATAATCGGTATATTGTAGCGGCTGGCTGTGGCAAGCTCATTCATATTCATGCGGAAGCAGCCATCTCCAGCAATATTAAAGACATGCTTATCCGGGCAACCAAGCTTTGCGCCAATACTGGCGCCAAGGCCAAAGCCCATCGTTCCAAGGCCCCCGGAAGTAATAAGCTTTCTTGGACGGTCATATTTAAAAAACTGCGCCGCCCACATTTGGTTTTGGCCAACCTCAGTCGTAATAATGGCGTCTCCGCCGGTGACTTCATAAATTTTTTCCACAACCCCCGGGCCTGTGAGATTTTCTCTATGGTAGGTCAGAGGGTAAGTGCGTTTCAGGCTGTAAATATGGTTCAGCCATTCTGTATGGTCCAGGCGGTCGATCCGGGCGTTAAGCTTTCTTAAAATAACCTTGGCATCTCCGATAATACTACAATCACACGGAATATTTTTATTAATCTCCGCAGCGTCCACATCAATATGAATAATTTTCGCATTTTTCGCAAAGGTCGAAGAATTTCCCATGACCCGGTCAGAAAAACGGGCGCCTACAACAATAAGCAGGTCGCTTTCCATCACTCCTAAGTTGGACGTTTTTGTACCATGCATCCCGAGCATCCCGGTATAATTTTTATCACGGCCGTCAAAAGCTCCCTTTCCCATGAGAGAATCAGCCACCGGCGCCTGGATCTTTTCAACAAAGCGCTTCAATTCATCCGCCGCGTCGGCAAGCACAGCGCCGCCGCCAACAAATACAAAGGGCCGTTCGCAGTGGAAAATAAGCTTTACCGCCTCGTCGAGATCTTCTTCCCGGATTTCATCGGTCAGCCTCACAATCTCATCCGGCTTTTTATATTCATAGTCCGCTTTCAGCGCCGTAATATCCTTTGGAATATCGATATGTACCGGTCCCGGCCGTCCGGTCTGGGCAATCGTGAAGGCGCTGCGGATCGTATCTGCCAGCTTATTGACATCTTTAACAATATAATTATGCTTTGTAATAGGCATTGTAATGCCTTTAATGTCGACCTCCTGAAAGCTGTCCTTTCCAAGAAGGCTTACGCCTACGTTACAAGTAATTGCAACCACAGGAATCGAATCCATATAAGCCGTTGCAATCCCGGTGACAAGGTTTGTCGCCCCCGGACCGCTGGTTGCCAGACAAACGCCCACCTTTCCTGTAGCTCTGGCATAGCCGTCCGCCGCATGGGCAGCCCCTTGTTCATGGGAGGTAAGAATGTGATGAATTTCATCACTATGTTTATATAATTCATCATAAACATTTAAAATCGTTCCGCCGGGATAGCCAAATACAGTATCGACTCCCTGCTCCTTTAAACATTCAATAACAATTTGCGCACCGGTTAATTCCATGCTCATGTCCGCCTTTCATTCATGGTAATACCGCCGCCGGGCAAAAAGCCTGGCCGGCGGCGCTCATGGGTCGTGCTGCCGCGCTGCGCACGGCATGAGTCTTTACTTAATTTCCAGTACAGCTCCCCGGTTGCCGCTTGTCACCATTGCCGCATAGCGGGCTAAATATCCGGTTGTTACCTTCGGCTGTCT
>JAGZDD010000054.1 GCA_018369015.1 Clostridiales bacterium | reverse complement strand
GCGCCGTAAAGGGGTGAAGAAAATGTATAATGACTATTTGAATATCCAGATGCTTCAAGGCATGCTTGTATTATATGCAAACAGCCAGATGTTTGACCGGATTTTAGACGATATTTTTGCGGGATCTGACGATATTGCCCTATACTTGCCCTGGGATCATATAGAAGCTTTTGGAAGAAGCGCGGTTAAAGATTTTTATTTAAACCTTGGCGAAAGCGCCAGGATTAATGGAAATACATTGGGAACGAATCAGGGAACCTCCCAGTACATCACATTAGGCCGGGATGGAACGACGGCAAAGGGGAGGTGGTACACGTATACGGTCCGCATTGAAGGGCCTGCTTTCGGGAACTATAAGGCGCCTTATCCATACCATATTTTTATAGGAAGATATGATAACGTGTTCATTAAAGGCCCTTTGGGATGGCGGCTGAAAACGCTATGTTGGGAACCTTTGTATGACCTGGGCAGTTATCCTTGTGTTCCGGAAGAAAATGGAAATCTTCATAAGGATGTTTTAAACTGGCCTCCGCCCTATCCATTTTTTAAGGGAGGAATCTCATCATTAAAAACGGGGGAAGACTTAAAAGATGAAAAAGACCAAAAGGATGCTCAGTGGTGCCGCGATGTCCTGGAAATTGAACAGCTCCACGGTGCGTTTATTGACGCATGGAACAGGGCTGATTTCTCCGCCATGGCCCGGCGTTTCTTTGCCGGAAAGTCGCCGTCGTTATTTTGCCAGGGATTGCCTTTGGCTTTGAATGGGATGGATTCGATTGAAAAATATTTTACATGGCTAAAGCTAAGGGCGAAGGCATATGGGAGAGGCATACAGCTTGCGACCTCAAGGGTCATTGAGGTTGAGCCGGGAGGAAAGAGGGCCAGGGGCATGTGGACGTCGCTGACTCTGGATGCCCTTTGTAAAAGCGACGGCGCGAACGTCAAAATGAGCAACCGCACAGGGCGCTGGTATATTGATTTTATTAAGGAAAGCGGGCAATGGAAATATAAAAGCTGCCAGTGGCATATGTTTTGTGAAATGACGCCGTTTTTTGCGGTTTGTTTGAAGCCATTATCCAAAGGCGGCTGCTTAAGGGGGGAAGGAAGATGACGGCCAAGGATATATTAGAAATTGAAAATCTCCAGGGCAGATATATGCATTTACTCATCAGCGGCAATTTTGAAGATGTACGGCCGCTGTTTGCCGATAACCCGGAAACGAGCTTTTCGTTTGTGAATAAGAAAAGACCGCCCTTTATCGGCGCAAAGGAAATTTATGAGAAGATGTTTCTTGAAAGAATGGTATCGTCCTTTCCAGAATATGACCGTTTCCATGCCGGAGGCCAGATTACCGTACCTTTTGTCGATGTGGACGCGGATGGAATGCGGGGGGTTGGAATGTTCCCATCGTTTGGATTTTTTGTGCAGGGAAAGATTTTTGGCTATGATGGCCCGCCATATCCGGCCATTGCGGGATATGGCATGTGGTTCCATGAATTTATAAAGGAAGATGGGCAATGGAAGTTTTTACACTTTCATACAGGCAATGTCGGGGAAGCCCGTGCCTGGGAATGGAATCCGGAAGAAAATACCGGCTACGCGGAGCTTGGGATAGCAAGGCAAATGCCAGAACCGCCGAAGCCTTATGAGATATAGGTGACAGTACAGCCGGATAAAATATGGAAATGTATGTTCTGTGTCTATACCGGGAGGAGGAGTTTTGTGTACCGGTTACTCATTGTTGATGATGAAATTTTTATTGCCAATGCAATTATGCGGAATTTACAGCCGCTTACGTTAGGGTTTTGCCGGGCGGACTGCGCCTATTCTGTAGATGAAGCAAAAGCTTTTTTGCAAAAGCAGCCGGTGGATATTATTTTATGTGATATTGAGATGCCGGACGGATCGGGGATTTCCTTGTTAGAATGGGTAAAAAGCTACTATCCCCATATAGAATGTATTATGCTGACCTGCCATGCTGAATTTGATTATTTACGCCAAGCGATGCGTCTCGGGTGCATGGATTATGTGTTAAAGCCGATTGAGTATGAAGAGCTGAAGGCGGTTATAAAAAAGGCTATGGATAAAATTCAGTGGCAGAAAAAGCTTATTGAAAATGAGGACAGCCAGAAACGGGCTTATCTTGACAAGCTGTTTAAAACATTAATGAATGTCGGCTATGACCAACATTCCGACAGCCTTGAAGATAAAGTGCGCCATTATGTGCGGGAGCATTTAATGGAAAATATATCTATTCAGGAAATTGCAGATTATGTCAGCTTAAGCCCGGCTCATTTAATGAAGTCGTTTCGGAAGAAAACCGGGATTTCAGTGCTTTCATTTATTACCTTTGAGCGCCTTAACGGTGCCAAGGCGCTGCTGCTGAATACAGAGCTTGCAGTTTCAGAAGTGGCCTTATCTGTTGGCTATAGTGATTATTCTTACTTTACCCGTCTGTTTAAGAAGGAGCTGGGAATGACGCCGTTAGCATACCGGAAGAGTTTCAGGCAATAGCCCTGGAGGATACTATAAAAACATTACAAAGCGTTTTTTTACAAATACAAGGATAGAAATATACTCCGTATTTTTCTGTACATTGTGATAAAATATGTCCAACATAAGTTAAAAGCTATGAAAGCCGGGAGGGTTTCATAGAAAAAAGGAGGTATTTTCACAATGAAGAGAAGTATCACATTTGCGTTGGCAATGACAATGGCATTATCCATGGGAGCCTGTGGAAATTCGGAAGGAACTGCAGCGGAAGGCAGCCAGGATACTTCCAGAGCAGCAGAGGCTTTGGGAAACACCGGAGAAGAAACGGACAAGGCTGGAAGCGCTGAGGGGAATAGTGCTGGGGAGGACGAAGATACAGCTTCGATTGTTGTCGCGTATTATTGCAATGGCAGCAATACTTCCGATGTGGATGCTGTTGAAGAGGCAATCAATGCCATCACAGTGGAGGCTATTAATACAGAGGTGGAACTAATGCCCTTCCAGTCAGGAAGCTACAATGAGCAAATGAACCTGATGATTTCATCGAACGAGCAGCTTGATTTGGCCCCCACATTTTTTGCCGGTCCAACAACCTTTGCCGCAATGACCTCACAGAAGCAGCTAACGCCGCTGGATGATCTTTTAAATGAATATGGACAGGACATTTTATCCGAGATAAAACCAGAATATATGGAAACAACAAAGCTTAACGGCGTAACCTATGCGGTGCCTGTGAATAAGGATATGGTCAGCAACATGTACTTGGCGATGCGCACCGACATTCTTGAGCAGCTTGGAATGTTGGAGAAAGGTGAGAACCTCACATCCATGAGCGAGCTTACCGAGATTTTAGCAGCGGTTAAGGAGCAGACAGAGCTTGTTCCTATGGCTCCGGCTGGCAGCCAGGGGAATGTGACAACATTTATGCCTGTGCTTGTATCGGATAAATTTGAAGATGCTGTGACTTTTGATAAATTAATTAATGATTATATTGTAGCTTTTACGGATGAACCTGCAAAGGTTGTCAATTTGTTTGAAACTGAGGAATATAAAGCAGCGCTTCAGGTTGTCCGCGATTGGTATGAGGCAGGGTATGTTTATAAAGATGCCGCTACCACAGAAGACAATAATTATATGTTTGTTAAAAATGATATTGCCTTTGCCTATTTCTTTGCTGCTGAAAATTCCACATATATGGACACAGTAGCTCAGAGTGGCTATGATATGACGGTTATTAAAATTGCCAGTGCCCCGGTATCTACATCGACAGTCAATGCCATTGACTGGACAATTCCGGTAACAACAAGGGAGCCGGAGGCTGCCATGAAATTTTTAAACCTCATGTATTCCAATAAGGAGATTGTCGATCTGCTTAATTATGGGATTGAAGAAACCCATTATGTTGTCCAGGAGGATGGCACGTATAACTTCCCTGAAGGCGTAGACAGTAATAATGCAGGATATTATATCAATATGACATGGGAGATTGGCAACCAGTATTTGGCTGGCCTGTGGGATGGCTCTAACCCGGATACACGGGAGATTTCAGCAAAGGATAACGAAAATCCCCTGCTTTCGCCTTTGATTGGATTTGTTGCAGATTCTACAGGGCTGGAAAATGAGATAACAGCAGTAACGGCTGTTTATAATGAATACTATAAAGGGCTTAACTGCGGTATTCTTGATTTGGAAACAGAGCTTCCAGCATTTAATGAAAAGCTCAAAGGTGCCGGCATTGATAAAATGGTAGACTCTGCTCAGGCCCAGTTGGATGAATGGTACGCTTCTAAAGACGGTAACTGATACGAATAAATAAAAAAATCCCTTCATATGTTAGACAGAAAGCTTGTTGTTCTGGTCTAAGTATGGAGGGATTTTTTGTGGACGAAAAAATCAAAGAGATTTTGGATAAGTATTCCTTTAATGTTATTACCACCTGCCGGGGCAGAGGCGCTGTCATCTGTGAAACAGATCAGGGGCTTAGACTTGTCCGGGAATATACACTGTCGCCGTCGCGTCTTGTATTTGAATCCCTTGTAAAATACACGGTGCGCGACCGGGGCTATATGAATGTGGATCAAATCGTTGTAAACCGGGAGGGGGAGCTGCTTTCTAAAAATAAATATGACCGGGGCTATGTGGTTAAGGAGTGGTACGATGGCCGGGAATGTGATATGAAATCCCGGGAAGACCTTATTGCATTGGCAGCAAATCTGGCAAGGCTCCACCGGCAGCTGCGGGGCGTACCTTTAAGCCCTGAAATGGTTCAAAGCTATTCCTATGGAGGAATGAAAAATATACTGGATAAGCATTGCCGGGAGATGAAATCTATTAGAAATTATATGCGCAGCAAAAAGCAGAAAAAGTCTTTTGAAACAATGTACCTGGATTGTTATGAGGAATTTGCGGGGCAGGCATTGGAGGCGGCACAGGCATTAGGAACCCCGGAATATGAGGAGCTTTTTACAAGGGCGAAGGAGGAGCGTACACTCTGCCATGGCGACTATAACCATCACAATGTGATTCTTATGAAAGGACGCACCGAATATACTGTTCCCGGCTGCTGCAATGAAAAGCTTCCGGCCATGGCCACCGTTAATTTTGATAAAATGAATGTTAATGTCCAGGTCAACGACTTATACTTATTTCTGCGTAAGGTCATGGAAAAAAATCATTGGGATGTAGCCCTCGGCACAGCCATTGTGGATGCCTATAACGCAGAGCTTCCTTTGAGCCTGAACGAGAAAAAATATCTTTATATCCTTATGCTGTTTCCAGAAAAATTCTGGAAGATCGCTAACCACTATTATAATACCCGCAAAAGCTGGACCTCAGCAAGAAATCAGGAAAAACTGGAAGCGTTTATCAGTATCCGGGAGCTTCGCAAAAATTTCCTTGACCATTTCTATAGACAGTTGAAAAATTATTGATCTGAAAAAATGCACAAAAAATGTCGTAAATTTTCGTTAAAGCATGTTTAATATAGTTAAATTTTCCTTTATTTTTCCTACGAAATGTATTATAATAAATACGAACTATATGTTACATCACATTTGATGAATTCAGGAGGTAATTCCAATGGACTACAAGAAAATTTATGAGGACTGGCTTGCCAATTCCTATTTTGATGAAGCTACAAAGGCTGAGCTTTTGAGCATTAAGGATGACGAAAACGAAATTAAAGAACGTTTTTATATGGATCTGGAGTTTGGAACGGCCGGGCTTCGCGGGATTATCGGGGCAGGCATTAACCGTATGAATAAATATGTTGTCCGTAAAACCACCCAGGGCCTTGCCAATTATATTAAAAAGCAGGGCGGTGAAAGCAAAGGAGTGGCTATCGCTTACGATTCCCGCCGAATGTCTCCGGAATTTTCCGAAGAAGCCGCCCTGTGTCTGGCTGCCAACGGCATTAAGGCATACCGTTTCGAGTCCTTAAGACCAACGCCGGAGCTGTCCTTTGCTGTTCGCCATTTAGGCTGTATTGCAGGCATTAATATTACAGCAAGCCATAATCCGCCGGAATATAACGGTTATAAGGTTTACTGGGAGGACGGCGCCCAGATTACACCGCCCCATGACACAGGGATTATGGATGAGGTTAAGGCCGTAACCGACTACAATAAGGTTCTGACGATGGACAAAGATGCAGCCACAGCCGCCGGATTGTATGTGACTATTGGCCAGGAGGTCGACGACGCTTATATTGCCGAGCTTAAAAAGCAGGTTAAGCATATGGACAGCATTAAAGCGGTGGGCGATGAGATTAAAATTGTTTATACGCCCCTTCACGGCACGGGAAATATTCCTGCCAGACGGATTCTTAAGGAAATAGGCTTTAACAATGTTTATGTTGTTCCACAGCAGGAGCTTCCAGATGGAGAATTTCCAACAGTCAGTTATCCAAATCCGGAATCTGACGAAGCCTTTGTTCTTGGCCTTGAGCTGGCAAAGAAGCTGGACGCTGACTTAGTACTGGCTACGGATCCGGATGCTGACCGCCTTGGCGTACGGGTAAAAGATAAAGACGGCGTGTATCATTGCCTGACTGGAAATATGTCCGGCTGCCTTTTAGCCGAATATACGATCAGCCAGTGGAAGGAGCTAAAGGGGCTGCCGGAGGACGGCGCTCTGATTAAAACCATCGTTACGACCAATATGGCAGATGCTATCGCCAAAGCGTACCATATCCGCCTGATTGAGTGTCTGACAGGCTTTAAGTATATCGGACAACAGATTTTAGGCTTTGAAAACAGCAAAAAGGGTACATATCTCTTTGGCTTTGAGGAGAGCTACGGCTGTCTTATCGGCACCCATGCCAGAGATAAGGATGCGATTGTTGCCACAATGGCTCTTTGCGAGGCTGCCGCTTACTACAGGACCCAGGGCAAGACATTATGGGATGCCATGATAGATATGTATGAGAAATATGGCTACTATAAAGATGATGTGAAGGCGATTTCCCTGTCGGGTATTGAAGGACTTGCCAAAATCCAGTCCATTATGGAAACACTGCGCAACAATCCGCCGAAGGAACTGGCCGGATATAAGGTGCTTTCTTCAAGAGACTATAAGAAGGATGAGATTGTTGACCTTGAAAGCGGTATGGTAACTCCGACCGGGCTTCCAAGCTCCAATGTTCTGTATTATGATATGAATGATGACGCATGGCTTTGCGTTCGCCCTTCAGGAACAGAACCGAAAATTAAATTCTACTATGGCATTAAGGGGAGCTCCCTGGCTGACGCAGATGAAAAGTCTGCGGCTTTAGGCCAAGCTGTGCTTGATATGATTAATGCCATGGTATAAATGTCCACAAAGTGGACATTTATACCGCGTCTTTCGCGCAGCGAGCGCAAGCGAGCTTTCCAATGCGCGAAAGTACGCATAACAGGCGAAGCCATAGCATGGCCGCTTGCGGCCATGGTATAAATGTCCACAAAGTGGACAAGGTTGTATCTGAAAAAGCCAAAGGGATTATCTGACGGTAAGACGGCAGATCGTTCCTTTGGCTTTTATTCCTGTTTGTGAAATAGTAACAGCTCAGCTATGCTGAACTGTTACGTGAAATAACCTGTCATACTTTCCGCCCGTTTTACATAATCTTTAGTAAAAGCATTGCAAAAGGTCTGGGAATTATGAGATTTTGGAAAAAATGTGCCGCAGCGCTGCTTCTTATTTTTTGCTTTTGCCTGTTTTTGGGTTGCAGTGGGATCAGTACCTCAGAAGCAAAGCTGTCGGATCTGGACTTCACTGTTGTTTCCAATGACAATATCCAGGAGGACATACAAAAGCTCATTGATGAAAAAAAGGAAAATCCATTTCAAATGACGTACAGCGATGGCAATTATAAATACATCGTTGTGGGCTATGGGCGCCAGCAAAGCGGCGGTTACAGTGTTCAGGTTAAGGAGGTTTACGATACGGAAAATACAATTTGTGTGCGTACGGCCCTTGTAGGTCCGGAAGAAGCAGACGCGGCTAAGGAACAGCCATCTTACCCGTATATTGTCATTAAAATACAAAATATGGATAAAACAGTAGTGTTTCCCGAAAATTAGCAACTATTCAGCCATGCCATCTCGGATTTGCGCAGCTAACGCTGCTAACCGCCGCATGCGCGGCTAAATCCTCGATTCGGGCTAAGCGCCCTATGTCTGAGAAGGACAAAAACTCTCTGCAAGCAAGCTTGCGCCAAAGTTTGTCCTTCTCAGCCGCATGGCTGAATAGTTGCGAAAATTAGCAGTCATAATATCCTCTTTTGCAGAATATCTTTTAGATAGAAATGCAAGGAGGATATTTTTATGGAAATATTAAAAAAACGCATCCGGACAAATCAGTTTAAAGGGCGGGCATTTACCCAGGTTACTTTAGACGATGATTTTAACGTACCGGATGTCCGGCCGGATATTGATAAAATTATTGAGGAAAACGGCGATATAAAGATTACGGAAGTCCGGGTGATGGAGGGAAAGGTGAGTATTCACGGCAAGCTGGAATTTGCCGTGCTTTATGTCAGCGGTTACGATGCCCGGCCCATTCATCATATGGACGGAAGTATTGATTTTGAAGAGGTCGTCAACATGGATCAGGTCGCCGAGGGGGATGATGTGAAGGTCTCCTGGGATATGGAGGATTTGAGAACG
Organism: Clostridiales bacterium; assembly: GCA_018369015.1. Taxonomy (GTDB): domain Bacteria; phylum Bacillota; class Clostridia; order Lachnospirales; family Lachnospiraceae; genus Catenibacillus. Next base: position 13,334 of record JAGZDD010000054.1, on the reverse strand, counting down.
AGCCTGATTAACAGCCGTAAGCTCAGTGTGCGCTCCATTATTTCCCTGACCTTAAGCGCAAGCTGTATTGTAGAAATCGAAGCTGCGCAGCAGGTTGGCGAGCCGTCCGGCGTATGTACGAAAAGCCAGTGCATTGATACGAGCCAGATACATATTCAGAAGAAGGACACATTCCGCATCAAGGATGAGATCAGTGTGCCGTCCAATAAGCCAAACATTATGGAAATTTTGTGGAATGACGCTATGCTTGATAATCTGGATATTAAGCTTCTGGACGATAAGATTGCCTTAAGAGGAGAGTTGGGCGTTTTTGTCATGTATTCCAGCGAGGAGGAAAAAAATCCGCTTCAATTTTTCAATACAACCGTAGGATTTTCTGGGAATCTGGAGTGCCATGGCGCGAAAGAGGAAATGATCGGGCATATTACTGCGAAAATTATACACATAGAAATAGAGGTGCGCCGGGATTCCGATATGGAAGCGCGCAATGTCGGGCTGGAGGTCGTCTTAGAGCTGGAAATGTCAGTGTATGAGGACGAAAAGGTGGAGATACTTAAGGATGTTTATGCCCTGGATAAAAAATTAGTACCAATCCTGCGTCCAGCCGTGTTTGATAATATTTTAATGAAAAATCAGTCGAATGCCAAGCTTCACCAGCGTATTAAAATAAAGAACGACCAGGCAAAAATTTTACAGATTTGCCAGGCTGGCGGGCATATAAAAATTGACCGGACACAGATTAATGAAAACGGTATTCTTGTAGAGGGCGTTGTCTATGTCCAGATTCTTTATGTGGCTGCGGATGACAAGGTACCTGTCAATGCTTTAAAGGGGATGGTGCCATTTTCAAGCCAGATTGAAATTCCTGATATGGACAATTCCTGCACCTATGAGATTGCCCCGGTACTTGAGCAAATGAGCTCTAACATGCAAGACAGCGAGGAAATTGAAGTAAAAATGATGCTTGTTCTGTCCGCTATTGTCTTTAAGCGGATGAAGGTCAGCGTTATTGAAGACATTAAAGAGGAACCTATGGATGAAAGTGCCTGGGAGGCTATGCCGGGAATTATCGGTTATATTGTAAAACCGGGGGATGAGCTGTGGACATTGGCTAAAAATTTCAACACAACAGTAGATGAGATTATGTCAGCAAACGGGCTGGAACAGGATCAGCTCACGCCTGGACAAAAGCTTATTCTTATTGTACGAAACAGTCTTAAACACCTTGCAGGCTGAAAAGCCCTTCTGCGTTTACTGTGTGAATCCGGGATGTATGGCTTAATAGTTAGGAACTGTGGGAATGTAACAGTTCAGCCCGCGCCGTTCGCAAAGCCGCGCTAATGCGCTTTCCGCCGCTTCGCGGCTTTCTTTGCTCATAACCTGGCGCTCCCTCAGCCGGGAGCAATAGGCAAAATATCATGTAAACACGATTTTTTGCCTATCACTCCCGGCTGGCTGAGCTGTTGCATGGGAATAATTGTTGTTGAAATGGATGGGCAATTCACGTATAATGTATACAAAAGTAATAGCCTGAACGGTTACAGTTTGCCTGAAAAGCGAAAAGTTTTAAGGCAGCTTGCTAAGGAGGAATGGAAAGAATTATGAACAGTATACAGCTAAAGGCAATGGGAAAAATTAATCTTGGGCTGGATGTTATGCGCCGCCGCCCGGACGGCTACCATGAAGTTAAAATGGTTATGCAGACGGTAAACCTTTATGATAGGGTTGGAATTACTGTGGAATCACAGCCGGGAATACGCATTACGAGTAATCTTTCCTTTTTGCCCACAAATGAAAATAATATTGTTTATAAGGCGGCCGCTATGCTTATGGAGGAATATGCGATTGAGAGGGGCGTGTCTATTTCACTGGAAAAGCATATTCCTGTAGCAGCAGGGATGGCTGGCGGAAGCACAGACGCGGCGGCGGCCCTTTATGGGATGAACCGTTTATTTTCACTGGGGCTTGGCAAGAAAAAGCTGATGGAGCTGGGGCTTAGGCTTGGAGCAGACGTACCCTACTGCATTATGCGGGGAACCGCCCTGTCCGAAGGGATTGGGGAGGTACTTACGCCGCTGCCTGCTATGCCTGACTGCTGGATACTCATTGCGAAGCCGCCGGTGAGTGTTTCAACAAAGTTTGTTTATGAAAACCTTCATTTGGAAAAGCTTCACCGTCATCCCGATATAGACGGCATTGTAAAGGCCATTAAGGATAAAGACTTAGAGGGGATGTGCCAAAGGCTTGAAAATGTTCTTGAAACCGTAACTGCAAAAAAACATCCGCAGATCAATGCCATTAAACAATTTATGGCAGAGCATGGAGCAATCAGCGCCCTGATGAGCGGCAGCGGCCCGACGGTGTTCGGTATTTTTTCGGATGAAAGAGAAACGCGCAGCGCCAGCGAAGCGCTCAGAGAAACTGGAATGGCCCGCCAGGTGTATGTCGTAAAACCATTTAACCCATGAGAGGTGGCAGATAAATGAAAGAATTTACAATGAACGTGAATGAGTATTTACCGCTCAGAGATGTGGTTTTTAATACCTTAAGGGAAGCCATTTTAAAAGGCGATTTGGAGCCTGGAGAGCGCCTTATGGAAATTGCTCTCGCCAATCGTCTTGGCGTGAGCCGGACGCCGATTCGTGAGGCTATACGGAAGCTTGAATTAGAGGGGCTTGTTGTTATGATCCCCCGCAAGGGAGCACAGGTCGCAAGCATTACGAAAAAAGACCTTCAGGATGTTTTAGAGGTGCGTTCATCTCTGGAAGTGCTGGCAACAGAGCTTGCCTGCGAACGTATTGATGAAAATCAGCTTGCCAGCCTTCAGGCTGCCCTAAAGCACTTTGAGGAGGTTCTCGGGAATAGTGATGTGTCTGTCATTGCCCGGGCGGATGTTGCTTTTCACGATGTTATTTTTGAGGCCACAAATAATGCGCGGCTCGTGCAAATACTTAATAATTTGAGAGAACAAATGTACCGGTACCGTTTGGAGTATCTTAAAGACTTTTCAAGCCACGGACGTCTTCTTGAGGAGCATAAGCGGCTCGTAGAGGCCATCGCAGGCAGGGATAAGCAAAAAGCGGTGGATATTATAAAGGCCCATATTTATAACCAGGAAATTTCTGTGATTAAGACAATCAGCCAGGCCGGAAATGAGTGATCCTTCCCTTATCCGTATTCGATAAATGGGGCAATGACGGCGAATAGTTCTTAAAAAACTGCATAAAATGATTGTATTAAAAGCTGTTGCATATGTAAATGCAACAGCTTTTTTCCTATCCGATGATGTGAAAGGAGGCAGATGCCATGCTGGAAAAAAACTGCCGGGAAATATCGGCGGTATTGGCTGACAATATCGGATATATTGAAGAACTGTTTAAGGATTGTGCCGATGTTGTGAAACGGCAGATGTGGATTGGGAAAAATCATTTTCCCATTTATGCTGTCTATATGGATACAATGATCAATAGGGAGCTTGTGGAAACGGATATTTTTAGATGCCTTATGTTTTCAATGGGAGATGTTCCGGAAAAAGGCGCCGTTGATTATATTATAAAATACGGAATGATTACTGCGGATGTGAAGGCTGAAAGTGATTTTAACAGGGCGCTGAAAAGCATGATGAGCGGCGATACGCTGATATTTGTTGAGGGAGCAGCTCAGGTCCTTATTATTAACAGTAAGGGATATCCCAATAGGGGCGTCCAGGCGGCGGAGTCGGAGATTACCCTCCATGGACCGAAGGACAGCTTTACAGAGTCCGTACGTTTTAATACGGTTTTAGTGCGCCGGCGCATTAAAGACTATCACTTAAAAACCGTGCAGATTGTGAAAGGCGTCCGTTCCAAGACAGATATTGCAGTGATGTATATGGATGATCTAATCCGGGAGGATATTCTCGGGGAATTGAAGGACCGGATTAATAATTTTGAAATTGATGGGATTTTTGACAGTGGGAGTCTTGAACAGCTTTTAGAAAGAGAGTGGTATTCCCCATTTCCTCAATTTCAGACGACAGAGCGGCCCGACAAGGCAGCGTCGGCCCTTTTGGAGGGCAGGATCATTATTTTGGCGGATAATTCCCCGGAGGCTCTCATCCTTCCGGCAGTGGCCGGATGCTTTTACCAGGCCGCGGACGATTACTATAATCGGTGGAGTATTGCGTGCTTTACACGTATACTCCGGTATATTGCGTCCGTCCTTGCTTTTACCTTACCAGGGCTGTATATTGCTATTGCCTCTTTTCATCCTGAAGTATTTCCTACAAGCCTTGCCCTTTCCTTTGCGGCGTCAAGACAGGGGGTGCCTTTCCCCCTTGCTGTGGAGGTGCTTATTATGGAGCTGGCCTTTGAATTACTCCGGGAAGCGGGGATACGGCTGCCAGGTCCGATGGGAGGAACTCTTGGAATTGTGGGCGGTCTGATTATCGGTCAGGCGGCCGTTGACGCCAATATCGTCAGCCCGATTGTTGTTATTATTGTGGCTCTGACTGCTCTGTGCGCCTTTACGATTCCAAACGAGGGCTTTGCGTCCGCATTTCGCATTGTGAAGTTTTATCTCATTGTCCTTGGGATGTTTCTTGGGATTTTTGGCTTTGTCCTTGGAGTATTGACACTGCTTGTTCATCTGGCTTCCCTGGAAAGCTTCGGGATTCCTTACATGATGCCCTTTACGGCATCCGAGGTTAATGGAGGAAATGACCGCAAAGACGGTCTTTTTCGCTGGCCGCTGCGGGATATGAAACGCAGGCCGGTCTTTACAAAGGCCCGGGCGCGCCGCCGCCTGATTTTTGGAACGAAACAATCATCCGCAAACAGCCGCAATGGCGGCCGGGGAGAGTGAGGCTTGAAATGTTTTCAAAAAACCATATTGTATCTATACGGCAAATGAAACGGCTCCTTGTCTTGGATTTATTTTCGGGAACAGGACTTGTACTTCCGGTGATTGTCGGGCGTTTAAGCGGCTCCTCTGGAATATTTGCCATCATCGCCGGGGGTATTGCTGCCCAGGTGTTCGCTATATTTTTGCTGGGAACTGGCAAGTGCTATGATTCCAGCTATCCAAGTTTTTGTGAAAGTATACTTGGGCGTATGGGCGGACGGATCGTTATGGCTGTCTATGCCATCCGGTATTTTGTGACCGCAGCTCTGCTTCTTGGTGTTTTCGCCCAGATTATTAATCATACCTTTCTCACAGATATTCCGAAGGCGGTACTTGGTATTTCTATGCTTCTGCTTTGTATTTACTGCGTTTTTAAAGGGCTGGAAACCCGGGCAAGACTTGGAGAAATGCTTGTATATCTGGTGATTGTGCCAATTGTACTCATTATTATCCTGGCTATACCTCAAATCCATTTGGATAGAATCGTACCTGTGGAGCTTTTAAGTGAAAGTAATATTGGAAAAGCCACGCCGGGCTCGGGAGGGATGACAGGATTTTGGTGGGGAAGTGTCATTACGTTTTCTATGTTTTCCGTGATTGAATGGCTGCTGTTTTTGCGGCCAAATGTAAAGAAAATGGAGAAGGTGCGCCGGGGAGCTCTTATGAGTATTGTATGGCCGATACTTTTAAATATTCTTCTCCTTATTGTATGTATCGGGATTTTCTCTGTGAAAGGAATGAACAGTGAAAGCTGGCCCACAGTAACGCTTATGCAGATTGTGCGGTTCCCGGGAGGCTTTTTATCAAGACAGGATGGGCTTATGTTGGCTTTCTGGATGGCAGGAATGTTTATGCTAGTAGGAGGTAATATTTATTACGGCCTGGAAAGCTTTAAAAGTATTAGTAAAAAATTATGTAAACCATGGATCATTGTGTTCCCAGGACTTTTTATTCTTGCCTGCTTTCTTGGAATTTATCTTCAAGACGCCACACGGCTTTTTGTAAGCTATATGACATTTATTTATATGCCACTGGCAGTGCTTATTCCTGTGGGGCTTCGGATGGTCAGGTGCTTTCGCAGGAAAGGGGAAGGCCAGGGGGTGGCAGGCCGGGAAAAAAAGGGCCGACAAAGGACTGTAAGGCATCGATGCACAGCGCTTTCCTTGGGATTTTTAGCAGCTATGCTTATGGGAACCGCAGCACTGTCAGGCTGCAATAACCTGGTAGAGATTGAAGACAGAAATTACGTGATGTGTCTTGGCATTGACTTAAATTCGGATAAGCTTTCGGTCAGCTTCGGCTTTCCGGATCTTAAAGCCCTGACAGGTGATGGGGATAATATTCATTATCCTGCGGTGACGATTGAGGGGGAAGATATGGAAAGCGTGGAAAAGTCCTACAGCGCCAGATCTAATAAAAGGCTGGATTACGGCCAGCTTCAGATGATTGTTTTTGGGAAGGAGATGATGGGAAATGAGGACCGTATGAGGGAGGTTCTCGAATATATTAAGGAAAATCAGGCATTTACGCGGACCGTGCTTGTATGCATGGCGGACGGGAAGGCCAAGGATATTGTCGCCTTAGACGAGGACGTGAACGGCTCGATCGGCGTTTATTTGAGGCAAATGTTTGACAATAATTTAAGCGGCTACCAGCTTACTGTGGGGGATCTTATTGTAGGCTTAAGCCTTACGGATGAGGAATCAAGCATTGCTGTTGTGGCTGGGGGTGATCAGGTGCCTGTCACTGTAGATTTTGCCAAGGTTAAGGGATTTTATATACCATAGTTACTATTTTTAATGTTATTTTAATTTTTGAACATTATAATAAGCTAAAATCAAAATTGACAGATGAAGAAACAAGGGAGGAAATTAAAAATGAAGAGGATCACAAAGATTATTTTAATTGCAGGCGGTTCTGTTGCAGGCGTTATAGTATTGGCGCTTGCTTTGACCCTGCTGCTGAGAGTTGGCGGGGGAAAAGCCCAGGCGATTGCATTGCAGCAGACCGGGGGCGGGGAAATTGTATCCATGGAAGTAGAAGCCGAAGGCTTGCTGAACGAATATAAATATGAAATTATCAATGGAAATCATTATTATGAGGTAGAAGTCAACGGTTTTGGATGGATTACAGAATTTGAGCAGGAGTTAGGTTATTACCGTTAGCCTTTAAAAAGAAAAGCTGCCGTAAGCTTACGGCAGCTTTTCTTTATCTGGTAGAATAAGAGACGAGGGAGGTCTGGCAGTGCGGCCTGCCAGACAATGTTATGAAAAAATCAAACTGTTTTGCAAGTAATCGTTATTGATTACTATGGTTTTATTATAGAGAATAAATGTGTCTAAATTTTGTCCTGAAAATAAAATAAATCTAAAGCGTTTATTAAGAATTTACAATATGCTCCGGTTCAAGGAGCTTAAGAAAATTTTTTAAAGCTACCGATGGATTTTCCGGGTGGTAGGCACATATGATTCCATTGTAATGGCCATTGATAGGTACGCGGACAACCGGGGTGCCGGGAGGAAAATCAAAATAAGCGTCTGCAATGATAATATCCTTGAGATCCCTGCCGCTGGCTTTTACTGTGTAGGCATTTTTCATTGTCCGTGTAATATGGGGCCTAATGCCTGCTTCGGAAAAAAGCTCTTGTATATCACGGATATAATTCGGATTATGCGCTTCATCAAGAATGACAAGTCCATAATTTTCCAGGTCTTTAAGGCGAAGCTCCGTTTCCACCGCAAGCGGATGTTCCTTTGGCATGTAAGCAAAGGCCCTGTCTTTGGCGGCCCATTGCCAGCGAAGCCCTTCTCTTTCGATACTGTAACGCTCAAAATGAGGAAGGAAAACAAGATCATATTCATTGGCAGTCAGCTTTTCTAAAAGAATTTCCATAGAATCACTTTCTACAATAAGCTCAATTTCAGGAAAGGCTTTTTTAAACTGGTCGGCAATCGGCCAGAAATAAAGGTAGGGATTTGTTGTGCTTGTTGTTCCGGCTTTCAGGCATGTGTTTTTTTGCAGGTGAATGGCAACCGCAGATAAGAGCGCGTCTTCCATACCTTGAAGCAGCGGCTCCCATTTTGTGTAAAGCAATTCTCCTTCGGGCGTCATGGAAAACTTCCGTGTTGTACGTATAAAAAGAACAAGTCCAAGCTGAGCTTCTAAGCGGGCAATACTTTTAGTAATTGCAGGCTGGGTCAAATGAAGCTGCTTTGCGGCCTTGGAAAAGCTTTTTTCATGGGCCACTGTAATAAAAATAATAAGCTGCATAAAGTTTATATCTGAAAGTAAAAAAGACATAGATGTGTACCTCGGTTTCTGTATTTTCTGTTCACAGACATTCCACTATGTCCGCAAGCGGCCAAAGTAGAGGGCTTCGCCTGTCATGCGTATTTTCGCGCAGAGGATGTCCCGCTTATGCTCGCCGCGCGAAAAACGCGTTAGAATGTCTGTTTATACAGACATTCTACCATGTATGATTTATTCCTGTCAGTAATAAATTAAGAAAATTGTTTCATTTTACATAAGGGCTATTTGATTTTATAATAGATTCATATACCGCACGGTGCGCCAAGGGCTGGCGCATGAAAGCAAGAAAAGGAGGAGAATGGTATGATTTGTGCTGCAAAGGTGCCTTTAAAGGCTGGCGCCGAAAAGAGAAGCTACTATAAATATTATCTTCGGGATATGGCAGAAATTCCGGAGGAGAAAAAAGAATTTCTTAAAAATCCCAAGGGAGATCCAAAGGATGCTTTAAGAATTGAGGACCGCAACAGGTTGTTTGAACCTGGTTATCTTACGGACGAGAAAGGGTATTTTATGCTGGAAAACGGCACAGGGGTTGTGAGCAATAATACATTTTTTAAAGGCTCTAAAGGAGCTATGCTCCAGTGGTGGTTTGCCTGGCATGGGATTGACCCGCTGCGATATGCGATTTGGGATCCTTACGACCACTATGATTTGGAGATTAATGAAGAAGCTCGGGCTAAGATGTTAAACCCCGATGTGTCTATTGCCGATAAATGCTACGATGTGGACCATCTTGTAACAGAATCCCTTGTTATGGGAACTGAACCGGTGAAGCTTTTGATCGGATTTAAAAATCCGGCATCCATGGGCTATGATACGAGTAAAATTTTTACTGACGCCTGTTCCTTTTTGGTATGTGCCAATGTTTTAATTTTACCTGAAGACGGTTCAAAGATTCCGGTTGTTATGACCCATATGGCCAGAGATATTGAAGGCGGCTGTGAGCTTCGCTCCCGGTTTTGGATGGGCTATCAAATCATTGACGGCAAGGAACAGAAAATGATTCCTGACGGAATGGTATTTCCGGAGCCGGTTGTGGCGGATCTTCTTGGCCATAATTTTGCTGAATTTACAAACCTGGCAGCAATTTTGCCAGAGGTATATGCACAAGAAAAAGACCACTGGGAATAGTGGGGATTTTATATATGAAAAGGATGCCAGTTCCGGCTTTATACCGGATGCTGGCATCCTTTTTTCAAGGGGAGGATAAGTACTTTCGTACTTGTTGAATGAATTGGAGGGGGAATCCAATGGTTCCCGGCTGCTCCGGTTGTTTTAGAGCTTCCGGGAACATTTATAGTATATCCGGAATTTTGGGGCTTATACATATTTAATATATTTTATTTCCGCGGACAACGAGCCAAGCGGACATGCTGGCATGTCCATTTGGCGGTGCTGTGTGCCGGTGACACACGGTTAGCACCGACCGAAACGAAGTGCAGACCTGCCGCGAGGGTCAAAAATCCCGCAGTTCTGCTGCAGGATTTTTGACTTTACCTTGATAGTCAAATCAAACCGTGTTAAAATAAAAAAAATATAAAATATATATTAATTAAATATAAAAATATGGCAGGCCGCCGGTCTTTGCAAGACGATGGCTGTGCTGCCCCTAAACAGGAGAAAAAATGTTAGAAGTCAGAGAAATTGAAACGAAGCGGGAGATGGGGAATTTTGTGAAGTTTCCGTTCATCCTGTATAAAAATCATCCGTATTGGGTGCCGCCGATTTTGTCGGATGAAAAGAATACGTTAGATAAGAGTAAAAATGCAGCCTTTGATTCTGCAAAGGCACGTTTTTGGATGGCCTACGAGGATGGAAAGCCGGTGGGCCGTGTGGCCGCTATTTTTTTAGAGAAATATGAGGAAAAGTGGGGCCAGAAACGACTGCGCTTTGGCTGGCTGGATTTTATCGACAGCAAGGAGGTTGTGTTTGCCCTGCTTGATACTGTATGGGCCTGGGCTAAGGAGCTTGATGTGTGCGCCGTCCATGGGCCAATGGGCTTTAATGATATGGACCGGGAAGGCATGTTAATTGAAGGCTTTGACCGTCAGGGTTCTATGTTGACGATTTACAATGAACCGTACTATAATAAATATCTGGAAATGTACGGTTTTGAGAAGGATGTAGATTGGGTCGAGTATTCCTTTGAAACACCGGAGAAAAATCCTGAGCTTTTCACTAAAATGGCAAAACGGGTGCAGGAAAAAACAGCGTACCGTTTAAAAACTTTTGCAAATACAAAAGAGCTTGTTCGGTGGGGACACCGTATTTTTGAAATTTATAATAAGGCTTACGACCATCTTTATGGCGCCATGCCTTTGAATGAGAAGCAGATTAAGGCGGCGATTAATCAGTATTTAAAAATTATTGATCCGGAATTTGTTTTAGGAATTGTTGACGGGAATAATCGTCTCGTAGGCTTTGGCGTTGCGATGATTAATATGGACGACGCTGTTAAAAAGGCAAAAGGGCGCTTCCTTCCCTTTGGTTTTATTCCAATGCTTCGGGCAATGAGGGCAAAAAATACATATATTACGATGCTGCTGATCGGGCTTGAACCAGAAGTGCAAAAAAGCGGGGCCGTGGCACTGATGCTGAATAGAATTGTTGATACATGCCATAAGCGGAAAATTAACCGCATCTATTGCCTGCCGGAACTAGAGGATAACAAGGAAGTCCAAAAGCTTTGGAAGTTGTTTGCCACTGAGATTGTGAGAAAACGCCGGGTATATATCCGTTACTTAAAGGAAAACGCCAAAATGGCTTATGATTACCGTACAGCCCAGAAAAAATCACAGGAACGGTAAGGAGAAAGAACATGGAATTTACAATGAACAGCAGCCTTAAAGAAATTCTGGAAAATGAGCGGGTGAATAAAAAGCTGCATTATTTGTTCAGTCCTGTTTATTACGAAAATATACGCCCGCTTATGCGTAAATTGAAGTTGAAACATATGGTTAAGCTTGTAAAGACCCCATGGGGAAGCCCATTTCCGGCGGAGGGGCTATTGCGGTGCGCAAATTTTCTGATTTCCAGAAGAGAGGCCGGGGAAATGACGTCAATCTCTATATGGAAGGGGCTTGACGGCGATGAAGCAGCGGCGGCAGAGGACGTTGTGCTGATTCCATTTATAAATAAAGAGCGGAAAAATGCCCCCTGCGTCATTATATGTCCGGGAGGCGGATATACGCGGGTAGCCTGCCATACAGAAGGGATTCCTGTGGCACAGGAAATGATGAGGCGGGGGTATCAGGCATTTTTGCTAAATTATCGTGTGTATCCCCAGCTTTATCCGAGAGGCGAACAGGATCTTGTACGAGCCATCCGTTTTGTCCGTGCAAATTACGAGAAGCTTGGGATTGATAAGAACAATGTAATGATTATGGGTTTTTCTGCCGGGGGCCATCTGTGCGCCTGCGTAGGTGCTTTATATGACCATATTGAGGATACGACCCACAGATACGACCACATTTCCGCGCGGCCGGATAAGATTTGTTTGTGCTATCCGGTCATCAGCTTTCTTGAGGACTGCCATGAGGGAAGCCTTGTTCACCACCTTGGGGCGGACGCTGCGCAGGAAAAGAAGAAAACCTTATCGGCAGAAATGCTTACCTCAAAGGATTATCCCAAAACCTTTATGTGGGCCTGCCAGGATGATGGCACAGTTCCAGTATCGAATACAGAGCGCATGGCCGCAAGCCTGAAAAATAAGACGGCGGATTATCAATGTAAGTTGTACCCTGACGGCGGTCATGGCATTGGGCTCGGCGAGGGAACAAGCGCCGCAGGATGGCTTGACGCGATGGAGGCTTTTTTACATCCATCCGGCGGCAATGGATGACCAGAGAACTGTCATCAGCCCGGCAATAACAATGGCCAATCCGCTCATAGCGCCTTCAATCTCTCCGATTTCGATAGCCTTTGAAGTTCCGACGGCATGAGCACAGGTTCCAATAGCCAGGCCCTTGGCGACGGGATCTGTAATTCTAAAAAGCCGGCATAAGCTTACGGCTGCCGCGCCTCCGAAAAGCCCGGTAATCATTATAGCGGCAATGGTGATCGCCGTGATTCCTCCCATTTCTTCTGAAAGGCCGATACCGATCGCGGTAGTGACGGATTTTGGGAGAAGGGAATGATAAAATTGGGAATCAAATTTAAAAATCAGCGAAAAGCCTAAAACCATGGCAATGGAAGAAAAGCTTCCGCATAAAACGCTGATGATAATGGCCGCTACATTTTTTTTGAGAACCTCAATTTGACGGTACAAAGGAACTGCATAGCAGATTGTTGCCGGAGTGAGGAGGACGCTTAAAAGATTGGCCCCGGTCTGATAGGTTTCATATTTAATATCGCAGGCAAGTAAAATGACAATAATGATGGCGCTGGCCACAAGAATAGGGTTTAAAAAAGATATTTTTGTTTTCTGGGAAATTTTATAAGCGACCCAGTATAAAAATAATGTCAGTGCCAGGCCAAAGTATGAGGATGTTTGTAAAAGCTCGTTCATTTCCGTTCCTCCTTGGGCAAAATCTTTTCTTCATATACACCTTCGGATTCCAGAAGGGAGACTTCGGCTTCCTCCATGGTTTCAAGGTCATCTTCTGTAAGGCCATCGCTGCTGCGCCCGTCTTTTTGAGCTGCTGCACCCGAATGGCTTTTTTTCATCACAAGCTGGGCAATAGAGCCTGTAATTCCCATGACAGCCATTGTTGAAATAATGCAGGTAATGAGCAGCCCGGCAATATTATTTTTCAGAATCCCCCAGTAATTCATAAGATTCACTGTCGGAGGAACAAACAGAATTGGCATGATTGCAAGAAAAAAATCAGCGGCATGTTCCACCTGGTCAAGACGTATGATTTTAAGGCACAATGCGGCAAATAAAATGACAAGTCCATAAATGCTGGCAGGAACCGGAAGGGGAAGGAGAAGATTGAGTAATTCGCCAATAGCGGTAATGACGCCTATGATTGTAAACTGGAATAAATACTTCATAACAAGACTCCCTTCATTGTCTATTTTCCCCCGAATGCATAACACATATTATATAACTGTTCTAAATAAAATGTAAATAGAGGCAAATTAATTTTTATGTACTTTTTTTGTATTTGCTATGAAAGCTCGGCAAGCGGACACACATCCGG
>JAGZDD010000053.1 GCA_018369015.1 Clostridiales bacterium | reverse complement strand
AAACAAAGTTTGTTCACCGCCGGCGCCAGACAAGGTTACTGCTCACGGATTCCCGTAAATAGTAACCTTGCTTTTTCCTGAATCGTACGTATATCCTCCTCAGAAAGATCTGCAAAGTCGCTGTTGTCCATAGAACAATTAGAATCCTGAACATAAATCATTTTTGTGTTTTTTTGCGTGATCGAATAAAACCACATTTCCTTGGGAACATTATAAACTTTCCCCTGCTCCATCAAGGTCAGCTCAATATTGCAAAATCTGTGGCCTTCTCTTTGCGCTGTAATAAGGATCGCTTTACCTGCGGCCAGAATGAACTGCTCATCGGTTGAATGATGGATCTCCAGATGGGCAATGCCTTCTATATCGTTGTCAGGTTTCCAATTTTTAATACATACAAGCCACTTTTCATTTTTATATACGCAAAGAATACCTTCGCTATTATTTTCAAATATTTCCGGGTTCATTTTTTATACCTCTTTTCAATAAAGCCTATTTAACTTTGTACTCCCTTAGTATTTCTGTAGTGCCGCTAGTACTAACATCAGATTTTTGTCCGGCCTGCAATAGGTACGCCATAACCGAAAGCGCCTTCCATAGCACATACATTGGCAGCAAAGCCGGCGCCCTTCGCCATTGCATGTAAAAGCCGTTCTTTCATTTGTTTCTTTGTACCCTCTATAAAATTTCCCTCCCGGGAATTTTTAAGAAGGTCGCACATAAATGCTGCAAAATAAGAATCCCCCGCCCCCATAGTATCAATGATATTATTGGCCCGGACCGCTTTCATATAATAAAAATCATTGTCATAAAGCACATATGAACCGGCCTCCCCGACAGTTCCCAACACAATTTTAACGCCAAGGGCATTTGCCTTTTTCATTTCATTTTCCCGCTGTTCATCTGAAAGATGGGCGCAGGACATCATTGCCAGAGTCACAAAAGGGCATACCTTTTTCAAATAGTCGTCGGTCCATTTCCAGGAAAAATCATAGGCAACAGGCACTCCGGTATCATACAACGCCTTGAGATCATTCTCAATATAGCTGTTTAAATTGGTGTATATCACATGAAACTGCCGTATGTAATCAAAATCCGAAGTATCAAAGTGAAACGGATGCATAGCGGCAATACCGCCCTTGTTAGATCCTAAGAACACCCGATCACTATCCTTAAGCGTCACGAGTGCAAAGCCATTTTCTCCTTCATATAGGCGGCAATGACTGTCATCAACGCCTATTGCTTTTAATGTTTCTCTCACACATCCGGCAACCTCATCATTCCCATATTTTCCAAGATAAGCAGCACTGGCGCCGTTCATTGTGGCATAAACACATGTATTGACGCACTGGCCTCCCGGATACATTTTTTTCCTGGATAAGTATTTATCACATACATTATCACCAATAGCGATAATTTTATAAGCGTTCATTCGTTTTCCCCCTGCGTAAAATTCAAAAATGAGGTTAAAGATTTTCTTTAAACCACTTCATAGCCCTGGCCATGGCATCCTCGGGATCCAGAACATACCTGCGGTCAAGAATTTCCAGTGCCAAAGCTTTTCGATAACCGGTCTTTTCCAGCGTACAAAGAACCTTTTTCAGGTCAAGGACGCCGTCTCCTGGCACAAGATGACCGCCAGGGTTCCCGTCAAGAAAATGTACATGAGCCAGATCGTTTCCAAGCGCCTCAATAAAGCTTAGCGGCGTATCGGTTCCTGTTGTAGCAATAACATCCGTATCGGCCAGCCCTTTAAGCGCCGGGCTTCCAACTTCAGCAATCAACCGCTTTAATTGGGCCGCGCTGTTGCAAATATGCGTTGTATATTTTGTAAAAGGCTCGGTTGCCAGGGTCACACCTTCCATTTCCGCTTTCTTTGCGATTTTTCCCATAGCCTCCACACACCAGTTCCATGATTTTTCCGAATCTATATCCAAATAGGCCATTCCTGTGGAAACAACCATTAAGGAACAGTCCAAAGCGACGGAGGCTTCAATATGCCTGCAAAAAAAGTCCACGGACCGGTTCCTGTAAATCCTGTCAGGGTGACTGACACTAATTGGATAAAGACATTGCTCTGGCGTAAAGCAAACAAGCTTTAAGCCATGGCTTTTGATTTTTTTCTTAACTCCCATAAGGTCATCATAACTAAAATCTTCCAGGTTCAGATGAGGACCGGATGCCCAGAGTTCTACGGACGAATACCCCAGACGTTCTATCGATTCAAAAAAATAATCCAATGTATATCTTTTATAATGGTAATTGGCTGCCGCCACCTGTTCCAGCTTAAACATAGGATACATTCTCCTTACTCTATATTAATAATGACATTGGGAGCAAAATCTTTGCTCCCAACAGATAACAATAGTAACTATTCAGCCATGCATCACAGAACTGCAGCGCTTATAGCATAGGCCACAACAACAGATACAACCGTTGTCACAAGCCCCGGCCTCATATAGCTGTGATTCAATATAAACTTTCCAATTTTTGTCGTTCCCGCAGAATCAAAAGCAATCGCTGCAACCGACTGGCTGGCAATTGGCAGGAAATAAAGAGAGCAGCATGCCATCCAGCCCGCAATAATAATTTCTGACGGGAGATTTAATGCAATACCAATAGGCACCATAATCATTGTTGTAGACGCCTGGCTTGCCGTCAAAGCTCCGATCACAAAAACAGCAATAATATACACCCATGGATATTGATTTGTCAGGGCAGACATATGTTCATTAATAAAATCAGACTGGGCGCCAACAAAGCAGTTGACCATCCAGCAAAGGCCAAAAGCCAGGACGCAGGCAAACATACCGCTCTTAAAAATAGAGCCTTCCAACACCTGATCCGCGTTAATACGGCAGAAAATAACAATCAAGGCGGCAGCTACCAGCATAAATACTTGTATTCCTGTAGTCATTGAAAATGCCGAGCCATCCGCATAAACCGGTCTTAAGCCTTCAAACGCGCCAAAAAGGACAATAACGACCATGGCAATGCCGAAAATAATAAGAGATAAAACCGCCGGCTTTTTGATTTCCGTTTTCTCGCGCTTTGTCTTATAGTCTTTAATAAGCCCGGCCTTAACTCTCTCAAGGTAAACCGGGTCCTCACTCAGCTCTTTGCCCCGCTTATAAACAGACAGAGCGCCGGCAATAGAGCCAATCAATGTGGCAGGCACGCAAATTATTAAAATTGTCGCCAGCGATACATTTCTCACGGCCATATAACCGGCCAGAGCAGCGGTTGCCGCTGAAATCGGACATGCAACAATCGCCTGCTGTGATGAGATAATACTCGACGAAATCGGCCGTTCCGGACGTACACCGCTGTCCATGGCTACTTCATTAATGACCGGCAGAAGGCTGTAAATAATATGGCCTGTACCGCACATAAATGTAAAAAGCCATGCAACAACCGGAGCCACGATGGTAATATGCTTAGGGTTTTTGCGCAGTATTTTTTCAGCCGCCCGGACCATAAGCTCCAGCCCTCCGGCCGCCTCCATTGCAGAGGCCGCCAGAACAACAGCCATAATAATTAAAATAACCGTAACCGGCGGTTCATTTGGCTGCGCGCCGCAGAAAAATATCAGAATAAAAAGCCCGATTCCTCCAGCAAAGGAAATAAATGCGCCGCCTTTTCTGCTTCCCCAGAAAATCATAATAAGGACAATCAATAATTCGACCCAAAACATTATATCTTCTCCCTTCTTAATATTCTACTTTCCACATATATCTGCGGGTTGGCAACGGGTGTTCGCGTTCCTGCGCTAAAGCATGGTTGTAAATCGGATAAACATTATTAAAGAGAGAGTGGTTAAAGTAATCAACAACTAAGCTGTCAATCGTCGAAAGGCCCAGTTCTTTTGCGTCCAGTACCTCAATGCGCTTTCCGTACTTCTGTAAAAATTTCAGCGCTCTTTCATCCAGAGGACGGGTGGATCCTTCAGAAATTTGTATCATAAACGGACGGTTCGCATCGGTAATTTCAAAAGGCCCATGGAAATATTCCCCTGTATGAATACTGCTCGAATCAAGCCACTGCATTTCCATGAAAATACAAATGCTCTCCATATACGCTGCGCCGTAGCCTGCGCCGCTGCCCATCGTATAAATGACGGAATCATTTTTATGCGCCTTTGCAAACGCTATAGCGCGGTCAGCGACATGGACGCGGGCCTTTTTGATAATGTTGCTGATCATTGAAACGCCTTCGTAAAATTTGCTGTAATGAACATAGCCCTCCGTCTGGTCCAGCAGCTCAACCGCTACGAGAAGCGCGCACATTGTCTTTTCTCCCGCATAGTCAATATCGCCCTTCAAATGGTCAGGGCTTGCGTCAAATGAGTAATGAATAATGTAATCCCCAAATTCAATAATTTCTGATTCTTCAAGCCAGGTCAGAATAATAACGCAGGCCCCCATTTCCTTTCCGAGCTTTGCTGCGGCAATCGTTTCCGGCGTATTTCCTTTATGGCAGGACAGGCAAATGATTGAATTTTCCCCAAAATCCACCGGCGTACTATGGACAAACTCGTTGCTGCTAATCAAAGCAGAACGCAATGTACGGCACTCCTTTTCCATAAATGTTTTGGCCGGATATAAAGCTCCTAATGAGCCTCCGCAGCCGACAAAATAAATGTTCTTAATGCCTCCCTTGTCTTTTTTGTTTTCCAGGATTTCGCTAATAATGTTTTTAATATCCCCGCTGACGTATCCCATGACTTTTCCTCCTTCAATATTTGTTATATAATGTATTAATACTTTATAATTCATAATATAATACCTTTAGATATATTTGTAAATATAAACTTGCTATTTTTAAAATTATGTACATTTGTTATCAAATGTATTATAATAAACAAAGGAATATGTATTATCATAGTTGTTCAGGCACCGGTGGGTAAGCAAAAAATCCGGCGCAGCCCATCCTGAACGCTTCACAATTACGATATTTGGGAAATGAGGAAGAAACATATGTAATTAGACAGTAATACATCAATGCCTCTGTATAAGCAATTAGAGCTTATGCTGCGTGAAGAAATTGACAATGGAAAGCGCCCCGCAGGCAGCCAGCTCCCTACAGAAAATGAATTAGAACAAATTTACCATGTCAGCCGTGTGACCGTGCGTAAAGCTCTTTCCATGCTTGTAGAAGATGGTTATCTCGAACGCAGGTCTGGAAAAGGTACATTTGTCACCGGGAAGAAATTTCAGCGTAATATTGACCGTGTCATAGGTTTTACAGAAATGTGCCAGAAGCTCGGGAAAACGGCGGGCGCCAAAACTTTAAAAATTGCGCTGGAGGACCCTACAGAAAAAGAATGTCAGCAGCTTTCCATTGAGTCCGACTGTAAAATTCTTTGCGTAGAACGTCTGCGCACTGCTAATGGAAAGCCTGTCATACTAGAATATAATAAATTTCCAGAGGCATTTTCATTTCTTTTTGGAGAAAATCTCAATAATGCCTCCCTCTATGACGCTTTAAAAAAGTATAATATCATTTTTACTCAATCAAAAAAAATGATTGATATTGTCTTTGCCACAACAAACGAAGCAAAGCTCCTAGGAATCACCAAGGGCTATCCCCTTTTGCGAATCAGCAGCGTTGTCACAACTGCCGACAGTTCATTTACTGCTTTAAGCAAGCAGCTCTGTATTGGCGACCAGTTTAAGCTTATGGTATAGCAGTTTACGCCCCTTTACAGTCGCAAAAAGTATGAACAAAATGCAGCCGTGTTTTCCACGGCTGCATTTCCCATAAATTCATATATAATTTTCAGCAAAGCGCCAGCCGCAAATAGCAAGGTATTTGCGGCTGGTGTAAACGCTAACTCTTACAGTTCTTTTACCGCAGCCCCAGCTTCTGCAAAAGGCCCGGGCATTGGAACAAGCGGCCGTTTGTTTCCAAAATAGTCCGTATCAAAGAGAATCGGCGTGCCGTCAGGCGATTCAAACTTTTGTTCCGGCTCAAAGGCTTCGCCTAACAATCCGGTACTTATCAGTGTCGTTTCAATCTCCGGTATGTACTCGTAAAGATTGGTTTCAAGCTTCCATGTGCCACTTTCCTCTTTAAGCTCAAGGCTCACCTGATGTTCCTTATCGATAAAGAAATCCTGCTCTCCGTCATAAGGAGCTGCCCCATTAAAATACAGATTGCCCCCGGTATATACCGGAAGGTGGTCATAATAAATATCCTTCCCGTCATGGGCGGTCGCAGTTTCATAAGTAAACTGTCCAAAATATGTCTTTGCATCCGGGTAGCCGTCATAAGGCTTTGTTCCGCAAGTCATATTATAAAAGCTTAAGTTATCCATATGATTCTCCCGGATATAAGCAGCCAGATCTTCCCGGCTCTCCTTCTGGACAAAAATATTATTATAAAAACGGGCGTCTCCGTGGAGAATCGTCATAAAGCCTGCAACCTCTGTGCGGTGAGGCACATGGTACGGTGTATAACGGGGAGTCGGCAGACGGCGCCCGCCATTATCTGTACCTGTGCCGACCCATGTAAAGGAGCCTGCAATCAGGTTATGGACAAGGGCAATGCCCTGGGTACTTAAGCGGCAGGCACAGTCGGACAGCAGAAGGTTATTATCCACCAATGTTGGCCCGTGGGAAACCTCGATAAAAATATCTTCCCCAAGACCAAGGCCGTTGCCGATCTGAGTTCCCTTCGGAGGCACATTATCGTGGAAAAGGTTCCCCGTAACGCGGGTTCCCTGCGCCTGCCAATCCAGCCAAAGCCCTCTCGTGCAATGGTGGAAATGATTTCTCCGAATCGTTACATCAATCGCCGCGTGCATTTTGATACCGCCAATTTCTGCTCCGGCCAAATCCTGCTTATTATTTATATGATGGATGTGGTTATCCTCAATCGTTGAAAATACGCCGCCCAGATGTCCGACAATTCCCGTCTGCCCGCAGTCATGGATATTGCAGCCCCGGACGATATGGGAGCCAATATTTTCCTTTGTCCAGCCCTCCCTCTGCGCCTGGCAGATAGCGTCGCGCTCTGTCTGTGTGCCGTCCTTGTAAAGCTTTGTCGTCCACTTATTTTCATTTTCCGGCTGCAAATATTTCCCCAGGGAAATACCACTGCATTTAGAATCCGAAATTTCACAATTTTCAATAATCCAGCCCTTAGACCAGTGAGGGCCTACCATTCCTTCCTGATAAGCGGTGGGCGGCGCCCATGTCGTCGCAGCCTGCTTGATCGTAAAGCCCGAAAGCGTAATATATCCCACGCCGGTTTTTTCCGGATAAAAGCAATTTCTGCGCACATTAATTTCCACATTTTCCATATTCGGGTCAGTTCCCTGGAAATTGGCATAAATTTCTGTAAATTCCCCGGCCTGCTTTGTATACCAGCGATAGAGCGTTCCTTCAGGATCCCAGGAACGCTTGTCCGCCGCAGGAGTCTTAATTGCTTCAAGACTTGGAGATTCATACATGGATTTTCCGTTTAAGTAAACCTCTCCCGTGTGGACAGGCACCGGCGAAAAATACCAGTCTCCGGCAACCACTGTCGTATATGGATTGTAACTTCCAAAAAGTGTATTTGGAACCCTGGCAAGCCATACATTTCCCTCAACATGTTTCCAGCTCTTTATTTGCTCCGCCCCTGTAATAACCGCCTTATAAGGAGCCTCGCTGCGGTAAATGATCCGGTGGTTTTCATCCGTTCCTCCAAAAGCCGGATTCACATACTCTCTGTAAACCCCGGGGCCTACAATCACCTCATCGCCAGCTTTTGCAAGCTTTGCCGCCTCACTTATTGTCTTAAATGGGTACTCCTTCGTACCATACCCGCCCCGCGGGGAATTTGCCGACACATAATAAATCATAAAATACACTGCCTCCTTGACTTATATAAATAATTACGACTATAATGTAACTATAATAGCATTATAGTGCAAATATTTTCTAAAATATATGAGTATGCCGACTAAAAATATAATAATCCTGCCAAAAAGGAGTGATGGCCTATGGCGATGATCCCCCTTATGACCGATGAAAAGCAAAAAGAAACGATTATTTTCCGAAGCGATATGCTGCCCTACGGCCTTTATATGCCCGGCCCTAAAGGGTGCTTTTACGGGGATATTCCATGGCACTGGCACGATGAATTTGAATTTGGGTATCTCATTGGAGGAAGTATGATTTATAAAACACAGCTCCACGAATATGTCCTCCATGAAGGCGACGGAATTTTTATAAATTCCGGAACGCTGCATTACCTCCACCCCTTAGAGCCTTGTGAAAATGTTCAGCTCCAGTCCCAATTTTTTGACAAATCCTTTCTGGCCGGAGCGGCAGGAAGTGTTTTTGACTTGAAATATATAACGCCCGTACAGGAACAGCGCCGCTTTGACGCTTTTCCCCTCTACAGGAAGGATTCCGGTTCCAGAACATTCCTTGACCGTCTTGGCGACGCCGCAGCCATCAGCCGCCAGGGCGAAAATTTTTACGAGCTTCGTCTGCGCAGCCTGTTTTCCGAGCTTTGGGAAAGCGTATATACATGGGCCGCCTCCTGCCAAAGCGAAAAGCCTTTATATGATCCTTCCGATAATGACCGCATCAAAAAAATCCTTCAATTCATGCAGCAGCATTACAGCGAACATTTAGAGGTTAGGGCGATTGCCGCCCATATCCCGGTCAGCGAGCGGGAATGTTACCGTCTTTTTAAAAATTGTCTTGGGATGAGCCCTATGGAATATTTAACAACACTTAGATTGGCAAAGGCCAGGGAGCTGCTTATGAGCACCCAAAAGAATATTTTAGAAATTGCCGTAGAAACCGGCTTCGGGAACAGCAGCTATTTTGGAAAATTATTTAAACAGCAGCACCACATGACGCCAAAACAGTACCGCAGCTTCGCCGTAAAAGGCGCGGCAAACAGATAACCCCCTACAAGGGGATAACCTGATGCCGTGAGATGCGCGGCAAACAGATGAAACCCCGCAAGGGGATAACCTGATGCCGTGAGATGCACGGCAAACAGATGAAACCCCGCAAGGGGATAACCTGATGCCGTGAGATGCACGGCAAACAGATGAAAGGAGTTTATGACATGAAAATCACACGAAAAGAGGCCTTAAGTATTCCCAATCTTATGGGATATTTCAGGCTGATCCTCATTCCGGTCTTTGCTTTTACCTACCTCACGGCCCGCTCTGCGCCCCAATACTATATGGCCGTTTTTTTCCTTGGCCTGTCCGGGCTGACCGATCTGTTCGACGGCAAGGTGGCCCGGCATTTTAATATGGTCACTGAGCTTGGAAAATTTCTTGATCCTCTGGCAGACAAGCTGACACTTGGCGTCGTATTCTTGTGCATGACGACCCGCACCCCGTGGCTTTGGCTTCTTGTCGTCCTTTATATTATCAAAGAGGGCTTTATGGGAGTTATGGGGCTTATTACCTTAAAATACCGCGGGAGGAAGCTGGACGGCGCCATGTGGTTCGGAAAAGTATGCACCGCCTGCTCTTATATTGTCTTATGTCTGCTCCTTTTATTTCCCCAAATGCCGGCCTTACTGGCAAACAGTTTAATCTTTATCTGTGCGGCCGACATGGTATTTACGCTTATTATGTACCTTCCGAAATTCAGGGAAATGTGGAAAGCTTAGTAACAGTTCTGCTGAGTGAACTGCTGCGTTTGCGGCAGGTACTAAAACCCAGGCCTTAAGCTTCCCGCCGCGCGTTTTAAAGCTTCCCGTCATATGCTTTAAGCTTCCCATCGTGCATCTCATAAATCCGCCCGCATACCATTTTTGCCAGGGCAGGATTGTGAGTAATAAATAAATAGGTGGTTTTGTGTACCTTTTGATATTCCATAAGAAAATGAATAATCTGAGCCTGTGAAATCACATCCAGCATACTTGTAGGCTCGTCAAGGACAATAAGCTTTGGTTCAAGCACAAGAATCCTCGCCAGGGCTGCCCGCTGGAGCTCTCCTCCGGACAGTTCTCTGGGCGTCCGGTACAAATGCTCCCGGTGCAGCCCAAACCGCTCAATATCCTTAAGAATGGCCGCCTCGCTGTCATCCCTGCCGCACAGGCGGTACGGCTCCCTCATACTGCTTACCAGGGGAAGTACCGGGTTAAAGGAAATTTCCGGGTGCTGGAATAATATTTGAATTTTCTTCCTTTGCTCTCCCTTAAGCGGATAAGACAAAGGCTCGCCATTCCACAAAATACGGCCACAGGACGGCTTCACAAGACCCACAAGCATTTGCCCAAGCGTCGATTTTCCGCTGCCGCTTTCCCCCAAAAGCCCCACTGTTTCGCCTTGGCTGATGTCGAGGCTTGCCCTGGAAACCGCTTCAAAAGCCTTTTTCTCTTTTGTCCGGCTTTTATACCGCTTCGTTAAATTTTCAATCTGTATATACAAATCCCGTCCTCCTTTCTTCTGTATGCCGTGTTTTTCACGGCATCAGGTTATCCCCTTGCGGGGTTTCCTCTTTTCTGCCGTGTTCTTCACGGCATCAAGTTATCCCCTTGCAGGGTTTCCTCTGTATTCCATGCCTTACCCCCGGCGTCCGGGGCTTTCATTGCAATACTTCCAACACCTTACCTTGTGGGAGCCTACCTCAAACATCGGGGGCAGCTTCCGGCATTTTTCGGAACAGTCGCGGCACCTGGGCGCGTATTTACAGCCTGCGTCCTCATAATCCTCGTGAGACATGGCAAAACCGCCGCAAAAATGCAGGCCGTTTTCAGGCATAGCCGCCAGCATATCCTGAGTATAAGGGTGCAGCGGATGTTCCATAAGCTCCTTTGTCGGTGCATATTCGACCTGGGATGCGGCATACATCACACAAATATGATCGCTAATGGCATTGGCAAAATTCAAATCATGGGTTACGCACACAATCGTCTTATCCGTCAGCAACCGAAAGCTTTCAACAACAAGGGCAATCCGCCGTTCATCCAGCCCCTTTGTCGGCTCGTCTGCCAGAAGCGCCTGCGCCCCCGCGCCAATTCCCATGGCAATCAGCGCTCTCTGGCGCATTCCTCCGCTGTATGTGTGCGGATATTGCTTTGCAATTCTTTCTTCATTTCCCATTTTAAAACGCCGCATAAGCTCAACAGCCTTTGAAAAGCCCTGTTTTTTACTAATCCCCTGGTGTGTAACCATAGGCTCTGCTACCTGGAACCCCACATTATACAGGGGATTCATCCCATTGCCGCTGCCCTGAGGAATGTAGGATATACAGGCTCCGCGGATATGATCCAATTCTTTTCGTTTTAGCGTCATCAGGTCAACGACGCCTGCGGGGCTTCCTTTCATCGTAAAAAATGCCTGTCCGCTGACAATAGCATTTTCAGGCAAAAGGCGGAGGATTGCCAGGAGTAAAATACTTTTTCCGCTTCCCGTTTCCCCCACAATGGCTACTTTGGATTTTTCTTCAATATCAAGGCTCACATCCTTTACTGCCTGGACATTATGCCCGGAAGCGAATTTTACAGAAATATTTTTCAGGCTTAAAATCACCGCTGCCCCCTCCTCTCCACTCTCCCATAGTAACCGATGAGCATAAATCCAAGAACTGCCAGGCAAATACACACAATTGGCGGAATATACCACCAAAATTGATTTTTTAAAATACTGTTTCTGAAAAACGCGTAGTGAAGGACGCTCCCCCAGCTCTTTTCACCAAAGGTTCCTAGGCCAAGAAAGCTAAGGCTTGCCTCGGTCATCATAGCACTGGAAACCGATAGGGCGCCCCTTGTCAAAATAATGTCCTTGATATTGGGCAGGATATGTTTAAATAGAATGACCACAGGCTTCACGCCCATTGTTTTCTCTATTTTTATAAAGGGCATTTGAGATAATTGCATAACTCTTGCTCTTAAAATTCTTGTTGTTCCTGTCCATGCCGTAATACTTATGGCAATAATAAGGCTCCATTTTCCGGGATTTAGGTAGGCCACGAGAAGTACGGTCAAAGGAAGCCCCGGAATTGCCATAGCCACATTTGTGACCGCAGTAATCAATTTGTCCGTTTTTCCTCCAAAATAACCGGAAGCAAGCGCCAGCACCGTTCCCACACCAGTGACAATAAATGCGGCAAAAATACCAATATACAAAGAAACCCGCGTGCCGTAAAGCATTTCTGTAAATATGTCCTGTCCAAGATCATTTGTGCCAAGCCAGTGCTCGCTGCTTGGAGGCAAATAGGCCATCATCATTTCATCCGGTTCATAGCCGGTAAGTACCGGAGCAAAAATGGCAATGAGCAGAAAAAATAAAATGATTGCTCCTCCGGCAATAAATGGGGCGTTAAACCTTATATGTTTTTTATGTCCGGCTGCCTTTTTTTCTTTTTTATTCATCCACTCCCTCCTCTCGAAGCCTCGGGTCTACCGCCGCATTAATAACATCGCTGATGAGATTGGCGAAAACGACAAGAACCGCCGACAAAAGGAAACAAAACTGCGCCGTGGGAAAATCCCTGGAGGACACTGCGTTATACATCAAAGTTCCCATTCCCTTCCAGCCAAAAACGACCTCCACAATCATGGAGCCGGAAAGCAGGCCGCCAAACTGCATACAAAAAGAAGTCAGATACGGCAGCATGGCATTTTTCATCACATGGCGGAACAAAACTTTTTTTTCAGGCAATCCCTTCGACTGGGCCGTAATAATATATTCCTCGCCTCTGACCTGGGATACGGCGCTCTTCATCAGCATAAAATCCCCGGAAATACGGAACAGAATAAGGATAATCAGCGGCAGGAACATATGCTCCATAATACTAAATATCCGCGCCGTTCCTTCCACCCCCGGCGAAACCATGCCGTTGATCGGAAAAAATTTTAGTTTATAGGCAAAAATAATAAGAAGCACAAGGCTCAGGCAGTTGGACGGTATTGTGTTAATGACAAGAAAAACCGGCGTCATTATTTTGTCAAACAATTTTCCCGGCCTCCACCCGGCCAAAACGCCAAGGACAGCGCCAAGGAAACCGCCAATAATCCATGTCGGCACTGACAAAAGAAGCGTCCAGCCTGAGGCCCGGAGGACATTTTCCAGCACCGGCTGCTGGTTAGAATAGGAAATGCCGAAATCCAGTGTCACTATATTTTTAAGATACCGCAAATACTGTACCGGCAGGCTGTCGTTAAGCCCGAATTTCTCCGCCATGCGGTGAAGCGTTTCCGGGTCATTATCCAGAAGGTAATAATATTCCTCCTGCCCTACCAGGTGAATGATCGGATCTCCGGGCATAATATGTACAAGGATAAAGCTTAGGGTAATAATCACATAAATCGTTACAAGAGCAATAAGCAGCTTTTTTAAAACATGCTTTGCCAAAAATGCCACCTCCCTATGAAAAAAGCCCGGCGGCCGCCGGGCTTTTGCAGCACCTGTTTTACTTTGTCATCAGGTCAAACCATGTCCGGCAGTTAATAACGCCCCAGGACGGATAGTTTGTCCAGCCGGTATATTTGTCTGTGCGGTACGGGAAAAAGGCGGTTTCCCAGCATAAAGCCTGGCCAAACATTGTATCAGAAGCATATTGTTGAAGCTTTTTGCAATTTTTTACATAATCTTCATCCGAAACAGCTTCCGTCATTGCATAATAGGTATCCATAAATTCCTTGTCATGGACCGTTCCCCACAGCCAGGAGGATTCCCCTTCCTGAAGTTCTGCCATAAAGTAGCGGAAAGCCGTGCTGTAAGAAGCCATACCGGAGGTTGTCAGAGTAATGGAAAAATCATAATCGCCCTTTGTCATGTTATCTTCCCATACCTCGCTGTTGGCAAGGCTCTCCTCATCAATATGGTTTTTAATTCCAACCTCATCAAGGCTCTTCATAATCACCTCCGCAATGCGCATCCGAAGGTCCATATCGGAACTGTACTGAGGTGTCACAGAAACATCCATAGCGCTGCCGTCCGGCATTTCCCTGTAGCCGTCGCCGTCCGTGTCTACATAACCGGCTTCCTCTAAAAGCTCCTTTGCCTTATTCGCATCATATTCAAGCTTTGGCAGCGTTTCATCATAGCCCTTGCAGGACGGCGGAATAATTCCCCTGCCCGGAACCTCGCCGTATTCGCCGTTAATCGTCATGGCAAGCTGGTCATAGTTTAAGGCATAGCTTACAGCCTCCCGAAACGCTTGATCATTTCCCGGAGCGCGGTCTTTGCCGTATTCTAACTGGTAGCACCCGGAAAATGGGCTTTCTCCCAGATCGATATTGGGGTCGCCTGCTACGGTGTCGATAATTGTCGCGTCGATAGGGTTCGCATAGTTGTACATCGCGTCAATCTCGCCGTTCATCATTGCCATCATTAATGTCGATTCATCGGAATAGCTTTGAAGCGTCACCTTATCCACTGTAATCTCACCAAGGAAATCGTTTTCAGGAACAGCCTCATAGTAGGAAGTCTGAGAATCCTTGTCATAAGACACAAGTTTGTACGGGCCGCAGCCGATCGCCGCCTCGTCTCCGGTAACAGCGTCCGAATCCTCTACGCCCTCCCAAATATGCTTTGCATAAACGCAGGCGTTATTATTACAGGAAGAATTAATCCAGTAATAGGCGTCAGGCTCGGAAAAAATCAGGGAAGCGCTGTCGTCTCCGGTGACTTTAACCTCTGTCAGATGTTGAAGGCTCCCGACCTTTTTCACATCACGCATATACTCAAAGGTAAATACCATATCATCCATTGTGACCGGTTCACCGTCGTGCCACACAGCATCTAAAGGCATTGTGAAATCAATTTGACTGCCGTCCTCAGAAATCTCAAAGGAAGTCCAAAAATACGGCTGGAGATTATTATTTTCATCTCTGTACACAAAATTGCCCTGAGTTAAGCCGTTATAATTCATACGCCCGAAAGCGTCCTTCTGGCTCAGCGCGTTAAATATATTATTTTCCGCGGTCGTACCAATAATGAGATTTTCCACATGGCCGCCCGAAGTGCTATTTATTTCCCCCTTTACGGACGCGCCACCAGAGCTTTCGCCGGCTGCCAAAGCGCTGTCTTTGGCCGAATCACTGCTGCCCGCAGCTTCTGTCTGTACAGAAGCGCCCGAAGTGCCGCCTGTATTTTGAGCGGTACCACTCTGGCCGCCGCACCCGGCAAGCATAGATAAGCACATTGCCGAAGCCATAAAAATCCTTAATTTCTTGTTCATCTTCTTCTCTCCTTCTTAAATCAGGGGAAAAGATGCAAAAAAAGCGCCCTGGATCAAGGACGCACTTATAGCTCAGCTTCTGAGAATAATGCATCTATTTTCCCATTGAAAATAATACACTGTCAGCAAAAGGCAGGTCTCCTGGCTCTGGTTCATCCGCTCTGTTTCCTTCCCAGCAAAATGCCCGCAGCGTTTGAAAAGAAAAAGCTTTCTTTTAATCCGTCCGGTGCGGCCAATTTACCAGTGGTTATAAACAGGTTGTCTCCATTACAGTAGCGAGGGCTGCTGCAGGTTCTCACTGCATTCCCTTTTCATCATAATCCGGTCATGTACTCCGGCGCACATACCAGTATTACGAACCTTTAACTGTTCTATTGTTCTTACAGATTATAACATTCTTTATTAAAAAGTAAAGGTAATTTCTATATAAAAATAGGTATTAATATTTTATAACAACAACTGTAACTATTCAGCCATGCCATCCCGGATTTGCGCAGCTAACACTGCTAACCGCCGCATACGCGGCTAAATCCTCAATTCTGGCTAAACACCCTAAAGTATTTCATGGACTTTCGCACAATAATGTGGTAACATTTTAAAAGAAGTTCGTAACAATTCAGCCGTTTTGAATTGTTATAAAAGTTCTTAAGGAGGCGTATTATGAAATTACAAAAAATAACTGCATTTTTATTAACCCTTGACCTTACAGCCACACTGCTTTCAGGCTGCGGGCAGTCTGAGGGCACTGATTTAAATAACGGGGCAGACACAGCAAACGTCCAGAGCAGTACCGGCAGTCCAGAAGGAAGTTCTCAAAATAACAAAACAGCACAGGACGATACCGGCAGCTTCGATGAAAAAGACGGCGACACCCGGACAGTCAGTGACGATGACGAAGAAATGGCCGAAATTAATATGGTCTATTTTTCCATGGCCGCAATCCCCTCTGGGCTTGCCGAGGTTGAGGCGGCCATTAACAAAATCACAGAGCCGGAAATCAATACTCACGTAACTATTGAAATGCTGGAAATGGGCAGCTACGAGCAGCAGATCAATCTTAAAATATCCTCGGGTGAAAAGATGGATCTGATGGTTACATTTCCTTACGGTTCACCCACATTTTCAAATATGGCTTCTCAAAAACAGCTTATGAACATTTCCGGACTGCTCGCTGAATATGGACAAGGTGTGCTTGATACTGTCGGCGATTTTATTTCCGCCACAACCGTAGGGGATGCTATTTATGGAGTAACGACCTACCGGACCTTAAACAGCAATGTCTATGCGGTTATGCGTACAGATGTCCTTGAAGATCTGGGCTTACTTGAAACGGCTCAAAATATGTCTTCGTTTTCCGATTTTGAAAAGATATTAGACGCCGTAAAAAACAGCAGTCAGTGGAATTACCTGGCCGGGCTTGTTCCCTCCGACAGTTCCGGCGTTATTCTCCCTATTGCAGGCGCCTATATGGATCAGGATAGCTTTTCTGAGGAAACAAGCTATGACAGTCTTGGCGACTTATACAAAATTATTTCTATTAATCCAGACGGAAGCGACCCAACCGTTTCCCTGAATTTTGAAACGCCTCAATACAAAGCCATGATCGACCGTATGCAAGACTGGTATGATAAGGGCTACATTTATAAAGATTCTGCCAACCAAAGCGAATCTGCGGAGTCTCTCGTCCAGTCCAACTCCGCCTTCTCATTTATATGCTCAAGTGAGGTGGGTGTTGAAACAGCAAAATCCCAGGCATGTGGAATGGAGATGACTTGTGTTAAAATTCTTTCCCTGCCGATTACGACCTCAAGCTGTACAAAATTCGTGTGGGCCGTTCCAGTGACGGCTACGGAGCCGGAAGCCGCCGTTAAGATGATGAATCTCATGTATACGGACGCCCGGATTGCCAACCTCCTCACCTGGGGCATTGAAGGCCGGGATTACCAGGTCAAGGACGGCATTGCCTGCTACATGGACGGCCAGGACGCCAATACATGCGCTTACCATACCTCGGATTTTGTGTATGGCAACCAGTTTTTGGCGCTTCCATGGGAAGGTCAGGACGCCGATTTCCGCCAAACATCCATGGAAGATATGCTTGCCGCCCAGGCCTCCGCTTATCTTGGCTTTTCCTGTGACACCTCCGGCATTGAAAATGAGCTGACAGCAATCACGAACGCCATTAATGAATATCTTCCCGGGCTTGACTCCGGCATTTCCGATGATGAGCAGTACAGTGCCTTTCTTGAAAAGCTGGACAAATCCGGCGTCCAGGATGTCATTAACGTTTATCAAAAACAGCTTGATGAGTGGCTGCAGGGGTAACGGCAACTTTGCCCGGTAAGCCCACAAAGTGCTCCTGGTGCTTCTCCACCACATAGAAAACCAGAGATTCCGCCGCAAGGCGGCTTTACTAAAGATAACGATCCCCGGAACCGTCAAAGATATAATTATTTAGCCGCATGGCTGAATAGTTACTCAAAGATACTTTGACGGTTCCGGGGATTTAAGATTTATTCACTGATTAGTTTTCTTTATTTTTCCAGGTATCCAAACGATAAAGCTGGAACATCGGATTATTCGTCTCGCTAAAACCGCCTCCCGTACTGTTGTAAGATAAGTAACTATTTTCCACTTCGTCGGCAAAAATGCAAAATCCAAGAGTGACTGTTTTGGTTGAATTTGCCGGAACGCTGACCGCAAAGAAGGAATGAACGCGTTCTTCACCTTCAGTATTTTGTGCTCCATCCAAATAGACAGCGCCGTCAACCTCTAAAGTATCTAAATGATCTTCTGAGTTTTCCCAAAGGACAAGCTGTTCCCCATCGTCTGTAAGCGCCAGGACATCAAAGGAATTAAGAAACAGTTCCTCCACGGCCTGATCACTGTCATTCGCAAGCTCCAAAGTCACAAGCATCAGCTTCTGGTCAGCGCTCTCGCGAACAGCAGATATAGGATACCCATTGTCTCCATAGCTCTGAACAACACGCTCATCCTTGAGAGTTCCGTCAGTTTCCACATAGTTTTCCAGATTTTCCGAATCATAAAAATTATTTTTGTTAAGACCAGAAATCGTGTCCAGGAAGGAAATATCTTTAACATTCACCTGAACCTTTTGTCCATCGTAAGACTCCACAAGAAAACTGTCTTTTACCTGATCTTTATCAAAACTCCTGTCCGCAAGCGTCATTTCCTTTTGCACTGGCAATGTTGAGGTACTGTAAGCCATAATCTTTTCTCCGGTAGGCTCGTAGCTTACACTTTCTGCAACTTTTTTTAACTCCTCTGCTGAAAGCTGCGGGTCATCGCTTCCAACCATAAGCATCACCATATCCTGTGGATTAAACAGATAAATGACCTGACGGTACGTGGATGTACTGTCCGTCATCTGGGGAGTTAATACAAGCGCTTCCATATCTCCGATCATACTTTGCTCATAGCTCTCCACGTAGTTGTTGATTATTTCCCGGCTGGTTTCCTGAAGTACCCAAAAACCCTTTCCGCCAAAGCTGCCGTCATGGGTATAGGTACACCTCTGGCTTTCTCCATCAATTCGTTCAAAGCCTTCAGGAACATAATCAACTGAAATTTTGACCGAAGAAATCTCCACGCCTTCCTCGGGCAAATCTGACAGCTCTGCCGATGTGTTACCATCCTCTGTTGTCTGCCCAAGGCTTTCTTTCATCTGAACAGACACCTGGTTCCCATCCTGACTGATCCTTGGCGCAATATGACCAAAATAGGCATATGCGCTTAAGGACAAACCGAGGGCAAATACAGCCGCGGCCGCCGCTGTGCTCCACCGCCGAAAAGAAATGCGGCGGCGTACCGGACGCACCGAATGTTCCGAAGGAACTTCGCATTTTTTACTATCCTCTCTCACACGCTTAAGCATCTCTGATTTTCTCTGCTCATAGTGTTCCGAAAAATTATGGTACTCGCAAGGGCCTTCCATGTTATCTATTTCCAGCTTTTCCCCCGCCATAAAAAACAATTCATCCGTTGATATTTTTTTCATACCATTCATCTCCTAATCTGCTTTGTATTAATTTCCTTGCCCGTGTAATTCTCTGGTAAACATTATCCATACTTAAATGAAGGATCTCTGCTATTTCTGCAATCTCAAGGCCATAGAAAAACCTAAGACGCACAACCCCTGCATAAATTTCGGGCAGCTCCTCAATAATTCTGTCCGCCATTTCTTCGCAGTCCTTCTGCCGGATGTAGGCGTCGATTGTATCCACGCCCGGTTCAGTAAAATCACCGGCATCCACAGAAAGAATCATAGATTCTCTTTTATTTTTCCGATAAATGTCAACCGCAGTACTTTTAATAATTTTTACAATCAACCTTTTCGTCCTCAGATCGGTCAGGCCATTGCATTCTCCCAGGTACGGAATCAGCCGCTCAAAAGCATCGGCTACCGCATCCTCGGCCTGATGGCTGTTATTTAAAATGCCATAAGCAATACGGTACATCTGCTGTTCGTACAGACGGAATAACTGTTCAAGAATCTCTCCGTCATTCATTTCATCGTTTTTCATCGTTGTATCTCCATTCATACTGCCTTTCAAATATCCCTGCTACCACCTAAATAAACCGGTTCTAGGCAGCGTGTGCTTATAGCCGCTTCCGGAACGTCTATATTAATAATAACGCAAGCAGAAAAAATTTCTGACAGTATTTCAATAATTTTTTATTTCTTATCATTCCAAATCAGCCCATGACCTGATTTGTATTTATTTCGTAACAGTTCAGCCATGCTGAACTGTTACTATATTTCGACTTTCCTAGCTAAGGCTTATATTCCCTTTAATAAATAGGAACTGCCAGGCGCACATAACAATGCCCGCAACATCAAACACAGCATTTTAAGCTTTGACGTTCAGGGCATTTATGTTTGCTATCTTACACAGCACAATGCTCATGTGCCATAAAGTAACACCACAATATGAAAGACAGTGATCCCCATTATTCCGTAATCCGTCAAGGTGATTTGACATTTCTTTTGAAGTATTGTATACTTTTCATGCAGATATGAAAAGTATGAATCAAGGAGATGTTATACAATGTCCATGCCAAAGGGAAAGCACATATTTGGAACTGTTAAGGTTGGAGAGCGCGGGCAAATTGTCATTCCGAAAGAAGCACGAGAAATATTTGACATAAATCCCGGAGATACTCTACTCGTTTTGGGAGATGAAGAACAGGGAATAGCTGTAGTCAAGGCCGATGTAATGAAAGAGGTTGCTGTAAAAATTTTGAAAGGGTTAGGTCATTTCAAGGAAGGCTATGATGATGAAAAATAGTTTTTCAAATATTTTGCCCTTTCTTTTAATTGCTGATTTGATTATTCCGTTTGTATTAGCTCCCACTTACAAAGGCTATAGTCATTTGACACAAGTAATGAGCGTTTTAGGAAATTCAAAAGCACCGTTGCATTTAATCTATAATATTTGGCTGGTTGTGTTTGGAGTTGCAATTTTAATCAGCACCTTGCAGCTTTATCCTACTGTCGCACAAGTATCAAATTCTATATCCATAATGCTTTTTTCCGTCATTGTGATTTACGCTTTAGGCGGTTGTATTCTTTCCGGGATTTTTTCAGTTGGGGAAACCAAAAGCCTTGAAACTCTTTCCGCAAAGATACATGGTTATGGTTCAGTAATAGGTTTTCTACTTTTAACACTTGCGCCATTATTTGTCGGATTATATTTTTTCAAAGTGCCCAATGGGCTATTAGGAATTTTATCTTTAATTTGCTTTATCTTTGCAATAGGTTTTTTTGCTCTATTTGTAATGGCTGATAAGCCGAATTATAAAGGAACAATAATTGCATTTGAAGGGCTATGGCAGAGATTATCCCTTTTAAGTATGTATCTTCCCATTGCAGCACTTTGTATTTTTCAGAAATAGCAAAGGCGGGCGGACACGCAGCACAGCGGGGCGGCATATCCAGCTTGCCTTGTAGCGGCTACGGCGGCTCATGGAGGGAAAAGACCATGAGTAAACTTCTCCCCTATGAAACGAATCGTCAAAGCGCATGAGGGCGCCCCGGACGCAATAAACACTGTCCTTTCCCACTACGCCGGATATATCCGCTACTTTTCCAAGGTACACGGGCAGGTCGACGCCAAGGTTGAGGAATCTGTGAAACAGCAGCTAATTGCCGCGCTATTCAAGTTTCGCTTCGACTACCCACCGGGCAAGCCATGAAAAATTGAATACTCGTCGCCGTCGGCGTGACTACTCAACAAATTTACAATCCATCTATTCCCCAATATAGACGGTCATAGTATAATGAAGTCAGTTGCAAATTAGAATTTGATGAGGAGAACTTTTGTTATGAAAATTATTCAAATAGAAAATGATGAGGATAAAAAGTATATAACCAGAACTATATTGGAAGAACTACCTGAATGGTTTGGAA
Organism: Clostridiales bacterium; assembly: GCA_018369015.1. Lineage (GTDB taxonomy): Bacteria > Bacillota > Clostridia > Lachnospirales > Lachnospiraceae > Catenibacillus. The sequence continues at coordinate 717 of JAGZDD010000053.1, read as the reverse complement.
TCCCGGAGGCACGAGAAGAATATATCCGCAACAGTGCGGGAAAAACTTTCTTTTGTGCTGAAGAAAATGAAAAAGACTTGGGATTTTTGTATCTTAAGCAAACAGGAAAAGATACGGTTGAGCTTGCAGTTATGGGCGTCTTAAAAGAATACCACCGCAAGGGAATCGGAAAAGAACTTTTTAACCGTGCGAAAATGGCTGCAAAAGAAATGGGTTATTCATTTATGCAGGTTAAAACTGTTCAAATGGGGAAATACGAAGAATATGATCAAACAAATCTGTTCTACATGTCTTTGGGCTTTAAGGAGCTTGAAGTGTTCCCTACGTTATGGGATGAGTGGAACCCTTGCCAGATTTATGTGATGACACTGTAACAACTTCCAGTTTGTCGAACTGAAAAACTATTGAAAACTAAATACCAGCCGCCCACAGGCGCGGCCAGTGAAAGCAGTAAGTCTGAAAAAGATTTCTATTACTTCTTTATCGCACATAAACAAAAGCAGCCGGCTTTCATTTGCGGATATGCTGCGCCCAGCGCAGCATGAAAGTTTATGGTATCGGTTTCACATATTGCACAAAAAACATTTTGAAAAAAATAAATTTTTGTGAACACTTTTAGCTATAAATTGTGTATTATAATAATCGTAAACCCCCCCAATACATTATATATAGTTTTTTGTTACACCCCATATGAAACAAAAAATACCTTCTCCAAAG